>VAXB01000003.1 GCA_005883995.1 Actinomycetota bacterium
TGATCCCGATCGTGACGTTGTTCGGGCTCGACTTCGCGGCAGTGCTCGGCGGCAGCGCGATCCTCACGGAGACGGTGTTCGACCTGAAGGGCGTGGGTCAGTACGCCGCGCAGTCGACGCAGAGCCTCGACCTTCCGCCGATCATGGGCGTGACGATCTATGCGACGTTCTTCATCGTCGTGTTCAGCGTGGTGGTCGACCTCATGTACGCGTACCTCGACCCGCGGATCAGGCCCGCGTAGGTCGGTCGATAGCCCGCCGATGGCCGAACGTCTGCTCGAGGTCAACGACCTCAAGGTGCAATTCGCGACCGAGGACGGTCTCGTTCGTGCGGTCGACGGCGTCAGCTTCAACCTCGACCGCGGCAAAGTGCTCGGGATCGTCGGTGAGTCGGGCTCGGGGAAGAGCGTTACGTCGCTGACGCTACTCGGGCTGACACGCGACCAGAACACGCGGTTCGAAGGCGAGATCCTCTACAAGGGCCAGGACGTCCTGAAGATGAACGAGGGCCAACTGCAGGAAGTCCGCGGCAACGAGATGTCGATGATCTTCCAGGATCCGATGACGTCGCTTAACCCCGTGTACACGATCGGCGCGCAGATCTGCGAGTCGATCCTGACCCACGAGGACATCGACAAACGCGCAGCACGGCGACGGTCGGTCGAGCTTCTGAAGCAGGTCGGTATCCCGAACCCGGAGTCCCGCGTCGACGACTACCCGCACCAGTTCTCCGGCGGGATGCGGCAGCGCGCAATGATCGCGATGTCGCTGGCGAACAACCCGGACGTCCTGATCGCCGACGAGCCGACCACAGCGCTCGACGTCACGATCCAGGCGCAGATCATCGACCTGATCGGACGGCTCAAGGACGATTTCAACTCGGCAGTCATCCTGATCACGCACGATCTCGGTGTGGTCGCCGACATCGCCGACGACATCGCCGTGATGTACGCGGGGCGAATCGTCGAGTACGGCGACAAGCGAGACGTCTTCTACGACCCGCAGATGCCGTACACGTGGGGACTGCTCGGATCGATTCCGCGCCTCGACCGGCCGAAGCAGGAGCGCCTGCACTCGATCGCCGGGTTGCCGCCTTCGCTGATCAACCTGCCGCAGGGCTGCAAGTTCCGGCCGCGCTGTCCGCACGCGTTCGACAAGTGCATGGAGGAGCCGGCGCTGATCTCGAGGATCGAGAAGCAGAGTCACATCGACCGCTGTTGGCTCGAGCCGGATTACAAGCGCTCCATCCGCGGCAAGACGATCGAAGGCGACGTCGCCGCGTGAGCATGAACGGCATAACGAATGGCGACGGGCCGCTCGTCGAGGTCGACAGCCTCGTCAAGTACTTCCCGATTCGCAAGGGGCTGCTGAGCCGCGAGGTCGGCCGCGTGCACGCGGTCGACGACGTAACGTTCGCCGTGGACGAGGGCGAGACGCTCGGTCTCGTCGGCGAGTCAGGCTGCGGGAAGTCGACGCTCGGGCGGACGATCGTTCGGCTGCTCGATCCAACCGGCGGCGACGTCAAGTTCCAGGGCCGATCGATTGGCCGCCTCGGCCATCGGGCGCTCCGGCCGCTGCGCCGCGAGATGCAGATGGTGTTCCAGGATCCGTACGCGAGCCTGAACCCGCGCAAGCGCGTCGGTTCGATCATCGCCGCGCCGCTCGTCGTCCACGGGATCGGCGACAAGCGCGAGCGGAAGAAGCGGGTGCAGGAGTTGATGGAGACGGTCGGCCTCTCGCCGGAGCACTACAACCGGTTCCCGCACGAGTTCTCCGGCGGCCAGCGTCAGCGGATCGGCGTCGCGCGGGCGCTCGCGCTGCGGCCGAAGCTCATCGTCGCGGACGAGCCGGTCTCGGCGCTCGACGTCTCGATCCAGTCGCAGATGCTCAACCTTCTGGACGACCTCCAGAAAGAGCTGAGCCTGACGTACATCTTCATTGCCCACGACCTCGGCGTCGTCCGGCACGTTTCCGATCGCATCGCGGTGATGTACCTAGGGAAGCTCGTCGAGCTGTCGCCCGCCCAGGAGCTCTACGAGCGGCCGATCATGCCGTACACCGAAGCGCTCCTCTCGGCCGTCCCGATCCCGGATCCCGACCTCTCGGAAAAGCGGAACCGGATCGTCCTCCAGGGCGACGTCCCGAGCCCGATCAACCCGCCGTCGGGTTGTCGCTTCCATCCGCGGTGTCCGTACATGACCGACATCTGCCGCCAGGTCGAGCCGCCGCTGACGAATTACGGAAACGACCACTTCGCTGCGTGCCACCATCCGCTGAACGTCGACGTCGAGACGCTCCAGCGGGTGACCGTGTCGGAGCGCCATACGCCGGCAGCGGCGGACGAGTCGGCGACGCCTGTTGATACCTCCGGGCCGTCGCACCCGGTTCCCGAGTCCTAGTCCCTCGAGGCCTCGAGGCCGAGGCGGCGGGGGCAATCCCTGAGTCGAGGTAGGACCTGCAGCTAAAGGGGGATGGCTAGAAGGCCGATACGCCTCGCATGGACGCTGCCGAGCGCAAGGAGATCCTCTCTCGCTACATGGATCACCAGCGGCGGTTCGAAGCCGTCGCGGCCAGGCGCCAGAACGGCCAGGCCGAAGTGATCCCGTTCACGGGCCCGCTCCGCGAGCTCGAGCAGGAGCCGACGATGCGGGAGATCGAGGTGCTCCAGCTGATCTCGGACGGTCTCGTGAACCGCGAGATCGGTACGCGCCTGTTCCTCTCTGAGGAAACCGTGAAGTCGCACGTTCGCCACCTGCTGGCAAAGCTGCAGGCGAGGTCACGCGCGCACGCGGTCGCCGTCGGCTTTCGCCGCGGTCTGATCGCGTAATTCCCGCCGCCCCGACAAGGCGGCACGACGGGAATTTTGCGTTGTTCCGGGTGCTCCCTTTTCCACGTCCTGTGGAAATCCCTCAACAG
>VAXB01000004.1:0-2054 GCA_005883995.1 Actinomycetota bacterium
AGCTCGCGCAGCCCCTCCGTGGTGCGCCCGCGGAGGAGCGCGACGAACCACGCTCCGATCGCGGCCGCGACGACGACTGCCGCGAAGACGCTCGCGAGCACGAGCGACGGCAGTGCGAGCGGCGCCCGGAACAGCGCCGTCAACCGTGACTCGTGCGCGCGCTCGACCTCGACGACGGGCAGGGACGCGCCGCGAAGCCGCGGGTAGCGGCGAACGGTCAACGTCGTCCACGCTGAGACCCGCAGCGCGTAACGGACGTAGACGCGCAGAAAACGATGCGCCGGCTCCGGCACCCGCCGCGTCAGAACGGCGCCGGCCCACGCGATCGGCAGGGTTCCAGCAGCGACGACCGAGAACAAGAGCAGCAACGCAAAGGCGGGAACGGCAAGCGGTGCCCGCAGCACGACGGCGGCGCGACGCCGCCGAAGGTCCGGGTCGAAGGACACGCGTGGCCGGTGCGGCACCTCGCTACCGTAAAGCCGTGCGTCGCGCGCTCGCCCTCGCCCTGGTCCTCACGCTCGCGGCGTGCGGCGGCGGTGGCAACCGGCTGTCAAAAGCGAAATACGCAGCGCGCGCGAACGCGATCTGCGGGCGGTTCAACCGGCAGGTGAAGTCCTTCGGCGGTGCTGAGAGCCTCAAGGCGCTCGCCCGCCTGTCCGAGCGGACACTCCCCGCGCTCGACGCGACGACGCAGAAGCTGCGGCGCCTGCGTCCACCAAAAGACGAGGAAGCGACGGCAAACGCATGGGTGTCGTCGCTCGAGCGCCTCCACGCCGACGTGGTTGCGATCCGCGACCGCGCACGCGCCAACGACCTCGCAGGCGTGCAGCGCCTGGTGCCCGGAGCGTCACGCGACAACCGGCACAGCGACGATCTCGCCGACCGGCTCGGCGCGACGACCTGCAGCAAGAGTCAAACCTGACGAACCTAGGCGCCGCGGAAGTTCGGCGGGCGCTTCTCGAGGAACGCCGCGACGCCTTCGCGAAAGTCCTCGGTCTGCGTCGCTGCCGTCTGTAACTGCGCCTCCCGCTCGAGCTGCTCCTCGAGCCGGCTTGTCGGCGCACGATCGAAGAGGCGCTTCGTCATCCCGATCGCGCGCGTCGGCAGCTCGGCGAGCGTGGTCGCGACCTCGGCTGCGCGCGATGCGAGCGCGTCCGCCTCGACGACTTCGGACACGAGCCCCAAGGCCTGCGCCTCGGCCGCCGTCAGCCTGCGCCCCGCCGTCATCCATTCGAACGCCCGCGCCGGACCGAGCAGGCGCGCGAGGAAAAACGTCCCGCCCGAGTCCGGAACGAGGCCGACGTTGATGAACGCCGGCACGAACGTCGCGGCGTCGGACGCGAGGCGGATGTCGCACGCACATGCGAACGAGAGCCCCGCACCGGCGGCGGCGCCGTTGACCGCTGCGATCACGGGCTTCTCGAGCGCGCGGATCGCGAGCACGTTCGGGTGATAGGTCGACCGCAGCCGGTCGCCGATGTCACCTGGCGCCTCGCGGAACTCGGTCAGATCCTGACCCACGCAGAACCCGCGGCCGGCGCCGGTAATGACAACCGCGCGAACGCTTCGATCGCGTGCTTCTTTCAGCGCCCCGGCCAGGCCCGCGTGCATCGCGGCATTGAACGCGTTCAGCACGTCCGGCCGGTTGAGCGTGATCGTCAGGACGCCGCCGTCGCGGCTGGTGTCCACCTCTGCCACGGCGGGACTCTCGCAGATCGCCCATCCGAGGGATGCGCGCGAGGAGCGCCGCCGCGAAGGTCCAGGCGAAACCGGGCGTGGCGCCGCGCCGTCGGCATCGGCTGCAACGTCGACCGCCGGCACGATCGTCTTCACCTCGACGCGCGACGGTAACGAGGAGATCTACGCGGCGTCCGCCGACGGTTCGAATCAGCGGAACCTGACGCAAAACGCCTCGGCCGACCGGCAGCCCGCGCTCTCGCCGGACGTGACGCGCGTCGCCTTCGTGAGCGACCGCGACGGGCGGCAGGACACTGCGGGACGGGACGAGCCACCGGGCCGACTTCCGACTGACGAAGTAGCCGCACGACGCAGCC
>VAXB01000004.1:2280-5619 GCA_005883995.1 Actinomycetota bacterium
CGTCGTTCGTGGACGGCCGCGAGGTCGAGTTCGAGGTGATCGGCGCCGACGCGCTGTCGGATCTCGCAGTGCTTCGCGCCGACGCGCACGAACTGACGGCGGCCGAGCTTGGCGACGCGGAGCGGCTGCGTGTCGGCCAACTCGTCGTCGCGATCGGAAATCCGAACGGCTTCGCCGGATCGGTCACGGCCGGTGTCGTCTCTGCGCTCGGCCGCTCGCTGCCGACGCGTTCCGGCACGAACGTGCGCGTGGTCGACAACGTGATCCAGACCGACGCCGCTCTGAACCCTGGGAACTCGGGCGGCGCGCTGGCGGACGGGCGCGGCTGCGTCGTCGGGATCAACACCGCGGTGGCCGGTGTCGGCCTCGGGCTCGCTGTCCCCATCAACGCTGCGACACGGCACATCATCGTCGCGCTGATGTCCGAGGGGCGCTTCCGGCGCGCGTACCTGGGGATCGCCGGAGGGCCGCGTCCGCTTCCGCCGCGTCTCGCACGCGAGCTGCGCCAAGCCGGGGGCGTCGAGGTCGTGCAAGTGGTCGAGGAAAGCCCTGCGGCGCGCGCCGGGCTTCGCGCGGAGGATCTGATCGTCGCGATCGACGGCGAGCCGATCGGGACCGTCGACGCGCTGCACCGCCTGATGATCGGCGACGCGATCGGCCGCACGCTGCGCACAACGCTGATCCGCGGGGGACGCCGGATCGACGTCGACCTCGTGCCGACCGAGCTCGACGGCTAGACGACACGTACGCTCCGCGAGTGCGCCTCGAGACGTACGAGACAGAGACCTCGACCGTGGAGGTCGCCCGCCGCGCTGCTCACCCGGCGCTCCGTCCGTACCTCCTGGCCGAGCCCGAAGGTTGGGCGCAGACGCGCGGACGTTCGACGGCCGAGCTTCGAGAAGTGCCGTTCCCCGGGATTCCGCTCATCCTGAACCTGGGCGCGCCGTGGGCGATTGCGTCCGCGGATCGCTCGGCGTTCGAGCCACACGACTCGTTCCTGGCGGGACTCCACACCCGCCCCACGTTCGTCCGCGGCGCCGAGCGCTGGGCGTGCATCGAGTTACGGCTCACGCCGCTCGGCGCACACCGCGTTCTCGGCCTCCCGATGCACGAGCTCGAGAACTGCACGGTTCCCCTCGACGACGTGCTTGCGAACACAGGCGAGCTGACCGACCGTCTCCGGGACGCACGATCGTGGACGCAGCGCTTCGACCTCGTCGAGAGCTTCCTCCTCCGCCGCCTCGACCGGTCGGGCGCGCCGGAGCCGTCGCTGGACTGGGCCTGGGCGCACCTTCGTCGAACCGGGGGCAGCATTCCGATCCGCGCACTCGCAGACGACCTCGGCTGGAGCCACCGGCGGCTGATCGTCCGATTCCGGGAGCAGATCGGAGTCGCGCCGAAGACGTTCGCACGCCTGGTCCGCTTCGACCGTGCCGTCTCAGCGCTGCGGGCTGGTCGCGGACTCGCGGAGACCGCGTTCGCGACCGGCTATTTCGACCAGGCGCATATGACGCGCGACTTCCGCGAGCTCGCCGGCACGACTCCTGCGAGCTTTGCCGCCGCAACGCTCGAGTCCGGCGGCATAGCCGCGTAGCGCAGCGTCAATTTCGTCCAAGACGCGTCGCGACGGCCGGCGTACGGTCACCACCGATCCCGACAAGGAGGAGAGCGGTGGAACATCCGACGGTCTTTCCGACATTGAGCTACGAGGACACCGATACGGCGTTCGAGTTCCTCGTCAACGCGTTCGGCGCGGAGCAGCACGCGGTCTATCGCGACGAGCAGGGCACGATCCATCACGCCGAGGTCCGGCTGGGCAACGGGATCGTGATGTTCGGAGCGCCAGGCGCCGGCGCGCACGCGACGCGCGGCTCCGGAGGCGGCATCTACGTCGTCATCGGCGACCCCGATGCACATTGCGCACGCGCGCGGGATGCCGGCGCGGAGATTGTCCGAGATCTGCACGACGAGCCGTACGGCTCACGCGAGTACAGCGCCCGTGACTGCGAGAGCAACATCTGGCACTTCGGTACCTACCAGCCATTCGCGTACGACCATGAATCGGCGCAGTAGAAGGACTGCGCCGGGCTAGAGGCTCGCGACCACGTGATGGTCTTCGTGCGTCGCGAGCTCGTACACGACCTGCGCGAGGAGGGCCGCCGCGAGAAGCGCGAGGATGACGACCGGCGACAGCACGTCGCTCGCCAGTGCGAGCGCAAGCGCGAGCGCGGCCGTCGCGAGCCGCAGGCACACGTCGACGTCGAACAACGTCGGCGGAGTGGCGAGCTGGACGATCGCGAGCCCGACCATGCAGATCGCCGCACCGGCGCCGATCACCCAGCCGGCGTGGTCATAGCGCGAACCGCTCGCTGTCGAGAGGATCCCGATCTTGACGCCCGTCCCGAGCAGCGCGATCCCCGCGATCACGAAGTAGTTCGAGTACGTGAAGGTCAGGCCGGCGACGATGTTCCTCTGAACGATCGACTCGTCGATGAAGCCGAAGTAGATCCACCACAGCGAAGCCGCGGCGACGAAACCGGCGATCGCCGTCGCGATCGTCGCCGCATCCCAGCTGACATCGGCGACGCCGACGACCACCGCGAACACCGACTCGCCGAGCACGATGATCGTCAAAAGGCCGAAGCGCTCCGGGATGTGGCGCGGGTGGATCGGCGCCTGCGGGATCGCGCGCCACGCGAAGACCGGCGCGACCACCTCGATCGCGAGCGCTACGCCCCAGAGCCAGAAGCGCGCCGGCGGGTCGACGAGCAGCGACGCGCACCACACGAGGATCGCCGTGCCGAACATCGACAGGAAGATCGTCGTCAGACGGCGCGCCTTCGGAACGTGACGGCGCGCGCGCGCGTACAGCGTCAGCAGCACGAGCCGCACCGCGATGTACGACGCAGCGAAACCGGCTGAGGAACTGCTGGTCGCGTGGCGCGTGTTCACCGCCAGCGCAGCGATCGCGAGCATCGCCAGCAGGATCAGCAGACGGTAAAGGAGGTCGTCCGTGTCGAACCGGTTCGCGTAGAAGGTGAAGCCCATCCACGCCCACCAGATCGGCACGAAAATGCCGAGATAGGCGAAGAGCCGGCTGACCGTCAGGTGCTCCGTCAGGACGTAGGACGCCTGCGCGACCGCGACGACGAAGACGAGGTCGAAGAAGAGCTCGAGCCACGTCGCGCGCCGCTCCTCCTCATCATCCTCCTGCATCGTGCGCAGGCGCGGCGGCTCGAGAAAACGCCCGCGATCGCTCATCGGCGGACCGCCGACTGCGGGCGCAACTGCCAGATGCCGGCGTGGCGAACGGTGACGCCGGCGCTTCGGGCCGTCGCG
>VAXB01000085.1 GCA_005883995.1 Actinomycetota bacterium
CGAACAGGAATCCGGCCGACCAGAGGTAGCTCAGCGCGTCCGCGAGGACGGCATACGGCGCCGTCAATGCACGCACGAGCAGGCCGCCGAGGCCGGGCCCCGCGACCTGCGCCGTCGCGCGGGTGACCTCGAGCTTCGCGTTCCCGTCGACGAGCTGCTCGCGCTCGACGAGCGACGGGAGATACGACTGGTACGAGACGTCGAAGAACACCGTCAACGTCCCGGTCACGAAGCCCGCGATGTAGAGCTGGGCGAGCGTCAGATGGCCGAGAGCGGCTGCAAGCGGGATCGAGCCGAGCGCGACGACACGCCCGAGGTCGGCCGTGACCATGAGCCAGCGCCGGCGCAGCCGGTCGACCCACACGCCTGCCGGGAGCGTGAACAACAAGAACGGCAGGAATTCGACCGTCCCCAGGGCGGCGACCTCGAACGCCGTCGCATGCAGCTCGTAGAGCGCGACGAGCGGCAGCGCGATCGCGCTGATCTGCGTGCCCAGCTGGCTGACGGACTGCGCCGACCACAGCTTCAGAAAGTCGGCATGCCGCCACAGACCGCCCTGCGGCCAGAGACCCCGTCTCATCGCGATCAGCTCGAGGCGCTCTCGACCAGGCCCGGCGCGCGCGTGATCATGATGTCGCCGCTGATCGTCTTCGCGCGCACCTCTACAAGCTCGCCGCTGTCCAGCTGCGCGGTCTCTTCGCCGATCGGCGTGTCCGACAGGTCGAGCTCCGACGTCGTCGAACCGCTCACCGTGTTCGCATCGACGTAGACGCGCGCGCCGCGGCGGATCCCGATCATGATGTCGCCGGATACCGCGCGCAGCTCCATCGCGCCTGCGTTCACCGCGTCGAGCCTCTGATCGCCCGAAACCGTGTTCGCGGAAATCGACGAGCGCGCATCGCCGACCCACAGGTCGCCGGAGACGAGCTGCACGGTCAGGTCGCCGTCGGCCTGTGACAGCGCGACGTCCCCGGATGCCGTCTGCACGCTCGTCGAGCCGTGCACGCGCTCTGCCTGAAGGTCTCCACTCGCGCTTTTGACGCGGAGGAACCCGAACGCTTCATCGACGTTTCCGTCACCCGACGCGGTCTTCATCTCCACGTTGCCGTACCGTCCACGCGCGTTCAGGTCGGCCGACTTGGTCGTGACGTCCAGATCGGCGCCGGGCGGGCACGTGATGCGGAGACGAATGTCCTGCGAGCGGCCAAACGAGATGAAGATGCCGAACCGCGACTGGACCTCAACGGAGACCTCATGGCCGTTGCCGCGGTCGCGACAGTCGATCCGCGCGTTTTCGACGATCTCGCTCATGTCGCCGGAGACGGCCTCGAGCTCGACGTTCGTCGTCGTCCCCTCGACTGTCTCGACCTCGATCCGTCCGACGGGCAGCTCGAGGTCGAGACGAAGCGAGCCAGGCGTCTCGTAGGTCGCCGTGCGCATCAGATGATGTGCCGGACGTTGGCATAGTGGATTTCACCGAGGACGCGGTCGCGGTGCGAGCGGTCGCCGGGGCCCCGGTACACCGAGATCGGCGCCTTCGGCTTGCTGATCAGCGTCGCCTCGCGGCGCGGTAGCAGCGCAAGCGCGAGACCGAAGGGCAGTGGCAGAACGTGCATCACATGCTCCTTTCAGCTCCGGCCGTAGCCGGTCATGCGGCGCCCACCGGGGGTCCGCCGCGAAGGGTTCGCGCTCCTCGAGATCTGCTGGAGGAGCCACGTGTTGGCCGATACGCCCGCCTCCTGCGCGGCCGCATCGATGATGCTCTTGAGGGTTTCCGGGAGGCGGAGCGTGACGCGCGCGCTGAGCGCGTCGTCGGAGGCCGGCATCGGCCCGCTCTGCTCCTCGACGTACACGAGCTCCGGATCGCCGCCGGACACACGGAGATCGACGTGCCCGTTCGGCAACTGCCCGGTCAGCTCGACCGCGGCCTCGCCGAGGACGTCCATCAGGCGGAGCCGGAGGGATGGCTCCAGGGCTGCCGCGATTCTGCGAGCGGCTTCGGCAACCGAGTCGTCGCCCATACCGGCGACGGCTTCGAGATCCCGCTGGAGTGCCTCGACGAAGGCCGCGACGTTCATGGGCACCACTGTGACATCACGGTGATGTCATGTCAACGTCAAATACGTGTCAAAAAAGCGTCATCATGACGCGGAGGTCGCAAATTGCGGCCGTTTCGCCACGTAGAACGCCGCCACTGCGGCCAGAGCGAAGGCCGGAAGCGCCAAGCACACCCCTGCGACCCGGACGCCGAATGCGCCGGCAAGCGTTCCGTCGAGAAGGCTCGCAACGGGACGAAGGCCGAGGAAGGCGACGCTCCAGAGAGCCATGATCCGGCCGCGCTGACTCTCCTCCACCTCCAGCTGGAGCCGGCTCGTGGCGTGCGTGTTCGAAGCGAGATAGCCGAACCCCGCGACGACGAGGAACACGAAGCCGAGCGCGAGCCAGGGCGAGACCGAGAAAGCGACGACCCCGAAGCCGAGCAGCAGCAGCGTCGTCGTCATCCGGCGCCTCGAGCCCGCCACGCGACCGGCGAAGAAGAAGGCGGCGGCGACCGCGCCGACCCCGAAGGCCCCGATGATCCACCCGGACACCGTGTCCGAGTAGCCGAACGCGTGCGCGAAGGCGGGGGCCTCGGTGTTCACCGGATCCGAGGCGAACCCGACCGCGGTCACGATCAGGAGGAAGACCAGGAGCCGCGGCGTCCGCCGAACGAGCCCGAGACTCTCGCGCAGGCGCGCCTCCCCGCGCCGGGCACGCTGCACCGGCGCCGGATGGACGAGAGCGAGGGCGGCGATGAAGAGCAGGTACGACCCGGCGTTGATCGCGAACGACGCGGGGATCCCGAGCTTCTTCACCGACAGCGCGGCGAGCGCCGGGCCGACCGCGCGGGCAATGTTGAACGTCATCGAGTTCAGCGCAACCGCCGAGGGCAGTTCATCGCGCGGCACGAGCTGCGAGATGAAGGCCGTCGACGCGGGCGCGCTGAAGGCGCTGGATATACCGAGCCCGAAGGCGAACGCGATCACGACCCACTGGTTCGCGAGGCCGGACCACGCGAGCACCGCAAGGACGGCGCTCAGGATCGTGGCCAGGGCTTGGGTCAGGATCAGCAGCCGGCGACGGTCGAACCGGTCGGCCGCGCTCCCGGCCCACGGCGCGAGTGCCAGTACCGGGATGAAGTTGGCGAAGTTGAGCACGCCGAGGAGAAATGCCGAGTGCGTCAGCCGGAAGACGAGCAGCTGCGCGGCGAGGTTCTGGAACCACGTGCCGCTTGCCGACGAGGCGTTGCCGACGAAGTACGGGCCGAACGTCGGCGATCGAATCAGGCCGAACGCCGCGCGAGGTCCAGCCGGGCGGGCCGCGTCCATCGGTCAGAGCGGCGCGTCGAAGAGGCCGAACCAACGGCTGAGATCTTGCTCCACCGGCAGCTCGCGCTCGAGCTTCGCCTTGAGCTCGAGCTCCTCCGCGTTGTCCCGGTTCTGGCCGTCGCCCGTCGGGACGAAAGGCCAGAACGCTCCGCGCTTGTAGCCGTACACGAGGTAGACGGGATGCTTCCCGCCCTCGAACCGAAACACGGCCGCGAGCAGCTGCTCGCCGAAACCGGTCTCCTCCAGGCCGCTCGCAACCGCGTGGACAGCCGTGACCTGATCCTCGAGGTCGGGGTCGCGTACGACGATCCAGCTGAACCCGAACGAGTCGTCGCGCTGCTCGAGCTTCGATCCTGACTCGGCCGCGACGGACTCGAGCAGCTGCTGCAGGTCGCTCCGGGCCCGCACGAAGTCGCCGGCCGACAGCGGCTTGAAGGAGACCGCGCCCGCGCCGGACGTCTTCAGGCCGAGCTCGGTGTCGAGAGTTACCGCCGCAGTGGTGAGCGCGAACAGCCGCTCCGCGGACGGTGCCGACAGCTTCTTCTTTCCGAACAGAACGTCGCGCAGGCCCACGGCGGGGTTCTATCCAACGCGCCGCAGCCGAACCTCGGAACTCGTCCTGAGAACTAGACCGGCCGCCCCATCTCGCGCGCGATCTCCGAGAGCGCCGCAAGCCGCTTCTCGAGCGGCGGGTGATCCATGAAGAGCTCCGAGGTCGTGCGCTTCACCGACGCCGGGATGATGAAGAAGGCGTTCATGCCCTCCACCTCGCGCAGGTCGCGCTGGGGGATCCGGAACATCTCGCTCGAGATCTTCTGGAGCGCACTCATCAGGTACTCGGGTGCGCCCGTGATCAGCGCGGAGCCGCGGTCGGCTGCGTACTCGCGGTAGCGGGAGATCGTGCGGATCAGCACCCAGCTGATCACGTACGTCAGGATCGAAACCGCGAACACGATCAGCCACACAGGCACGGAATTGTTGTTGTTGTCGCGGTTGCCGCCGCCGCCCCACATCCCGGCGTAGAGGCCGAAGCGGGTCAGCATCGCGGCGAGCATCGCGAAGAACGAGGCGACGGTCATGACGAGCACGTCGCGGTTCGCGACGTGCGAGAGCTCGTGTGCAAGCACTCCCTCGATCTCCTTCGGATCGAGGCGCCGCCAGAGGCCCTCGGTCACCGCAACGGCTGCGTGCTTCGGGCTCCGGCCGGTCGCGAACGCGTTCGGGACGTCCGTCGGGACGATGGCGATCTTCGGCTTCGGCAGGTCGGCCATCGCACAGAGACGCTCCACCATCGCGTGCAGCTCCGGCGCTTCCTCGCGCGAGGTGATCTTCGCGCCGGAGGCCGCAAGCGCGAGCTTGTCCGAGGTGTAGTACTGGAAGAAGGCGAGGCCGATCACGATCACGAGCATCGGGATCAGGCCGACGTTCAGCGCCTGGAACAGAACGACGGCGAAGATGACGTACAGCAGGCCGAGCAGCCCGCCGGTGGCGAGCATGCGCAGCGTCAGACCTGAGTCGCGTCCGTATGACTTCCGTTTCATCGAGAATCGTGCTCCTTGAAGTGGACAGGACTCATTGTAGTTTCGGCGCTCTGCGCTACGGAGGCGCTTAATCCCACCGCAACAAGCGCTGCTGCTGCTCCGTCGCCGCCCGTCGCAGTTCGGGTCGTGCCGATGTTCGCTCCGGCCGCGTACGCGGGACGCGGCGCCGTCGGGTTCATCGTGCCGGGCGTCGGAACGACCGTCACGCGCGCGTCGGCGCTCGCCTCGCTCGAGCGGGGCGAGGTCGTGCACGCGCTCCTCGGTGGAACCCCGCACGGCAAGGTGCTCGTGCGGCCGTCGCCGCGCGACGGCTCGCTGCTGACGTTCTACGTCGCGCTGCCGCCGCAGGGCCGGACGCCGAACACCACCCGGTACCCGATCGCGGTGGTCGGCTGCGGGCTGCACGGGCTCCTGACGTCCACGGCGACGCGCATTCCGGGCCTGGTCTCGATTGCGGACGTCGCGCACGCGGCCCGCCACGGCACCTGCCGGATCGCACCGCTCGGCACGAAAGCCGACGCGAACGCAGCCACGACGTTGCGCTCGCTCGACCGGCGGCTCGTTCACATGTCAGCAGCACGCGGCTGGGCCGTCGTCGCGGTCCTCGTGACGGTCGGTGCGCTGTCGCTGGCAGCCGCGGGGCCGGGCGTGCTTGCCTGCGCGGCAGCCGTCGCCGCGTCGCTGCTCCTTGCCGCGGCCGGCGTCGAAGGCTTCTGGCCACTCCTCCTCGGCGTGTCGGCAATCACGGTTGCGTTCGCCGTCGTCGGGGTACGCCGACGGCTGGTCCCGCCGCTCGTGCTCGGTTTCCTCGTCGTGCTGCTCGTCGTCCTTATCGCCGACACGCAGCTGAACTCGCTCGCGGTGCTCGGCGCCCGTCCCGACGGGGGCGGACGCTTCTACGGGATCACGAACCAGCTCGAGACGCTGCTGCTCGCGCCGGTGCTGGCCGCAGCAGCCGCCGATGGGCTCCCCTGGTTCGCGTGCGTGTCGACTGTCGCCCTCGTCACGGTCGGCTGGAGCCACGCGGGAGCCGACGGCGGCGGGCTCCTCGTCTATGCCGCGGCGCTCGGCTTCCTCGCGCTCCGCCTCCGCGGCGCGAGGCTCACACCGGTCCGCCTCGCGCTCGTCGTCGGCGCCGCCGTAGTCGTGACGCTCGCGCTCGTCGGCCTCGACGCCGCACTCGGCGGCTCGAGCCACGTCACCCATGCGGTCGGCACCGGCCCCGGCTCCCTGTTCGGGGATCTCGGCCGGCGGCTGCACCTTTCCTACCTGTCGATCACGGTGTCGTGGGGGAAGGCGCTGGAGTTCCTCGGCGGCCTCGCGGCCCTCGTGATCATCGCCGTGCGCTTTCGCCGCGGGCCGACCGTCGAAGCGATGCTCGTAGGCCTCGCCGTGTCCTTCCTCGTCAACGATACGCCCGTCGACATCGCCTTCCTCGGAGGCCTTGGGTGCTGGACGCTCGTCCGTTGGGAGTCAGTAGACTCGCGCGCCATGCGTCGTGCTCCCGCCGCCCTCTTCGCCGCCTGCTTGCTCGTGCTCGTCGTCGCTGCATGCGGGAGCCAGGGAACGACGCACGCGCTCCCGGAGACGGTCATCGGGACGGTTCAGCAGGAGGCACCTGGTAAGGCGCTCTTCACGTCGAACGGTTGCAGTGGCTGCCACACGTATCAGCCCGCAGCAGCCACCGGGAAGATCGGCCCGGACCTCGACAAGCTCTCGACCTACGCGAAACGAGCGAACCAACCGCTGCCCAAGTTCGTGCACCAGTCGATCGTCGATCCGAACGCGTACGTCGAGAAGGGCTATCCCAAGGGTGTCATGCCGTCGTTCAAGCAATTGTCTGCAAGCGACATCACCGCCCTCGTGGCGTTCCTGACCAAGCCTTCCACAGGCTGAATCTTCCGGCTGACTTCCCGCGCGAGGTTGCCGCGGTCGCGTGCGATCTCGATCGGACGCTGATCGGCGAGGACGCAGTGCTTCGGCGGCGGACGCGCGAGGCGATCGCGGACGTTCGCGCGCGCGGCGTCCATGTCGTCGTCGTCACCGGACGGATGTTCCAGTCCGTGCGGCCGTACGTGCTCGAAGCCGAGCTCGACGATCCCGTCATCTGCTACCAGGGAGCGGTCGTTGCGGAACCGCGGACCGGCGCCTGGCTGCGCCACGTCCCCATTCCGCTCGAGCTCGCGCGCGAGACGATCGCCACGCTCGATGCCGAAGGCTTCGGTATGAACTGCTACGTCCACGACGAGCTCTACGTCGCAGAGGTGACGCCCGAGGCGCGTCGCTACGCCGGGTTCCAGCACATCCGCCTGCATCCGGTCGGCGATCTGCTCGCGTGGCTGCGCGATCCGCCGACGAAGCTCGTCGTCATCGGTGATCCGGAGGTGCTCGACGAACTCGAGACGCGGATGAAGGCGCGGTTCGAGGAACGGCTGTACATCTCGAAGTCGCTGCCGTACTTCCTCGAGTTCGCAGCCTCCGGCGTGACGAAAGCAACCGGCCTCGACTTCCTCGCGCAGCATCTCGGCTTCACACCCGATCGCACGATCGCGTTCGGCGACGGCGAGAACGACGTCGAGTTGCTCGAATGGGCGGACTACGCCGTCGCGGTCGAGAACGCACACGAGCGCGTCAAGGCCGTCGCCGATCTGGTGTGCCAGTCCGTCGACGACGAGGGCGTCGCGCAGGTGCTTGAGGCATATTTGGCGCGATGATCGACCTCCGCCTCGCACGCGCCAATCCCGACATCTTCCGCGAAGCGCTCGCGCGCAAGGGCGCCGCAGACACGTTCGAGCGGTTGCTGGCGGCCGATCGTGCATGGGCCGACGCGACGCAGCGACGCGACGAGGCGCGGGCCGAGCAGAAGCGCGTCGGCAAGCCCTCTTCGCCGGAACAGATCGAGCGGGCGCGCATGCTCAAGCAGGAGCTGCAACGCCTTGACGACGCGCTCGCCACCGCCGAGCGCGAACGGCGGCGATTGTGGGACGCGGTGCCGAATCCTCCCCACCCCACGTCGCCCGACGGCGACACGGATGACGATGCGGAGCTCGTGCGAACCTGGGGCTCGCCGCCGGACCTCCCCTTCGAGCCTCGCGACCACATCGAGCTCGCGGCCGGTGCGATCGACCTCGAGCGCGCCGCGCGAACGTCGGGGTCGCGGTTCGTGTACCGCATCGGCGACGTCGCGCTCGTCGAGCTCGCGCTGTACCGACTCGCGCTCGACCGGCTCGTCGCGCGCGGCTTCGTTCCGGTGCTGCCGCCGGTGCTCGTTCGCGCGGAAGCGATGTACGGGACCGGCTTCTTCCCGGCGCTGCGAGACGACGTCTACGCCGTGCCCGAGGACGACCTTTTCCTCGCAGGCACGTCCGAAGTCGCACTCGCGTCGATGCACATGGGCGAGGAGCTGGACGCGTTGCCGCTCCGGTACGCCGGGTATTCGACGTGTTTCCGCCGCGAGGCCGGCGCGGCCGGCCGCGACACGCGCGGCATGTTTCGCGTGCATCAGTTCGACAAGGTGGAGATGTACGTCTTCTGCAGGCCCGAGGAGTCAGAGGACGAGCACGAGCGCCTGCTCGCACAGGAGGAGGAGATCGTCCAGGAGCTCGGGATCCCGTACCGCGTCATGAACATCGCGGCCGGCGACCTCGGTCCCTCCGCCGCGAAGAAGTACGACATCGAGGGCTGGTTCCCGGCGCAAGCGCGCTACCGCGAGTTGACCTCGACGTCGAACACGACCGACTTCCAGGCGCGGCGCCTGAACATCCGCTTCCGCCGCGACAAGGCACTCGAGCACGTGCACACGCTGAACGGCACAGCGGTGACCGCGCGTGCGTTGATCGCACTGATGGAGAACTTCCAGGACGAGGACGGATCGGTAACCGTCCCGGAGCCGCTCGTCGAGCTCGGCGCTCCGCAGAAGCTCGGCTCCGACCGCACGCGCACGTAGCCCGAACCTGGCTCGGCGCTACGCTGCACAACTCGGCGGGGTGCCGGAGCGGTCGAACGGGGCGGTCTTGAAAACCGCTGAGCCTTCACGGGCTCCGTGGGTTCAAATCCCACCCCCGCCGCTACAGATCAAGCCGATCTCGGCTCTGGGAGAGGGTTTGCGGCCACAGCGGCCGTGTGCAGGTCCTACGCGTCACCGGAGGTTCACCCGAATCTCTGCCTCGGGCTTACGGATCGGGAATCACGCCAGAACGCTCGAACCCGCGTTCGAGACCGGAGTAGGGTCAGGCTCTATCCGGTCAACGTGGCGTGGGAACGGCCCCGCGCCGTCATCGAGGGAAGGGGTCAGGGGTGACTCTGGATCAGAAGCGAGCGCGTATTTTCGGCGTGCTCTACCTCCTCACGTTCATCACGTCGATCCCGGCGCTGGCGCTGTATGAACCTGCGCTCCGTCATCCGGTGGCCTTCATCGCGGGCGCGGGCAACGTCAACAAGATCTACCTCGGCGCGCTGCTGGAGCTTCTCCTGATCATCGCGAACATCGGAACCGCCGTCGTCATCGTCCCGATCATGAGGCGCCAGTTCGAAGACCTTTCGATCGGCTACGTGACGGCGAGGATCGTCGAGTGCACGTTCATCCTCACCCTCGCCGCAATCAAGGACTGGACGTTCATCCTCGGGCCGGGCTGGGTCGTCGGCTGGGGGAACGGGTTGATCCTCGGTTACATGATGTACCGCACGCGACTCGTGCCGCGAGCGTGGACATGGCTCGGACTCGTCGGCGGGCCGCTGATCATCATCTCGGGGACGATCGTGATGTTCCGGGGCGGTCACCCCAGCGGCAGCCTGCAGGGCGTGGCGACGATCCCCGAGTTCCTGTGGGAACTCTTCCTCGGCGTCTACTGCACGACCTGGGGCTTCAAGCGCGACGCACCGATCCTTTCCGGAAACGTGCGATAACGACGCGGGTTGCGATTTAGGGCGGGGCCGGAAACGTGTACGAAGTTGCTCCCGGCAAGAAGCTCTGGCGTCTTGAAAACCGCTGAGCCTTCACGGCCCCCGTGGGTTCAAATCCCACCCCTGCCGGTAGCGTGGCTCCAACGGCCGCTACGAAACCGAGACCAGCAGCCAGGATGGGCCGCTCGCGCCTGTCAGTGGTTGGTGGGCTCGAGCCATGTCAAAGGTTCGAGCCTGACACCGTCACGAGTCCGTACTGGGCGGTGGTGACCTGCGAATCGAGCACCTTCGCCCCCTTGGTCAGTGTCAGGCGCAGCGGCCAGCTTCCGCCGTCCTGCTTTTGAGCATCGGCGGCGGTGATCAGAACATCCTGAACCGCCACCTCTTTCGAGCCCGCGCCGTCAACAGTGCGATTCCCGAACGCGCCGCTCCAGTGATACCCGGTGGGCGCCTGCACCTTGACGACCCACGTCTGCTTCTTGGTTGCGTGATCGACGGCATGGCCCGCCATCGCGCCGATCGCGACGACAAGCGCAACAACTCCAAAAATCATCCCGGCGGCGATTTTGATGACCAGCTTCATTGCATCTCACTCCCTTCGCGAGCGCCGAGATCATCGAAGCTCCGCCGTAGCCGCTGCACGATGTCGGCGTCGAGGCTGCGACCGTCATCGATGACGCAGGACTTCAGGCGCTGGTGCAGCTTGGGCGGAAATCGAAAGCGTCAGCTTCTCCCGGATTAGTGGTGTCTCCATGCCACCATCCTGACCTTCGCATAGCACTTTCGCTATGACCAGAACGTGTCCATTCAGGAGAAGACTTCCGCCGCTCAACCGACGCCACGGCGGGGCCGTTTACGCCGGCGGGCCCGGTAGCTGCAGGATCTCGAAGGCTCCGAAGACGAGGAGGCAGGCTCCGACCGACCAGCGCGATGCGGACTCCTCTCAGCGGGAAGTGGCTGCTGATCCCGGGGCGGCATGTACTGCGGCCCCTTTGGCGACGACTCGGTTCCCCACTTCGCGGCCGAGCAGCCCTACCAGGCAGCCGTGATCGTCACCACCGAAAGCAGGACGGCCTCGACGATCGAGATCAGCCGCGCGTGCCGCTGAGCGTGCCCGTGCTCACGCGCGTGCTGGCCGATCTCTTTGCCGACCTCGGTCGCCGAAAAGCCCTCGGGCATGGTCATTCTCCTTCGTTAACGCCGCCGGGGCGAGACGGCCGTCCTCCGCGCGCCCAAGGCGTGCATTTCACCCGTACTGGGACATGAGCTCGGGAACGATGATCCGAGCCGCCGCCTCCATCAGCGCCAGATGCGAGAACGCCTGGGGGAAGTTCCCGAGGTGTCGGCCCGTGTCGGCGTCGAACTCCTCGGCGTAGAGACCGAGCGGCGACGCGACTCGGAGCAGGCGCTCCATCAGATCGCGCGCCTGCTGCAACTCGCCGACGATTGCGAGCCCCGAGACGAGCCAGAACGAGCAGATCAGGAACGTCCCCTCCTTGCCCGACAGACCGTCGTCGGTCTCATCCGTGCGGTAACGGAGTACGAAACCGTTCTCCGTCAAGTCCGTCGAAATTGCCATCACGGTCGCGCGAAGGCGCTCGTCGTCATCAGGGAGGAAGCCGAAGATGGCTGCGAGGAGCACGGAAGCGTCGAGTGCGTCGGTCTCGTAGCGCTGGCGCAGGACGCCGCGCTCCGAGACACCGCGATCGAGGATGTCGGCATGAATCTCGTCGGCAGTCGATCGCCATTTCGCGCCGAGGTCGGGGTCGCCCCGGATCTCCGCGAGCTTCGCCGCTCGGTCGAGCGCGACCCAGCACATGAGCTTCGACGAGACGTAGTGCTGCGGCTTGCCGCGGGCCTCCCAGATGCCCTGGTCGGGATCGCGCCAGACCTGCGTCGCGCACTCGGCCTGGCTCTGGACGATCGGCCAGAGGCGCCGCGGCAGCCGCGCGCCGCGGCGCGTGTGGAGGAGAATGGAGTCGAGGACGGCACCAAAGACGTCGTTCTGGCGCTGGTCGAAAGCGCCGTTGCCGATGCGGACGGGACGGGCACCTACGTAACCGGAGAGATGCTCGAGCGTCGACTCCGTCAGGTCGCGTCTCCCATCGATGCCGTACATGATCTGGAGCGAGCCGTCTTCGGCCGGCTCGACGTCGGCAACGAACTGCATGAACTCGTCGGCTTCCCAGTCGAGGTTGAGCCAGTGCAGCGCCTGCAGCGTGAACGTCGTGTCCCGCATCCATGTGTACCTGTAGTCCCAGTTCCGTTCGCCGCCCGGGGTCTCGGGCAGCGAAGTGGTGAGCGCGGCGACCGTCGCACCGGTCGGCATGTAGGTCAGGCCCTTGATCGCAAGCGCCGAGCGCTGGACCGGTTCGCGGAACCGGTGGTCGGGAATGCGGGCGCGGTCGAGCCAGTCGCGCCAAAAACGCATCGTCGCCAGGATCATCGCCTCGGCCTCGTCGGCCGATTGCGGCGCGGCGAGCCCTTCGGCCCAGGTGAGCGCGCAGAAAGCCTTGTCGCCTCGCGCGAGGACGTGCCGCGCCCGTACGCGGTTGCCCTCAACCCCGAGCGCGAGGTCACAGACGAGGCGGACGGTCTGACCGGCGCCGCTGGCGTCAGCCTTTTGCCGGCTCCCGTCGACGAGTGTCCATTCGGAGGCAGTCCGACCGTAGTCGTGTGCGGGCTCGCAGATGAGCTCGAGCTCGACTTCGCCGTCGATGCACTCGACAGTTCGCACGAGCATGTGGTCGCCGTCGTCGTCGGCCGGTGGCCTCGTGTGCGGCGTGATCGTGTCTTCGTGATTGCGCGGGCCGATTGTCAGCGCGTCGCGAACCACGATCCAGCCCCCGGCTGTCTTCCACGTCGTCGCGAGCACATTCGTCCCCGGCTCGTACGCACGCGCGGTCGGGTGGTTGATGCCGAACGGCCCGAGCCGAAAGAAGCCGGCTTGCCGGTCGAGCAGGCTGGCGAAGATGCTCGGCGAGTCGAACCGCGGCGCGCACAGCCAGTCGATGGCTCCGTCCGGCGCGACGAGCGCGCCCGTGTGGCAGTTCGACAGGAACGCGTAGTCCGCGATCGGCGGAAACGGCGACGGTGCCGCCGCGCTCTGAGGCGGGTCGAGCCCACGTGCCCGATGGGCGTCTGGTTGCTCGCCGTTCACGCTGCTCGCGTTGAGCTTCTTATATCCACCGGGTGTGCCAGTCGCAGACCTTCCGCTTCGCTTCCACGCACCGTGGCCGACCGACACCCGCGAGCCATCATCCCCACCGGGTGAGGCAACTGACGCGGGGGGTTGCTTGAGTGCAACCCAGTCAGGACGACCGCAGTGGAATCGGATTCATCGTGCTCGCCGACGGCGCGCTGCATAGCAGCGTTGCCGCAACGAGTGCGTAATCCGTCCGAGGAGTCGGTCATCGTTCGGCGTAGTCGTCACAAAGGGGTTCGTCACACAAAGGGAGGCTTCGCATGGCGGTGAGAACACCGATGGCCGGCTGGATCGGTTTCGCCTCGATCTTGATGATCACGATCGGCGCGATCGATTTCTTCGAAGGCCTGATCGCTGCGATCCGCGGGCACTACTACGTGCTCGCCCCGAACCAGGTCATCGTCTTCGACGTTTCGACGTGGGGTTGGCTCACGCTCATCTGGGGCATCGTGCTCATCCTTGTCGGGCTCGCGCTCGGCACCGGCGCAAGTTGGGCCCGGTGGTTCACGATCGTCGCCGCAATCATCAATATGCTCGGCCAGCTCGCGTTCCTCGGCTCGTCCCAATGGCCGCTGTGGACGCTCACCGGGATCACGCTCAGCATCATCGTCATCTACGCGCTGACGGCGCGCTGGGAGGGATACCCCGAGACAGCTCGCGGGACGCGGCTCTGAGCTCGGACGTGCATCAGGCGATTCAGTCGATCGCCGTCGCTCGAGTCGCTCGGCGTTCCGCCACCGACGGGGCGCGCCGGAAAGCGGGCACCGACTCGACCTCCTAGAATCGCCCGCAGTGCGGAGGCAGGAGCGGCCGACTGATCCTCTCGCGCCCACCGTGACGCTGGAGCGCATGGCGGAGGCGCACAACTACAACGCGTGGTTGTTGGAGCGAAGCGAGCCGTATCTCGGTCGTCGTGTTCTCGATGCCGGCGCCGGAGTCGGAACGTTCACGGACGTGGTCGCCGACGGCCGCGAAGTCGTCGCGTTGGAGCCTGACGCGGAGCATGCAGCGGCGCTTCGCGCGCGGTTCGCGGACAGGCCGAACATCCGCGTCGTCGAGTCGGAGGCGAGCTCCGCCGTTGTGGGCGGCCCGGTTGATTCGATCCTTTGCTTCAACGTCCTCGAGCACATCGCCGATGACGGGCGCGCCCTGCAGTCGTTCGCGCAGGTCCTCGAGCCGGGCGGCCGGTTGCTGCTGCTCGTGCCGGCGCATCCGTTTCTCTACGGCACGATCGACCGTGCGCTCGAGCATGCGCGGCGCTACCGGCGTCGCGAGTTGCGGGCGAAGCTCGGCGCGGCCGGTTTCGCGATCGAGGCGCTCCAGTACGTCAACCCGGTCGGCGCGCTCGGCTGGCTCGTCTGGGGTCGCGTCTTCAAATGGGATCGCGTTCCGGAGCAACCTCTACGCGCCTACGACCGCCTTGCGCCGTTGCTGCGCACGCTCGACCGCGTTTCCCTCCCGGTCGGACTGTCGCTGTGGGCGGTCGCGCGCCGGTAGATGCGCGTCTCGTTCGTCATTCCCGCATTCGACGAGGCGCGCACGATCGAGGAGGTACTCGACCGCGTCGACGCGCTCGGCCTGGACCGACAGATCGTCGTGGTCGATGACGGATCCACCGACGGCACCGCCGACATCGTCGAGCGCTGGCGAACTGCGCGAGCGGACGCTGCGTTGGTTCTCCTGCGCCAACCGAACCGCGGCAAAGGCGCAGCGATTCGAGCGGCGGTGCCGCACGTCGACGGGGAGATCGTCGTGATCCAAGACGCGGACATGGAGTACGACCCGGTCGACGTCCCGCAGCTGATCGAACCGATCGAAAACGGCAAGGCCGATGTCGTGTTCGGTTCCCGGCTCGTGGGCGGACGGCCCCAACGCGCGTACTTGTTCTGGCACCTCGTCGGGAACCGCTTCCTGAGCCTGCTCACCAACGTCCTGTTCAACACGACCATCTCGGACATGGAGACCGGCTACAAGGCGTTCCGGGCCGACGTGCTCCGCGCGCTGCCCCTCCGCGAGAACGGTTTCGGGATCGAGCCTGAGATCACCGCGACGATCTGCCGTCGCAACCTCCGCGTCTACGAGCTGCCGATCGCCTACTACGGCCGCTCCTACGCGGAAGGAAAGAAGATCACCTGGCGCGACGGCGTCAAAGCCGTCGGCGTCCTGATACGGGTCCGGCTCCTCGACTAGAAGCTGGACCGACCGAAGCCTCGAGCAAGCGCCGTCGATCGCATGCGTGTGAGGCTCGGCGCCAACGCGCGGCGCCGAGCCTCACCGCGAGCTCCTACCGGATGACCGTGGAGCAGTACGTCGTGTTCAATCCGCGTGGGCCGGGGCACGACTTCGTCTGCTGGAACTGGAGCGCCTGGCCGAAGTCGTCCTTCGTGCCCGGGTAGTCGCCGCCGTACGTGAAGGCATTGTCGGCGCTGTTGAACGAGTACCAGGGGTACGAGCAGAACGGCGTCCCGTAATTCGCCGCACCGCAGGACTGATCGACTTCGGCGCGGCCGCCGTAGTCGCTCACGACGGACCATGACCTCGCGACGCTTCCGTCGGCGAAGGTGACGCCCTTGATCTGCAGCGGCTGGAACCCCAGCCACGTCGGGACGTCGTACGAGTAGCACGGCGGCTTTGCCGCGCTTCCCGGAAGGCAGAACTGGCTGCCCGGGGTCACGAACGGACTCGTGTGCCCGATCTCCCACACGAGCGAGTTGGGCGCGTCGTCGACGAGCCCCCAGCCAAGCGCGTTACCGAGCTTCTGCTCGCTGAACGCCGGCATCAGCGGCCCGTGCGTCTGCGTGTCGAGGACGATTGTCCCGGCGTGCCCAGTCGTGACGTCCGTCACCGTGATGTGCATGCCGTCCGCGGCGCGCGTGACGTACTGGTGGTCGGTGATCGTGTCGCCGGCGTGCATGAGCAGCGGCCCGCCGGTCGCGCTGTCGGTGAGCATGGCGTTGAAGGCGGCCGACTCCGAGTTGCCCGTCTTCGACACCTCCCAGGCCGGCGAGCACGCGGAGTACGTATTGGCCGAGTACGTCACGTTGTAGCCCCCGCCCGACGCGCAGTTCGTGACGACGCTGTTGGGATAGAACTGGAGCTCGAGGAAGGCCTGGCCGAAGCGGCTGTTCGGATCGGTCACGGTGCCGCCGATCCAGAAGGTCGGCCCGACCGCGTCGACGCGCGTCGTGCCGTCGGTCGGCAGTACGACCGTCCACGTCAGATCCTGCGCCGACCCCGCCTTGGTCGACACCGGATCGAGCTCCGGCTCGTCGTGGCCCGTGCAGCTCGACGTGTACCAGACGTACTCCTGCGGGTGGTGCCCGATGCACTGCGACTGATTCGTGGTCGACGCCGCACGAGCCGGAGCCGCAGCGCCGACGGCGAGCACCAGCAGCAACAGTGCGGCGAGAGCCGCCAGCCGGCGGCAGAGCGTGAACGTCCCGCCGAACGTCGAGCCGGTGTCGCCGAAAGCTAGGAGACGGGCGCGTGTGCGCCCGTCTCCGTTCATCGACTCAGTAGACGGTCCCGCGCCTGCCGCCCCGGCTGAGGCCCCAAACGGCGCCCAGCAGGAGACCGGCGACAACCAGGATCACGCCAATCGCCATCAGGATCCACCCGATTGCGGGCATCACCGTCAGCCACAGGATCAGGCCGATGACGAACAACAGGATTCCAAGGCCAACCATGGTCTCGTCTCCCTCCTTTCGTCACCAGTACAACGGTCGAGGCGCGATCGGGGATACGGGGCCTGAAGGGCCACGCGTTTGGCGACCGTGTGGAGGGCGACGGGAGCCGCCCTCCACACCAACCGTTCCTATGCCGGACGCGGGCCGCCGGTGCGGCGACGCCGCGTCACGAAGACGGCGGAGATCGCCAGCAACGCACCGCCGACGATCGCGCCCGTGGTCTCCGCGCTCGGCGCCGAGATGCTCGAATCGCCGGAAGCCGTCTGCACGGATGCAGCCCGAACCGGCTGCGGACCGCTGAGAGCGTTGTCGCTGACGAGCTGACCCGACTGCGTCCCGGTGCCCTCGATCGCCTCCAGCGACGACGGGCCCTGCGCGAGCGACGCAGCCTGAACCGGCTGCGGACCGCTGAGAGCGTTGTCGCTGACGAGCTGAGCCGACTGCGTCCCCATTGCCTCCATCGCCTCGAGCGACGACGGGCCCTGCGCGACCGACGCAGCCTGAACCGACTGCGGGCCACTCAGAGCGTTGTCGCTGACGAGCTGAGCCGACTGCGTCCCGGTTCCCTCGATCGCCTAGCCTGAACCGGCTGCGGGCCACTCAGAGCGTTGTCGCTGACCAGGTCCGGCGCAACCGCCGGGGCGACCGGGCCGCTGCTCGCGGCGTCGCTGACGAGCTGAGCCGACTGCGTCCCGGTTCCCTCGATCGCCTCGAGCGACGACGGGCCCTGCGCGACCGACGCAGCCGGAACCGACTGCGGGCCACTCAGAGCGTTGTCGCTGACGAGGTCCGGCGCAACCGCCGGGGCGACCGGGCCGCTGCTCGCGGCGTCGCTGACCATCGCGATCGGGGTGACTGGGCCGCTGCTCGCAGAGTCGCTCACCATCGCGATCGGAGCCGCGGAGGAGCCGCCGCCTCCGGCACCGATCAGCGGGTACGCGCTGGCGTGGCTTGCAGTGCCGCCTGCCACGGCAGCAGCCGCAACGGCCAGCACGACGGCACGCTCGCGAATCCCGTGCGCTTCGACGTCCATGTCGTCGAAGACCTTCTCGAGCTCCACCCCGTCGAACAGGAGCGTGACCTCGTCGCCTTCGGACCGCCGCAGCAGCTCCTCCAGCTCGGACGGATCCCATGCGAGCCGAAGCGAGTGCGCCTCGACGTCACCGGCCCCGCCGCGAACCAGGTCGAGCACGAGCTCCGGCGACCCGTCTTCCGACCGAAGGACGTCCTCGATCTCCGACCGGGGGACGGTGGCCGCAATCCCGCGACCCGCGACGGCTCCTGCGTCGACGAGTCGTGCCGTATCCAGTACCTCCTGCATGGCCCTCCCTTTGGTCGCTGGCAGGTGCGGGTGCACCTTCCAGCAAGACGGGCAGAATCGCTCCGATCTTCCCACCGCGCCGACGAAACTGCAACGAAAGTTACGAGCGCCGAGCGAGCGGCGCGCGCGAGATCACGAGTCGGCCGTCTCGGAGACCGAGAGAATGTGCTCGTAGCGCACGTATTCGCCCGACGCCAGGCGGATCCACATCTGGGCGTACGGCCCCTGCCGGTTGAGGAACCGCGCGAGCTCGTCTCGCTGGGAGGTGCCGTCCGGGACGGCGATGTGGTCCTCGCCGTCGCGGCCCGTCACCCTGACGGTGAGCGTCATCGCGGCGATTCTCGCACGCTCGCGTGTCACCGGTTCGCGAGTCGGTTCGGCGGGCATCCTGCGACCATGCGTGCGGCCGTCGTTCGCGGGCTCGGTGAAGCCCCGCAACTGGGGGAGCTTCCGGACGCCGAGCGAGGCAGCGGCGAGGCGCTGGTCGAGGTTCGCGCTGCAGCGCTCAACCCGATCGACATCGCGATCGCGGCCGGCCGTTTCCACGCGGGGCCGCCCCACGTCCCGTACGCGCCCGGCCGAGAGGGCGTCGGCCTCGTGCGTGACAGCGCGCGCGTCGCCGCAGGTACGCGCGTGCGCTTCGAACGAGACGTCGGCTACGGCGCCAACGGCAGCCTCGCCGAACTGATCGCCGTGGACGACGACGCGCTCATCCCGCTGCCGGACGGCGTCGCCGACGAGGTCGCGGCCGCGCTCGGGATCGCCGGCCTCGCCGCTTGGCTCGCACTCGAGAAGGCCGCGATCCCGCCGGGCGGAACGGTGATCGTGCTCGGCGCCACCGGCGCGGTCGGCCAGGTGGCGGTTCAGGGTGCGAAGCTGTTCGGCGCGCAGCGCGTCGTCGCCGCCGGACGGGACGCCCAGGCCCTCGGGCGCGCCCGCGCGCTCGGAGCCGACGCGACGGTGGAGCTCAGCGGAGACATCGCGTCGTCGCTCCTCGAGGCGGCGGGCGGCGAGGTCGACGCCGTGATCGATCCCCTATGGGGAGAGCCGGCGGTCGCCGCGCTCCGGACCCTCCGGGTCGGCGGGCGCCTCGTCCACCTCGGGACGTCGGCAGGGCTGGAAGCCGTCGTGCCCTCCGCGGCCGTGCGTGCGAAGAACGTGACGATCGTCGGGCACTCGAACCTGACGACGCCGCACGACAAGAAGCGGCAGGCCTACGGAGAATTGCTCGACCACATCGTCGCGGGCCGGCTCGACGTCGATTTCGAGGTGTTCCCGCTCGACCGGATCGACGCTGCCTGGCAGGCACAGGCGTCGTCGCCGCACCGCAAGCTCGTCGTCCGCGTGTCCTAGCCGAATAGCAGGTACCCGACGAGCGCCGCGACGGCTGCGAGGAAGAGCGCGAGCGCGATGTAGCGCACCAGCCGCCCGTCGTGGGGCTCCGGGAGCACGCGAACGTCGATCACGAGGTCGCCCGCGCCGCCCTCGCCGGCATGACCTTCCCCGCCGACCCGCAGGTGCGCGCCGTTCGCGACTCCCGCAGGGACCCGGACTTTGAGCGCCCGCTCTCGACGGACGGTTCTACTGCCGCCGCATGCGGGACAGGTCGGATCCGACGCCTCCTGGGTGACGCGGCCGTCACAGTCGTCGCAGACCTCGTCCACGTCGTAACGGACGATCGCAGCGGTGCCGCGCTCGGCCTCGTAGGCGCGCAGGACGATCTTGACCCGGGCGTTGTCTCCTCTCGTGATGGGGTCAGCGGCGTCCGAGAGCGCTTCGTCGATGCCGCTGTTGCCGCTGCCGCGGTACCCGAACCGGTCGTAGAGCA
>VAXB01000005.1 GCA_005883995.1 Actinomycetota bacterium
CTGCGTTAGCGCGAGAGAGGAGGACGAGCATGTCGGAATTGCTGGAGGCGCTCTATCGCGGCGACCGAAACCGTGTCGACGAGGTGCTCGCCGGCGATCCGGAGCTCGACGTTTTCGAAGCCGCGGCTCTCGGCCGCTCCGATCGCCTCGGGAGGCTGCTCGAGCAAGATGCGTCACGCGCAAACGCGTTCGGCGACGACGGCTTCCACCCGCTCGGCCTCGCCTGCTTCTTCGGTCACGTCGACGCGGCACGTGTGCTCCTCGCGCACGGCGCGGACGCGAACCTGCTGTCGCGTAACGAGCACATCCAGACGGCGGCGATCCATGCCGCGGCTGCGTCGAACCAGGAGGCCTCCGACGAAGCGACGCGCTACGAGCTCGTGACGCTCGTGCTCGAGCATGGCGCCGATCCGAACCTGCCGCAGGGAGGCGGCTTTCGCGCGATCGACGCGGCGCGCCAGAACGGCGATACGCAGGTCGAGCAGCTACTCGTCGAGCACGGAGCGCAGGCCTAGCGTCTTTCCGACTCCCACGCGTCGAGCAGGCCATCGACGTGCCGGCGCTGCTCGGCCGTGAACGGCACGTCGGCGAGCAGGCGGCGCACCTCGTCGGGGTCGTCGTGCTCGACCGCCGCCTCGAGCCGCTCGCGCGCCGGCAGCGGCTGCGCGAGCTGCCGCCGCAACCAGCGGCGAAGGCTCACCTGAGCCGCGCGCGTCACACCGGCAGCTGAACGATGACTGCGTCGTCGTCGCGCGACACGCGGCCGCCGAGCTCCGCGACGAGGCGCACCGCGACGGCGGCGCCGAGGTCGCGCAGGTCCTCCCCGAGCAGCACGACGGCGGCCGAGTCGGTCACCGGCGAGATCCTGATCGTCGGACCATCCGCGCGCGCGGTGACCTCGTCGAGACCTCCGTGGCGAAGCGCGGCCTGGACGAGCGCGCTGACGCCGCGCCTGATGGCGTCGACGTCAACGCGGACCTCGCCCCCGATGCCTTCGACGCGGACGCGATCCTCGCCGAGGTCGGCTGCGGCGGCGCGCGCCAGCTCGAGGGTGTCGGCGGGCTGGAGGTTCGGCTCGTAGCGCTCGGATTCGATGCGCGCGGCGAGCGAGAGTTCGTCGAGCAACTCGGCGAGCTGACGGGAAGCGGCTTCGATCATCTCGACGTACCGCTGCTTCGGCTGCTCGAGGTCGCCCATCCGCACGAGCGTCTGCGTGAAGCCGTGGATCGTCGCGAGCGGTGTGCGGAGATCGTGGGCCGCGAGCGCGACGAGCCGCGCGAACGATGTTTCTTGTGAGGACACGGGTCGCGGACACTAACCTGTCCGCATGACCGACTCGCGCGAGCTCCTCGAAGATCTGCAGGCCTCCGCGCCCGAGGTCCGCCTCGGGCTCTCTCGCGCAGGGGTGCGAGGCGTGAGCAAGGCCATCCGCCTGCGCTGGGGCCAAGCCGAGAAGCTGATCGCTGCCGAGATCGACTGCACGGTCGACCTCGATGCCGGCCAAAAAGGCGTGCATATGTCGCGTTTTCCCGAGCTGTTCGAGGAGGCGATCGAACAGGTCGTGATCGGCGAGGCGTTCCTCGTCGAAGAGCTCGCCGAGCACATCGCGAGCCATATCGTCGCGCGCCAGCGCGCATGCCGTGCGGAGGTGCGGATCACGGCGCGGTACCCGCTCGAGCGGCGAACGCCGGTGACGGGCCTCGCGACGCAGGAGATGGTCGCGCTGATCGGGATCGCGGCCGCGTCCGACCGCTCGACGCGCCGGGTCGTCGGCGTCGAAGCGACCGGCATCAACGCGTGCCCGTGCGCGCAGGGCCTCGTCCGCAGCCACGCCAGCGAGCGGCTGTCAGACGCGGGGTTCGACAAGCCCGACATCGACCGGATCCTCGAGCTCGTGCCGCTCGCGACCCACAACCAGCGCGGCCGCGGAACGCTGTACGTCGGGACGGACGCCCACCTGAACGCCGAAGATCTCGTCGCGATCGTCGAAGGCTCGATGTCGTCGCCGATCTACGAGCTCCTCAAGCGCCCCGACGAGCTCTTCGTCGTCGAGCACGCGCATCTCCAGCCGCGGTTCGTCGAGGACTCAGTCCGCATCGCGCTCAAGTCCGTCCTCGATCGTTACGACAAGCTCGCGGACGGCGACTTCGTGCTCGCGCGCCAGCTGAACTTCGAGACGATCCATAACCACGAGGTGCTCGCCGAGCGGTTCGGCACCGTCGGGGAGCTGCGCACCGAGCTCCGCGGCGAGAACGGCGATTCGCAGCACACGGCACTGCGCGACTGGCTCGCGCGGGCCTAGTCTTCTATTTGGCGGGCTCCGGCCGATTGCGCGCCGTCGAACGACGGAAGCGGAAACGGTTCTCGGTGCCGGCGCGAAGCCGTGCAATGTTGGCGCGGTGCAGGACGACGACTGCGACCGCGGCGAACGCGGCGAAGGCGACGACCGGCCACGGCTCGCCGATAAGCAAGGCGACGAGCGGCGCCGAGCACGCAGCGACCATCGACGCCAGTGACGCGTAGCGGAACAAGAGGAAGCAGACGGCCCACACGGCGGCGCCGATGCCGCCGACGATCGGCGCGACCCCGAGAAACGCGCCGCCGCACGTCGCGACCATCTTCCCGCCACGCTGCCACCGCAGGAACAAGGGGCGCCAATGCCCGAGCATCGCGGCTGCGCCCGCAAGCACGCCCGCCAGGTGAGAGATGTAGACCGTCGCAAGGAGCGCCGGCACGAATCCCTTCGCAGTGTCGACGATGACGACGGGCAGCCCGAGCGTCCGGCCGTAGACGCGCCAGACGTTGGTGCCGCCGATGTTCCCGCTCCCGAAGCTGCGGATGTCGGTGTGCTTGGCCGCGCGGACGAGCCAGTACCCGGTCGGGATCGACCCGGCGAGATACCCGCCGACAATCGCGAGCGCAGTGCCTACTTCTGAATCTGGTACTTCGACACCCAGTCGTTGACCGTGCGCCAGTCGAGATTGTCCAGGAAGGCGTTGATGTACGAGGCGCGGTCAGTTTGATAGTCGAGGAAGTACGCGTGCTCGTAGACGTCGAGCGCGACCAGCGGCGTTGCGTTCCAGATCGGGAACGTGTTCTGCGTGTCGCCGATGTAGTTGAACAGCCGTCCTTCGTCCCAGTCGTATGCGGTCCACGCCCAGCCGCGACCGGCCATCCCGGTCGCCTTGAGATCGGCTCGCCAGTCCGCGAACGAGCCGAAGTCGCGCTTGATCAGATCGCCGATCAGACCGTCCGGATCACCGCCCCCGCCGCCGAGATGCTCGAAGTAGATCTCGTGGTTCTTGACTGAGGATCTCGTTCCGCTTGTTCACGTAGCCCTCGTACAGCTTGTAGTGGGCCTCGACGGCCGCGCGCGAGATCCCGTCGAGCTCGAAGAGCTCGGGTTTCAGCTCCCGCGCGGAGATCTCCTCGAACTGGAACGCGAGCGTGGACACGTTCTCCCCTCTCGTGGACTGAACCGGCGCGCGGAGCATATCCTCGGTTTCGAGTCACGCGACCCAAGGAGCGACCAATGCCTATCGAGCTGCCACCGCTGCCCTACGACTACGACGCGCTGGAACCGCACATCGACGAACAGACGATGCGCGTGCACCACGACAAGCACCACCAGGCCTACGTCGACAACGCGAACAAAGCGCTCGAGGGAACGGAGTGGGC
>VAXB01000021.1 GCA_005883995.1 Actinomycetota bacterium
CGCCGTGCTCGGGTTCGGCGTGTTCGCCGGCATCGCACTCGCGAGCGGCGGCGGGGAGGTCGCGACGCCACAGGACACGACGACCCCGGTGCCCGTGCCGCCGCCGACCACCACGATCGCTCCGACGCCTGACCCGGCGCCCAAGCCGGCCCCTGCTCCGCGGCCGGCGCCGAAGCCAGCGCCTGCGCCGCGGCCCGCGCCGACGCCGCCGGTCGTCCATTCGTCGCCCGCCCCGGTTGTGCACACGGCGCCACACGTCACGGTGTCGCGGCCGGCCTCACGGCCGACGCCTCGGCCGACACCGCCGGTTCACCCCCGACGCGTGCGTGTGCGGAAGAAACCCGTCCGCCGCAAGGTGCACGTGCGCCACGTCCGCACGGTGCACGCGCGGCGTCACCACGTCCTCGCGGCGAAGGCGACGCACGTCCATCTGCGCGTCGCGCAGAAGCTGGCCGAGAAATCGCCGAAGGCGGCTGCCCCGGTGGCGATCTCGGCGACGACGGCCAGCACTCGGCGCCGGCTCGTGATCATCGCACTGCTAGCGATCGCGAGTCTCGTGCTGGCGGTCGGCGCGGCCCCGCCGCGCCGCTTGCCGTTGCGCCTCGCCTGGGCGATCGACGAGCGCCGGATCGAGATTCTCGTCGCCGGCGCCGGTGCGCTCGTCGGCGCGATCCTGACCGTTCTGCTGACGGGCGGCTCGTGATGCCGCTAGTGCGGGTTTGGCGGAGACGGATCGGAGTCGCGCTCGTCGCCGCGGTGGTCGGGCTCGTGCTCGTTGCCGCGGTGCCCGCCAACCCCGCCGCGATTACCGTCACGTTCAACGGCGGTTCGACGGTCGAAGCGACAGATGCGGGCGGCGCGACTGCGACGTACCACGTCGCAGTCGCCGACCAGGCGGCGTTGACGACCTGCGACGGCGGCGTTTCCGGCACCGGCGATTTCGACTCGCAGCCGCAGCCGTACGGTCTGGGTGACACGACGGTGAACTGCTCGACCGACAGCGGCGCGTCTGCGTCGGCGACGATCACCGTCCAGGACACGACCGCGCCGTCGTTCGGATCGCTTCCGGACATCACTGACACAACGACTGATCCCGACGGAGAGAGCGTGACGTACGCGACTCCTTCGGCGAGCGACGCCGTCACACCCACACCGGCGGTGACGTGCAATCCAGCGTCCGGTTCACTGTTCCCCGTCGGCCCGACGCCCGTCAATTGCACGGCAACGGACGGCGCGGGCAACAGCAGCACCGGAGCCTTCACCGTGACCGTCGACTTGGTCGACAATGTGCCGCCGACGTTCACGAGCATCCCGGGGAACACAACCCTCGAGGCGACTAGCCCGGCGGGCGCGACGTACAACTACAGCGCGACCGCGACCGACAACGTCGGCACGCCGACCGTCTCCTGCAACCCGGTAAGCGGCAGCACGTTCCCATTCGGCGACACGACGGTCACCTGCACTGCGACAGACGCGGCCGCCAACGCGACCTCCGGTTCGTTCACGGTCACCGTTCATGACACAACGGATCCACAGATCGCCGCTGCCAGCGACGTCAACGACACGACGACCGACTCGGGCGGGAAGAACGAGTCCTTCGCCGTGCCTGCCGCGACGGACACGGTCGACGGCACGGTCACGGCGACGTGCAGCCCCACGTCGGGATCGCATTTCAACGTCGGCTCGACGCTCGTCACCTGCACCGCAACGGACGCCCATGGGAACAGCGCGTCCACGAGCTTCCACGTCAACCTCACGTTCGCCGACAACGCGCCGCCGGTGTTCGCCAACGTCCCCACGAATCTCACGCGCGAGGCGAACGGTCCGAGCGGGTCGGTCGTCACCTACACGAAGCCGACTGCGACCGACGCGGTCGACGGCCCGATCGCATCGGTGAACTGCACGCCCGCGTCCGGTGCCACGTTCCCGCTCGGTACGACGACGGTCGCCTGCAGCGCGAGTGACTCGAGCGGGAACGCCGCGAGCGCATCGTTCCGGATCGCGGTCGTCGACACGACGCCGCCGCGCGTGATCCCGCCCGGCGACCGCGACGTCTACGCGACGAACGATGGTGGGATCTACGCGGCGGACGATGCGGCCGCCGCGTTCGTCAGAGGCTCGACCGCGACTGACATCGCCGACGCGCACCCGACGATCACGAGCGACGCACCGAGCTTCTTCCCCGTCGGGCAGACGGTCGTGACCTTCGTCGCGCACGACAGCAGCGGCAACACGTCCGCCGCGAAGGCGACGCTGACGGTGCGGCCGAAGCCGTCGCCTGGCGCGACGCCTCCCCCGCTCCCACCGCCGTCCGACCGGAAACCGCCGGCGGAAGTGTCCGGCTTAGGCGCCGTCGCAGGCGACCGGATCGTGACGCTGCGGTGGTCGAACCCGGCTGACCCCGACTTTGCGGGCGTTGTCGTCTCCCGGGCGCGCAGCGGCGAGACCGCCACCGACGTCGTCTATCGCGGCAGCGCAGCGACCTTCACCGACCGAACGGTCGTCGACGGTGTCGAATACCGGTACCTCGTCGTCGCGGTCGACAAGAACGGCAACGCATCGACCGGCGTCGCAGTCGTCGCGCAGCCGCAACTGCTGATGCTCCGCTCGCCGAGAAACGGCACCGTCGTCAAGAAGCCGCCGAAGCTCGTCTGGCTCGCCGCCGCAAAGGCGGCGTACTACAACGTCCAACTGTTCCGCGGCTCGACGAAGATCCTCAGCGCCTGGCCGAAGAAGACCGCGCTCTCGCTACAGCGGAAGTGGAACTACAAGGCGAAGCGCTACCGGCTGACCCCGGGCGCCTACACCTGGTACGTCTAGCCCGGATTCGGCGCGATCAGCGAGGTCAAGTACGGCTCTCTGCTCGGCTCGAGCAGCTTCACCGTCCGCTAGCGCGGCTAGCTGCTGCGGGCCATCCAGCCGAGCGTCACGACGAGCGACACCAGCGGGAGGAGCGCCAGCGGAATGGCGACTGCGCCCGACAGCACGTCAGTCGCCTGTCCCGAGGATGGCACCGAGCGCCGCGAGGCTCAGGAGCCCGATGACCAGCAGAAAGATGAACAGTCGCTTCTTCATGTCTTCGATTCTCCAACACAAGACGCGCAGAGTCGTTACGGGTTTCCCTACCTTCGGGTGCGGCCTGCCGGTGAAAGCTCGACCTTCCCTTCAGCTTTCTCGATCCGCTCCACGAGGACCGAGATCGGATCGCCGAGGCGGTAGGCCTCCCGGCCGCGGCGGCCGGTAAGGGCGGTTCCGCGGTCGTTGAGCTCGAAATAGTCGCCGGGGAGACGCCGAGCCGGCAGAAAACCCTCGAAGACGTCACCGAACCGGACGAACAGCCCGGCCCCGATCATCCCGACGATCTCCCCCTGCCACTCTGCGTCCCAGCCCGCCTCGAACAGCTCGTCCTCGAGCAGCCACGCGAGGCAGAGCTCATCGGCGAGGTACTCCACCTTGGCGGCCTCGCGCTCGCGGAGGGACGTGTGCTCGGCGAGTCCCGTCAAATCAGCGGGCGGCGGCTCGTCCGACGCTCCCAGCTCCCGCAGGAGGACGCGGTGGACGAGGAGATCGGGATAGCGGCGAATCGGCGACGTGAAGTGGCAGTACGCCGTGGACGCGAGGCCGGAATGGCCGAGGTTCTCCGGGTCGTATCGGGCCTGCTTCAACGAGCGCAGGACGAGCGCCGGGAATGCTTCCCGGCCCCGTTTCGAGCGCCGGACGTAATCCATGACGCGCTCGCTCGTCGCCGCCGCGAGGCCGGCGGCGCTGACCGGGTCGACGTGCTCCGGCGCCGGCGGGGTCGGCACACCGAGGTCCGCGAGCTTGGCGACCAGCAGCTCGACTGCCTGCGGATCGGGCCGCTCGTGGACGCGGTACAGGGCCTCGCGCCGCCGGGAGGACAGCAGCTCGGCGACCGCTTCGTTCGCCGCGATCATCAGCTCCTCGACGAGCCGGTGCGCAGTGGGCTCGGATTCCTTCCACGCCCGCGCAACGCGGCCGTGGCCATCGAATTCGAACGCGACCTCCGGGCTCTCGATCCGCAGCGCACCACGCGCGAAACGTCGTTCCCGCAGCTCCGCCGTGAGCCGGTCGGTCAGCTCGAGCGCAACAGCGATCTCCCCTTCGGCCTCGCGCCGCTCGGCCTGGCCATAGGTCAGACGGGCGTCGCTGCGGATGAGCGAACGGTAGATCTCGGGCGCGCCACCCGGCGGGAATTCGACCGTGACCGTCAGTCGGTCCTCGTACGGACGCAGGCTGCACCGATCATCGGCCAGCGCCGGCGGCAGCATCGGCGCCGCGCGTCCCGGAACGTACGTCGTGAACGCGCGGCCGGAAGCCCCCAGATCGAGCGGCGAGCCTGCCGGGACGTATGCGGACACGTCGGCGATATGCACCCATGCGCGTAGGCCCCCGTCCTCCGCGCGGATCGAGAGCGCGTCGTCGAAGTCCTTGGCCGTTTCGGGGTCAATCGTGAACGTCGGCAAATCGCGCAAGTCGACGCGCCCGTCGAGCGTCGGCTCCGGCAACTCGTACGGCTCGAACTCGACGCGTGCCCCCGCGTGGACGAGGAGTCCTTCCAGCACGGCTTCGATGTCGTCGGCACGACCCACCACCCGGTCGAGCCGCGCACGTCCGCGACCGGTCGACACCACCGCGAGGTCCCCGGGACGAACGTCCCCGATCCCCTTGCGGTCGATCACGAGCGGGACGCCCGGCGCGAAAAACGGGTCGCCGACGACGAGCTTCCCGCGCCTTGCGATTTCGACGACGGTCAGACCCGGAGGAATCTACGAATCGTCAGTCCGGAACCGGCGGCGCCAAGCGCGAGGCCGACGCCGACCAGGATCAACGCGTTCAGGGTAAAACCGAGCGCCTTGACGTCAGTGCCGGCGTTGAGCGGGCCGTGGAGGAGTGACGGCAGAACGACCTCCTTCCCGACGATCAACAAGACGATCGCGCCGACCGCACCCGCAAGCCCGCAAAGCAGCCCCTCGAGCATGAACGGACCGCGCACGAACCAGTTGGTCGCGCCGACGAGCTTCATCACCTCGATCTCACGCCGGCGCGAGAAGATCGATAACCGGATCGTGTTCGCGATCAGGAGCGTCGAGGCGAGGATCAGGAGAACCGCCGCCGCGATGAAGAACGATTCGATGATGCGCGTCACGTGGAGGACGCGCTTCGTCAGCTTGCCGCCCCAGTCGATGTTCTGGACACCGGGGAGATTCGCGGCCTGGAGCTCCTTGCCGATCGCCGGCGTCTCGCTCCCCGATTCCGGGTAGATCTTCAGCGCGTCCGGAAACGGGTTCGCGGGGAGCACCTTGACGGCGGCCGGCTGCTTCTTCTTCATGGCGGCGAGCGCAGCCTCCTTCGAGATGAACTGGACGCCGTTCGGTCGGATGCGCGGGTCGTTGTTCAGGCGCGCGGCCACCGCGGTCTCCTGCTTCTTGTTCGCGTCACCGGTCTCGGGACACGTCGCCGACGTGCAGAAGTAGACGCGCACGGCGAGCTGGCTCTTCAGCTGCCCATCGTACGAGTGCGCCCACGACCACAGCGCGATGAACAGACCGAGCAGGAACATGCCGATCAGCACCGTCACCGTCGCGGCCAGCGTCGTCGACATGTTCGCGCCGAGTGAGCGGAGCGACTCCGAGCCGATCGTCCTGAACCTCGCCATCAGGCGGCGATCACGATTCGTACCCGCCGCGGCGCTCGTCGCGTGCGAGCCGCCCGTCCTCGAGCGCGATCACGCGGCGGCGCATCTTGTCGACCATCTCGCGGTCGTGCGTGACCATCAGGATCGTCGTACCGGATCGGTTGATGCGGTAGAGCAGCTGCATGATCCCGACGGACGTGTCGGGGTCGAGATTTCCGGTCGGCTCGTCGCAGACGAGCAGCGGCGGATGGTTGACGAACGCGCGCGCGATCGAGACGCGCTGCTGCTCGCCGCCGGACAGCTCGTCGGGGAGCGAATTCATCTTGTGGGACAAACCGACGAGGTTCAGCACCTCGGGGACCTTGCGCCGGATCGACGCGGTGCTCTCGCCTTGCACCTTTAGTGCGTACGCGACGTTCTCGGCAGCCGTCCGCGCCGGCAACAGCTTGAAGTCCTGGAACACACAGCCGATGTTCCGCCGCAGGAGCGGCACCTTCGAGCGCCGCAGCCGCGTCAGATCGCGGCCGCCGACGAAGATCCGCCCATCCGTCGGCTCGAGCTCCTTGAGCAACAGGCGGACGACGGTCGATTTGCCTGAGCCTGACGCTCCGACGACGAAAACGAACTCGCCCTTGTCGATTGCAAAAGACACGTCGCGGAGTGCGGTGACGTCCGGCTCGTACACCTTCGTCACCGACTCGAACACGATCATCGCGTTCGCGTTCGGCGCGGGCAGCAACGGCGCGGCCGCGCCGTTCATTTCCGCGACCACCGGAACGGCCTGCGTGGAGTCTGTCTGAAGAGTCGTTTCCGTCACCGGGGAAGAGGAGCCGCGAGGCTGGGCGCACGCACTCGTCGTCTAGGAACTCGCCCGATCCTAGCGAAAGGGCCTGCTAGACGACTTTTCCGGCGGCCTTGGCGAGCAGGTACGCGTGGATGAAACTGTCCAGGTTTCCGTCGAGGACGCCCTGCGCGTTCCCGACTTCGTGGTCCGTTCGATGGTCTTTTACCTGTTGATACGGGTGAAGGACGTACGAGCGGATCTGGCTGCCGAAACCGATGTCCTGCGCGGCACCGCGCTCCTTCGCCAACTCCGCTTCGCGCTCTTCCTCGGCCAGTTCGGCGAGGCGCGACCGTAGGATGCGCATCGCTGTTTGCTTGTTCGACGACTGCGACCGCTCGTTCTGGACCGCGACGACGATGCCCGTCGGCAAATGCGTGATGCGGACGGCGGAATCCGTCTTGTTGACATGCTGTCCGCCGGCACCGCTTGCGCGGTATGTATCGATCCGAAGGTCGTTCTCGTCGACTTCGACCTCCGTGTCGTCGGGGAGAAACGGGCTCACGATCACCTGAGCGAACGACGTGTGACGGCGGTGGGCCTGATCGAACGGGCTCATCCGGACCAGCCGGTGCACTCCCCGTTCCGCCTTCAGGATTCCGTACGCGTTCTCGCCCTTGATCGTGAACGTCGCGGACTTGAGACCCGCCTCCTCGCCGGGGCTGGCCTCGAGCATGTCCGTCTGGAAGCCGCGGTCGGCCGCCCAGCGCAGGTACATCCGCACGAGCATCTCGGCCCAGTCCTGCGAGTCGGTGCCGCCGGTGCCCGAATGGACGGTCACGACGGCGTCGCCGGCGTCGTACTCCCCGGTGAAGAGCGCGTCCTCCTGCAACCGGTCGAGCTCGGCGACAAGGGGGTCGAGCGACGCGGCGATCTCGTCGTCCATGTCACCGTCGAGCGCCTGCAGCTCGCGCGCGTCCTCGTACTCGTGCGTCAGTCGGTCGTAGCGCTCGAGCCTGCGCGCCACCCGGGCGTGCTCGGTCGAGATCTGCGCTGCACCGGCCTGGTCGTCCCAGAACCCCGGCTCTCCCATCTTTGCTTCGAGCTCGGCGCGTCGCGCCGTCAGCGCATCCGGGTCAAAGGTAATCACGGACCCACGCAAGGCGGGATCCGATCTCCTCGAGCTGCTCGTTCAGCGTCTGCGGCTCGGTCATGGACGGATCGTAGCGGCGGCGCTCTCCCGCTACCGGCGGCAGAAGGGCTCGGGGCGCGCCCCCGTCAGCGCCTCGAGGCTGCGGTGGATGTTGACGGAGAAGCTGAGCACGATCGTTTCCGCGCGCCGTGCCGTGAGCGTTGTCATTCCGTCCGACGCGCGCGAGACGCATCCGTGGGTCGCGCGCCAGTAGGGCGAGAAGCGAACCGCGACGCGGTAGCGTCCCGGCCCCCCGACCCGGATGAAAAGCTTCGTCTCGCTCATTGCGCGAACCTCGGCCGGCGACGGGCCCGAGACCACCGGCGCAGCTCTCGGCAACTCGTAGATCGTCAAGCGCGCGTTGTGGAACACCGGCGCGAGGCCCGAGGAACCGCCCCGCAGCAGCGCCGCCTCCGCACGTGAGCTGTAGTCCGGCGGCGCCGCCGCGAGGACGACGTACCTCACGCCGAGTGAGCGAAGCCACGCGCGATACGCCTCCGAGCCGACGCCCTGGTCGTAGAGGATCTCGTTCGCCTATCGACGACCTGGACGCGGTACGACGGCGTGGAGTAGTTGTCGAGAGATGAGATCGCGGGTTGCCAGTACTGCGGCTTGGCCGCCGGGTCTTCCGCGGCATGGCGGTAGTTCGCGATTAGCGGCTGGACGTTCCAGACTGCGGCGACGGCAAGAAGCGGCAGCGCGATCGCGACCGGCCGCCAGCCGACGACGGTCACTGCGAGCAACGCGAGGGGGATCGCGGCGTAACGAAGCCGCTCGACGTTCGACCCGAGGTCGAGCGGCACCGCGAAAAACACGACGCAGGCGACGAGGTAGGCGATGAAGAGGCCGAGCAACGGCCGCGCGCGCTGGTGCGCGCGCGTCATCAGCGCGCCGAGCGTGCAAAAGAGAACTGCCGGAACGAGCTGGCCGGCGTGGAACGGGAAGTGGCCGCTGCCGGGGAACAGGCGCTTGAGGACGAGTTGCAGCGCGACGCCGGCAAGAATCACGGCGCCGGGCACGATCAGCCCGTCGCGCGTGGGTCGACGCGCGATCGCGACGCCGACGAGCACGAGCGCGAGGAACAGGAACGCCAGTGGGCTCGCGGCGAGTGCGAGCACGGCGAGCGCAGCGAATGCGAACCGCCTACCCGCCTGCAGCGACGACAGCGCGAGCAGGCCGAGCGCGAAGCCGAGCGCGAACGGGAACGCCGCGGAAAGCACGGTTCCCGCCCACAGGACGGCGAACGTCCGGGACGACCAGCGCGTCGCCGGCCCCCACTCCCGACCGATCACGATTGCGAACGCGACCGCTGCGGCGGAGATCGACGCGAGTGCGAGGACCTTGATGCCGAGGAGCGCCGACAGCGGGTAGTAGAGGAGGCTGTAGGTGACGAACGAGTAGCGGCCGGCGTACCAGAAGTTGTTCCAGAGGACGAAGCCGTGCTTGAGGAACAGCGCGCGCTGGTAGACGTGGGCAGCCAGGTCGTTCCCCGGCGGACCTGCCCAGAGAAGGAGAGCGGCGAGCGAGGCGGCGGCGAAAGCGGCGAGCAGCGCCTCCCGCACGATGGGCGTCGGGCGTCGAAGCGTCATCCGGAGGGTCTTATACCTGCGCGGGCGGCGACCCGCGGCACGTGTTCACGGACCGCCGGGTCAGACCCCGGCCCTCATCCTCGCCGAGTCCCTGACCCTTTTTCTTCGGTCAGGCACTTTTCGCGCGTCGCTTCGCGCCCGCCGTTCTCGAAAAGGGTCAGGACCCTCCGCCTCGTTTCTCACGCGTCGCTGCGCGCGCCCGCAGTTCGTGCGTTGAACAGGGTCAGACCCGGAGGGTGACCCCTACGACCTCCCTAGCCGCTCAAGCGCCGTGGCACTTCTTGAACTTCTTGCCGGAGCCGCACCAGCAGGGGTCGTTGCGGCCGATGTTGTCCCGCTCCGACTTGACGATCTGCTGCGGGCCGGTCGCGACGGCGCCGCCGCCGGACATCGCCATCGTCGCGGTCGCGGTCGCCGGACCACCGCCTGCAGCCGCGATCGCGTCCGCGCCGGTGAGCGACTGGTGCTCGTACTGGAGGTTCCCGTTCGAGCCGCCGTCGACGGCGAGGGCTTCCTCGGCGACCGCAGGCTCGAGCTGGGCGTGGAACAGCGTCAAGACGACCTCTTGCCGGATCGTGCCGCTCAGCTCCTGGAACATCACGTGCCCCTCGTTGCGGTACTCGACGAGCGGGTCCTTTTGCGCCATTCCGCGCAGGTGGATGCCCTCGCGCAGGTAGTCCATCGAGTCGAGGTGCTCGCGCCACCGCTGGTCGACGACCTGGAGGATCACGAAGCGCTCGAGCTCGCGCGTCAGCTCGGAGCCGAGGTCCTCTTCCTTCGCGGCGTAGGCGTCGCGCGCGTCGTCCTGGAACTCTTCGATCAGCCCTTCGCGCGAGATGGCGTCGAGATCCTCACGGAGCTCGTCGACCGTGATCTCCGTGTCGTACAGCGCGGCCATCGCCTTCACGAGCGCCTCGAGGTCCCACTCCTCTGCGTACTCCTCCTGGGTGAACTGGTCGACCGTGGCGACGATCGTCTCGTCGATCCATTCACGCACCTGCTCGGACATGTCCTCGCCCTCGAGCACCTGACGCCGCTGCTCGTAGATCACCTTGCGCTGGCCGTTCATGACGTCGTCGTACTTGAGGACGTTCTTGCGCGCGACGAAGTTCTGCTCCTCGACCTTCTTCTGCGCATTCTCGATCTGGTTCGAGAGGATCTTCGCCTCCATCGGCTGGTCCTCGGGGATCTTGAAACGCTCCATGATCCGCTGGATCCGGTCGCCGGCGAACAGGCGCACGAGCTGGTCGTCGCCGGAGAGGTAGAACCGCGACTCTCCAGGATCGCCCTGGCGACCGGCGCGCCCGCGCAGCTGGTTGTCGATCCGGCGCGCCTCGTGCCGCTCGGTCCCGAGCACGTACAGGCCGCCGAGGTCGCGAACGCCGTCGCCGAGCTTGATGTCGACGCCGCGGCCGGCCATGTTCGTCGCGATCGTGACCGCGTGCGGCTGGCCCGCGTCCTTGATGATCTCCGCCTCGCGCGCGTGCTCCTTCGCGTTGAGGACGTTGTGCGGGATGCCGTTGCGCGTCAGCAGCGCGCTCAGGTACTCGGATGTCTCCACCGCAATCGTGCCGACGAGCACCGGCTGGCCCTTCTCGTGGCGCTCCTGGATGTCGCGCATCACGGCCAGGAACTTGCCGTCCTTGGTCTTGAAGATGAGGTCGTTCTTGTCGTCGCGCGCGACGGCGACGTTCGTCGGGATCTCGACCACGTTGAGCCCGTAGATCTCGACGAACTCCTTCTCCTCCGTCTTCGCCGTACCGGTCATGCCGGCGAGCTTCTCGTAGAGGCGGAAGTAGTTCTGCAGCGTGATCGTCGCGAGCGTGACGTTCTCCTCCTGGATCCGCACGCCCTCCTTCGCCTCGATCGCCTGGTGCAGGCCTTCCGACCAGCGCCGTCCCTCCATGATTCGTCCGGTGAACTCGTCGACGATCTTCACCTCGTAGTCCTGGATGACGTAGTCGACGTCGCGCTTGTACAAAGCCTCGGCCTTGAGCGACTGGATCAGGTGGTTGACGAGCTGCGAGTTGCGCGGGTCGTAGAGGTTCTCGATCCGCAGCGCACGCTCGAACTTCTCGACGCCGCGCTGCGTCGGCGCGATCGTCTTGTGCTTCTCGTCGTACTCGTAGTCCGCGTCGGGGTGCTCGCCCTTCTGCAGCGGATCGTGCTCGACGGCATTGAGCTGCTTCGCGATCCGCGCGAAGTCGTAGTAGAGCTGCGCCGCGGTCTCGGGCTCGCCGGAGATGATCAGCGGCGTTCGCGCCTCGTCGATCAGGATCGAATCGACCTCGTCGACGATCGCGTACGCGTGCCCGCGCTGGACGACGCCTTCGAGCGAGACGGCCATGTTGTCGCGCAGATAGTCGAAGCCGAACTCGGAGTTCGTGCCGTATGTGATGTCGGCGGCGTAGGCGGCCTGGCGGTCCGCCCACGGCATCATGTTCTCGATCGAGCCGACCGTCATGCCGAGGCGCTCGTAGACGCCGCGGTTCCACTCCGCGTCGCGTTGCGCCAGATAGTCGTTGACGGTGACGAGGTGCACGCCGGTGTCTGCGAGCGCGTTCAGGTACAGCGCGAGGCTCGCGACAAACGTCTTTCCCTCGCCCGTCTTCATCTCCGAGACGTCGCCTTCGTGCAGGACGATGCCGCCCATCAGCTGTACGTCGAACATCCGTTGATCCGACTCACGCAGCCGCGCCTCGCGGACCGCAGCGAACGCTTCGAACAGCAGCTCCTCGAGCGTCTCGCCGTTCGCGAACCGCTCGCGGAACTCGGCCGTCTTGGCCCGCAGTTCGTCGTCGGAGAGGGAGCGGAACTCGGGCTCGATCGAGGTGATGTAGGCGGCCTGCTCGGCCAGCCGCTTCATGCGGCGGCCCTCGCCGAAGCGGAGGGCCTTCTCGAATGCGCCGAGCTGCTGGGCCATCGGACCTAGGGTAGCGCCTGGCCGACAGTCCACCTCGCGGCGGCCCGCAGCGGGCCCCTTACCCCCGGTAAATAAGCATGTATGGGAAGTGTTTAGCGTATGCGGGATCGGCAACGCGGACGTCTAGGCTGCACTAGCGCGCCAAGGCCGACAAGTCGCCGAAAGGGAGCCGGATGACCGTGTCAGACCCCGTCGCCGCGCGGCCCGAGCCGTCGCGCGCAACGGCGGACAGCACGTTTCCCGCCGGAGGGTCTACCGGCCGCTGGCCGGCCCGCGCGCGCGACGCGGTTCGATCGTCGGCACGGGCTCGCGCCTGGATCACGATCGCCTGCTGGTGGCTCGGGTCGCGCGCGCTCGTTCTGACGACCGCCGCGGTCGTCCAGGCGGAGCGGTGGCCGCACGGCCGCTGGGTCGGGCCGCTCGTCGATAGGCCCCTCGCGGTGCTGACCGCGTGGGACGGCCGCTGGTACCGGATGGTCGCTTCCCGCGGCTACCTCGCGATTCCGCGGCACCAGAGCGACACGGCTTTCTTCCCGCTGTACCCGGCACTCCTTCGGGTCGGGCACGCGACGGGGCTTTCGCTCAACGCCTCCGGCCTGATCCTCGCGAACGGCTTCCTGCTCGTCGCGCTGATCGCGCTCTATGAGCTCGCGCGCTGCTGGGTCGACCAGACGACGGCGCGCCGCGCCGCCGTGTACGCCGCGCTTTTTCCGGTCGGATACGTCTTCTCGATGGTCTACCCCGAGGCGCTCGTCCTCGCCGCGATCGCGATTGCCGGCGTCCTCGCCTCGCGCGGGCGCTGGGGCGCCGCAGCGGTCGCCGCAGCACTCGCAGCGCTGACGCGGCCGGAAGCGCTCCTGCTGGTGCTTCCGCTCGCGTTCCTCGCGGTCCGCCAGTGGCCGGCGCTCGACGTGCGCGGACGGTGGCGGGCCGCGACGGCCGTACTCGCCGCGCCTGCAGCGATCGCGGGCGTCTGCCTGTACGACTGGCGCACGTTTGGAGACGCGGTCGCGTTCAGCACCGCGCAGCGCGCGTGGGGTCGATCGTTCGAGTTCGCGGGGCCCGTTCGCGCAGTTCGCGAGGTCGCCAACTCGTTCGGGCACTCGAACGTCTGGTTGGTGCGTGACGCGGCATTCTGTCTCGTCTACGTCGTCCTTCTCGTCGTGGCCGCGCGCGTCGTCCCCGCCGGCTGGATCGTGGCGGCAGCACTGATGGTCCTCCTGCCGATCTGGAGCGGCTCGTTCACGTCGGACGCACGGTTTGGCCTCGTCGCGCCGCCCGTCTACGTCGGCCTCGCGCGACTCGGCCGCCTGCGCGCCGTCGACATCTCGATCCGCGTGGTCAGCGTGGCGCTGCTCGTCGCCGCCACTGCGACCATCCTCCTGCGGTGGCCGTGATCCGCCGCATCGTCCTGCCCGTCGCCGGTGCGATCCTGACCGCGGGCCTGATCGGCGCCGCGGCGTTCGCGGTCGTCTCGGGCCTGCCGCAGCCCACGCGCGGCGATCGCACCGGCGTCCGGCTGCTCGACGTGCTCGAGACCAAGCGCGGCGAGGGCAGTGTCATCTCGATCGCCGGACGCTCGCTCGTTGCCCGCTGCGAGCAACTGACCGCGAGGCACAACCTCGTCTGGCTGAGCGACGGCAGCGCGCTCGTGCTCGCCGGGTCGCACGTCCAGGAGTCGATGCCGCCGGCGGTGACAGCGCAGGGACCTGCGTCGCGCCAGCTCGCGAGCACGCGCGCAGCATCGCCTCTGCTGCGCGCCGCGGAGGCCGACCTCGCCGGGAGCTACGCCGTGTACGCGACCGAGCTGACGATTCAACTGGAGCGAGGCTCGCGCGTGATCCGCAAGGAGACGATCCACCAGCGCCGACCGGCGTACGAGGTCGAGCTCGGGCGTGAGCTCCCACGCGCGGGGCTGATCGTCGACCGCGAGACCCTGCAGCCGCTCGCGGCGACGTTCGAGTCGTCGAGCCTCGACGGGCGAGCGCTGCTGTCGCCGCCGGTCCAGCTCAAGGAGACAACAGCATGCTGAAACGTGCGCGGTTCGTCGCCCTCGCCGCGTTCGTGTCGCTGTTGGCACTGCCCGCGGCCGGCGCAGGGACGCGCCCGCCGGACGTCTACTTCCACGCCGCGGAGGACGGTGTCGCCCGCACGAACGCCCTCTGGTGGAACCCCGCGGCGAACTGGTACTCCCAGCGGCAACACGTGTCGACCGATGGGCCACGGGACGTGGCGACGCTGTGGGACGTCTTCCCGCTGTTCGAGGCGATCGACATCATCGCCACCTCGCGCCCGAGCGCGAAGCGCCGCGCGGCGGTGGATGCGATCGCTCGCGGCGCCGAGCGCTACTGGAACCCGGAGTTCAAGCCGGTCGGCGGCTACTTCTACCTCCCCTTCCGGCGACCCACAGCGAGCGCGTTCTTCGACGACAACGGATGGTGGGGCCTCGCGTTCTTCGACGCGTACACCGCCACGCACAACCGCCGCTTCCTGACCGACGCGATCCGCGCTTACCGGTTCATCGCGATCGCCGGCTGGGCCGGGAACGCCGGCGGCGGGACCTGGTGGGACACCGACCACACGCGCAAGACGTCCGAGCCGCTCGCCGCGGAAACGCTGCTCGCCGCGGAGCTGTACGGCGCAACGCACCAGCGGGCCTACCTGAACGAGAGCCTGAAGCTCCTGGCGTGGGCGAACAAGCACTCGTGGAACCGATCACGCGGGCTCTACCAGCGCAGCCCGACAGACGGCACCGTCATGAACTACGTCGAGGGGATGATGATCGGCGCTCACGCAACGCTGTGTCGCGTGTTGCACAAGAAGTCGTACTGCACGAAGGGCGAGAAGGTCGCCGCTGCAGCCGCGAAGGCATTCCCGGCGACGTACCACTGGGCGACCGAGACCGACGCGATCTACTACCGCTGGCTCCTGACGCTCTACGGCGCCGACCGGAATCCGCGCTGGTACCGGCTCGCCGACGCCTGGGCGAAGAAGGCGCTTTCGAACGCGCGCGACACGCGCGGGCTCTTCACGAAACGGTGGGACGGGACGTCCGCAGATGCAGGGCGGCTCCTGACACCGGGTGGAACGCTGATGATGCTGGCCGCCGTCGCCGCCGCGCCGACGCCACGCTGACCGCCCTCTACAGCGGGTCCGACTGAACCTCCCACCAGTCACCCTCGATGCGCCGGGCTCGGATGGCGAAGGACCCCCGATGGCGATCGCCTAGCGGCTCGAGCGCCGCGACCGACCCGAAGGCGCGTTGCCCGTCGACTGCGAGCGTCCGCTCGCCGTCGTGGGCAGTCAACTCGAGGTCGTCTCCGTCGGCGACGAACTGCGCAAGCTCGATCCGCCGCGCGGCGATCGCCCACAGAGACTCACCGCGTCGGACCGCCTCAGCGCGGTACGGCCGCGGGATCTCGGCTTCGACGGCGGCGGCAAGCGGTGTGGGGTCCCCCTCGCCGTCCGCACTCTCGACGACAAGCGCGCCGTCGGGGAGCGCCACGAACGTGACCGAGTTCCCGTGGAGCCCTTCCGCGTCACTCGTGACGACCGTGTCCCACGCGCGCGGGCGCGCGATCCCGTGCACGCCCGCCTTGTCCCACGCGGGGCGGACCGGCTCCCGGTCCGGGTCGAGCATCCCGGCCTCGCGCGCAAGTCGCCGATGAACCGGCTCGCGGCGGAAGAGGCCCACGCTCTAGGTCTGCGGCTCGATCAAGCCGTACCCGCCGCCGCGTCTCCGGTAGATCACGTTCACCTCGTCCGTCTCCTCGTTGCGGAAGACGAAGAAGTCGTGCCCGATCAGCTCGAGCTGGAGGACCGCTTCCTCGGCGTGCATCGGCTTCACGCTGAACTGCTTCGACTTGACGATCTTCGGGCCAATCTCCTCGTCGATGCTCATCGAACCTCCAGGGGGAGTGCCGTTGCCCCGCGTCTGGCGACGGCTTCGTTTCGCGCGGTAATGCTCGACCTGGCGGAGCAGCTTCTCCGTCAGCTGGTCGATCGACGCCTTCATGTCGGTCGACGCCTCGCGCGCGCGAAGCGTCGGGCCCTTCGTCCACACCGTCGCTTCCGCAACCTGGTTCTGCGCGATCGACGGGTTCTTCTCGACGCACAGCTCGAGCTCGACCTGCGTCAACTCGTGAAGCTGACGGTCCAGCTTGCCGAGCTTCTCCTCGGCATGCCGCCGGATCGAGTCGCTGACCTCGAGATTCTTGCCCTTCACCTGAAGCCGCATCGCGTCTCCTGTCTCGGGGCCGGAAAGGGAAACTTACCGCACCCGAATTGCGCGGGCGAACGTCGCCACGCAGACCGTTGTCGCGCCGCCGGCGCGCAGGGCGGAGGCAGCCGCGTTCGCGGTCGAACCTGTCGTGTACACGTCGTCCACGAGCAAGATCCGGCGCGGCACCGTCGTCTGCGGCGCGAAAGCGCCGCGGACGTTCCGCCGCCGCTCCACCTGGTCGAGCCCCCGCTGCCGGGGGAGCGAACGCGTCCGGCGGAGAAGCGCCTCCACCGGAAGCTCCCAGCGGCGCGCGAGCAACCGCGCGAGCCGCTCGGCGGAGTGATGGCCGCGCTTCAGACGACGCTCGGCGTCCGCCGGGACATAGGTCACACAGTCGACGAGCGGGAGTGGGAGCGTGTCGGCCACGACTCCCGCCGCCCAGCCGGCGAGCCCGCGGAGGCCGCGCTCCTTCCACGCCGCGACGATCGCGCGTGCTGCCTCGTCGTATTCGACGGCCGCGCGGGCCGACGCGAACGCGAGGCGGCGACCGGCGCATTCGCGGCAGCGGCGCACAGGCCAAACGGTCGGCGCGCCGCAACGCTCGCACAACGGCGACGCGACCCGGCGCAATCCCGCCGTGCACCCGGAGCAGACGTGCGCCCCGTGCGCGGCACAGACGACGCACCGCTGCGGCAGGAGCAAATCGAGCACGTCTCGACCGTACGGACGAGACGTGGACGCGAATGTGTCAGTTCTCGATCGAGTACTCGGCGCGCTCGGGGAGCCCGTGCTCGCGGCGCATGAGGTTGTCGGCCTCGAGCAGTTGGGACGCGTCGCCGATGTCCCACCAGCGGCCGGGAAAACGGTATGCATAGACGCGCTCACGCGCCTGCAGCCACGCGACGAAATTCCCCGGCTGGTCGGGCGGGTTCCCATCGTCCAGGTACGTCCGCACGAGCCTGACGTGGTCGCGCGCGAACATGTACGTCGCGGTTGCGATGAATGTGCTCGCGGGATTCTCCGGCTTCTCGACGAACGACGTGATCCGGTCGCTCTCGTCGACGGAGATGACGCCGTACTTCTTTGCGAGCTCGCGGTCGCCGACGTCGTGGACGGCGACACAGCTGGCGGCGTCCTTCGTCCGCCAGAACGCCTGATAGTCGCCGAGCGAGAACTCGAACAGGTTGTCGCCGGCGATCGCGAGAAGATCATCGTCGATCCCGACGAAGGCGATGTCGCCGATCGCTCCGAGGCGGTCGTCGTTCGACGTCGTCCCGTCGTCGTGGATGCGGACGTCGTCGGGCGCCCACTGCTCGAAGGCCGCGGCGAACCGGTGGTTGGTGACGAGGTGGATCTCCTCGACGTCGACCTCGCGGATCTTGTCCAGGATCCAGTCGACCATCGGCCGCCCGCCGACAGGCAGGAGCTGTTTGGGGACGGTGTCCGTGAGCGGCCGGAGACGCGTCGCGTATCCGGCCGCCAGGATCAGCGCTTTCAGGTTCCCTCGTCCCAGGAAGCGAGGTACTTCGCCTGCTCCTCCGTGAGCTGGTCGATCGCCACGCCCATCGTGTCGAGCTTCAGCCGCGCGATCTCGCGGTCGATCTCGGACGGGACGGGATAGACCTTGCGCTCGAGCTCCGCAGCATGCTGGATCGCATACTCGGCCGACAGGGCCTGGTTGGCGAACGACATGTCCATCACGAGGGCCGGATGCCCTTCCGCCGCCGAGAGATTGACGAGACGTCCGTCAGCGATCAGGTAGATGCGGCGGCCGTCCTCGAGCGTGAACTCGTCGACGAACGCACGCGCCTCACGTGTCTCTTTGGCGAGCTGGCGGAGCGCCGGAATGTCGATCTCCACGTTGAAGTGGCCGGTGTTCGCGAGGATCGCGCCGTCCTTCATCCTTTCCACGTGCTCGCGGCGGATGACGGACTTGTCGCCGGTCGCGGTGCAGAAGAGGTCGCCGATCGGGGCGGCCTTCTCCATCGGCAGCACCTCGTAACCGTCCATCACGGCCTCGAGCGCGCGCATCGGCTCCGTCTCGGTGACGATGACGTGTGCGCCCATTCCCTTGGCGCGCAGGGCGACGCCACGGCCGACCCACCCGTAGCCCGAGATGACGAACCGCTTGCCGGCGAGCAGGACGTTCGTCGCGCGGATGATCCCGTCGATCGTCGACTGCCCGGTTCCGTACCGATTGTCGAACAGGTGCTTCGTGTCCGCGTCGTTGACGGCGATCACGGGGAAGCCGAGAGCACCGTCCCGTTCGAGCGCCTTCAGGCGGATCACGCCGGTGGTCGTCTCCTCCGTGCCGGCGATGATGTCGCCGAGCTGCTCACGGCGGGCGCTGTGCAGCACGCCGATCACGTCGGCGCCGTCGTCCATCGTCAGCTGCGGCTTGTGGTCGACGGCCGCCTCGATGTGCGAGTAGTACGTGTCGTTGTCCTCGCCCTTGATCGCGAAGACGGCGATGTCGTACGCGTCGACGAGCGCTGCGGCGACGTCGTCCTGTGTCGACAGGGGGTTCGACGCGCAGAGCACGACATCGGCGCCGCCCGCTTTCAGCGTTCGCGCGAGGTTGGCGGTCTCGGTCGTCACGTGCAGGCACGCCGAGATGCGGTAGCCGGCGAGCGGCTGCTCGCTCTCGAAGCGCTCGCGGATCGCCGCGAGCACCGGCATCTGCCGATCCGCCCACTCGATCCTGCGGACACCCTCGGGCGTGAGCGATAGGTCTTTCACGTCATGACGCTTCGTCGTAGCCATTCAGTCCTCTCTGTTGGGTCTAGGCGGCGAGCAAACGTTCGTGCTTGCGCTGCTCCCAGTCGAGCGCTTCGATCTCCGTCCCCGCGAGCCAGGTGTCGACGGCGGCGCGGAGGCCCGGGTCGCGGCGGAGGCGAGCGGCGAACGCGATGTCCGCCAGTTCTACCGCGAAGCGGCGCCGAAGCTCCTGAAGCGAGCGCAGCTGGTTCAGCTCGAGCATTCCATACAGGCGGTAGCCGCTCGTGGCGCGGCGGGGGACGACGAGGCCGGCGCGTTCGAGATAGCGGAGCATCCGCGGCGACCAGCCCGTTCGGGCGGCCGCATCGCCGACGGTTACGGGTTCCACGCCCGCGACCTTAACACAAGCGTGTCAAGGATCGCTGGTGCCCGCGCGACCGTAGCTGTCCTCGAGCCGCACCACATCATCGAGATGCGGTGTCGACACCTCGATGATGGTCGTGTCTTCGAGGGCGGTGACGCGGTGGACCGTGCCCGGACGGAATCGGAAGGTCGCCCCGGCCGCGACGACCTCCACCTTCAGGACGGCGTCGCCGGCCGACCCGAGCTCGAGCTTGGCCCGCCCGGACTGAACGAGCCACGACTCGTCCTTCTGCCGGTGGAACTGGAGCGACAGCGACTCCCCCGCCCTCACGAACAGCACCTTCCCGACGTAGGCGTCCCCGTGGGCCCAGATCAACTCGTAGCCCCACGGCTTCTCGACGCGGCGCGAGTCGAAGGCCCATGCGTCCAGTCCGTCCAGGTTCGGCGAGTCCACTCTCACCGGGCGACTCTACGCCGTTTCCCGGGTCGGTTCTCGACGGGGGTCGCGAGCCGCGGGGACGTGGACGTTGCCGGCTACGCCGGACCGGCGCTCCCCGTGATCGGCACAGGCAACTCGGCGTGGTGCTCCTCCGCGCGCTGGAGGTCCTTCGGCGTGTTTACGGTGATCCAGAGGCCCTCGTGCCGGAACGCGTAGAGCTTCCGTTCCTCGGCGAGCTCGGGGAACGTCGACTGCTCATGGTCGCCGCGCTCGGGCAGCCGCGCGATCGCCTCGTCGTCGAGGACGTAGATGCCGGCATTGACCCAGTGCGGCAGCCGCGGCGCCTCGCGGAACCCGCTCACGCGGTCGTCGTCGGCGAGCTCCACCACTCCGAACTGGGACACGAGCGGCGCAACGACGATCGTCGCCGCAGCGGAACGCCGACGGTGCGCCTCGAGCATCGCGGCGAGGTCGACGTCGTGGAGCTCGTCGCCGTTCAGTGCGAAGAGCGGCCCGGCCTCCTCGCGTGCGTCCGCGGCAAGCCGCAGCCCACCGCCGCGTCCGAGCGGTTCGGATTCGGGCGCGCACGCGATCTCGACGCCGAGCCCGCCGAGCCGTTCCGTGAAGACGTCCTCCTGGCCGGCGGCGCAGCTGACGATCACGCGCCGGACGCCTGCACGTGCGAGTTGCGCGACCTGGTACGCGGCGATCGGATGGCCTGCAACGGGAACCAGCGCCTTCGGCTGCCCGCGCGCCGCCTCGCCGAGACGGGTCGCCCTCCCGCCCGCGAGGATGATCGCCTCCACTACGAAGGAACCCGCGTCTCGCTCTCGGCGATCTCCGGCAGCGTCTCGAACGGCGAGCTGCGGCGGCCGATCCCCTCGTACGCAAAACCCGCGGCACGCGTCTCCGCGGGATCGAGCAGGTTCCTGCCGTCGATGATCAGCGGCCGCGCCATCGCTTCGCGCACCTCGGGCGAGGCGAGCGAGCGCAATTCGTCCCACTCCGTCACGATGACGGCGGCGTCCGCGTCACGCACGGCGTCGAGCACGCTGTCGCAGAGAACGGCGCCCTTCATCAGCTCGCCGGGATCTGCGACCGGGTCCCACGCGCGCACCTCTGCTCCCTCGGCGAGCAGGCGCGACGTGAGCACGATCGACGGCGCCTCGCGCATGTCGTCCGTTCCGGCCTTGAATGCGAGCCCGAGCAGCGCGACCTTCTTGCCGCGCAGGCGGCCGACGTGCTTCTGCAGCTTCTGGATCACGCGCCGCTTCTGGAGCTCGTTCACCTCGATCACCGCCGCGAGCAACTGGAAGTGATAGCCGGAGTTCGACGCGAGCTGCTTCAGCGCCAGGGAGTCCTTGGGGAAACAGCTTCCGCCGTAGCCAATTCCAGCCCGCAGGAAGTGCGGCCCGAGGCGATGATCGAGCCCGACGCCGCGCGCCACCTCGGTCACGTCCGCGCCGACGGCCTCGCAGACGTTCGCGATCTCGTTGATGAACGAGATGCGCGTCATCAGGAACGCGTTCGCCGCGAGCTTGATCATCTCGGCCGACGCGACGTCGGTCCGCACGATCGGCGCGTCGATGCCGCCATAGAGCGCCTCCACCGCCTCGCCGTCCTGCGCGTGAAAGGCGCCGATCACGATTCTGTCCGGTGCAAGGAAGTCCCGGACCGCGTGCCCCTCGGCGAGGAACTCCGGGTTCGAGACGTAGCCGATGCTTCCGAGGCCTCGCGCGTCGAGCGCCGCGCGCACCTTCTCGCCCGTGCCTACCGGCACGGTCGACTTCATCACCAGGATCTGATGCCGGTCGACGCGCGGCAGGTCGTCGAGCGCGGACCACACGAACGAGAGATCCGCATCGCCGGCATAGGTCGGCGGCGTCTGAACGCAGATGAACAGGATGTCTGCGTCGGCGAGCTCCCCGGCGTCGAGCGTGAACCGCAGCCGCTCGCGATTCCGCTCCAACACCTCGGGGAGGTCCTGTTCGTGGAAGGGCATTCGGCCGGCCCGCAGGGCGTCGATCCGCTCGGGAACGACGTCGCGCACGATCACATCGTGTCCGAGCTCGGCGAAGCACGCGCCCGTGACGAGCCCGACCCAGCCGGCGCCGAGGATCCCGATCCTGCCTGCATCCCCCATCGCGCGGAGGTTACCGGCCGATCGGTGTCAGGCCCTTTGCGATCGCGATCATCGTCTCGTTCGAGAGCGAGTCGACGATCGTGTTGATCACCCAGTAGGTCGCGCCGTTCTGCTTCAGCACGATCATGTGCAGGTGTGGTCCGGAGAAATAGAAGTCGTAGTGACGGCCGCGGATCGTCTGTGAGAAGTTCGGGTCGGTCAGGACCGGCGCATCATTCCAGTCGGTCTCCTCGATCCCCCAGTACTCCGTCGCGCCGCTCTCGAACGTGAGTCGGATGGCCTTGTGACCCTTCACGGGTCGGTAGAGCCGGATCGGCGCGAGCGGCTCGGGCCGCGACGAGCTCTCGATCAGCCGCGGTACCTCGAGCCGGAATGGGACGCGGCGGCGGACGGAGCGCAGGTAGGGCAGTGTCGCGGCGGCGTTCGGCGCGACGTTCGCCGGCTGCCGCTTCGGCGTCACGTCGACCGGCGCCGGCGCGAGCGAGCCGTGGAAATTCGCACCGACGACGACCGTCGTGATCGCGCCGTTCGCGAGTGACTGCAGCACGCTCTGCGCCGGCGTGAGCGGCTTCACTGCCGCATCGCCGAAGAGGTTCGCGAGCTGCTGTGCCGCCGCTCGTGCGCGCTTCTTCGCCGCGTCGTAGAAGACGGTCGTCCGGAAGTAGTTCGACGTCGGCGCGTTCACGGGCTTGCCGCCGGCCGGCAGCACGATCTTGTAGCCACGCTGGCCGAGCGCATACGCGGCGTTCGCGGCAGAGCCCTGGACGCCGTTCCCGTTCAGCACGCTGACGGTGACGTTCGCCGGCCGAAGCGCAGCCGTATGCCTGTGGATCCCAAGGGCGACGTCGCGTGCCTTGGCCGGCGATGCGACGTCCGGCTGGACGAACTGGCGCACCGCGGCGGTGATGTTCGACGGGTCCGTGTACAGCTCCGAGTACCCGGTCAGGCCTTCGATGCGCGACTGGAAGATGTGGCCGCCCTGGAGGTTCTGGGCGAAGTAGATGTAGTCCTTGAGCGTGGCCAGGTCGAGCGGCCTGTTGCCTCCGCGGCCGATGATCACGTTCTTCTCGATCGCGTCGACGATGTCGAGCAGCGTCGGCAGGTCGAGCTGCGACTTGATCTGCTGCTTCAGCGCCTTCAGGAACAACTGCTGACGCGCGACGCGGTAGAGATCCGAGTCGAAGTGGCGGTAGCGGACGAAGGCGAGCGCGTCGTAGCCGCGCAGCCGCTGGTAGCCCGGCCATAGGTTGATCGCCGAGTAGCCACCCGGGCCGGTGTGGTTGTTGAAGTAGCGATGGTCGACATCGACCCATACGCCGCCGAGGTGGTCGACGAGCTGGAGGAATCCGCGAAAGTTGACCGTGACGAAGTAGTTGATCGGCAGACCCGTCAACGCACGCACGGTGTCGACGCTGCCGACGGTGCCGCAGTCCGAGAACGCGGCGTTGATCCGGTCGCGCACGTCGGCGCGGCCGGGGCACTTGACCGTCACGATCATGTCGCGCGGGAACGAGAGCATCGAGAGCGTGTCGTTCCGCGGGTCGGCGCGGACGAGCATCAGCGTGTCGGAGCGGCCGGTGTCTGCGGCCTCGGGTCCCCGCCGCTTGTCGGTTCCGATCACGAGCGCCGTCGTCGGCTGGCCCGGGGTCGCGACGTCGAGCTCCTTCGCCGCCGCCTTGTCCTGCTTCGTCTTCGGCGCAACGGCCTCGACGAACCGGTGGGCGCGGAGATAGGCGGCGCCGGCGGCGCCGCCGGCGACGATCAGCGCGGCGAGCACCGTCCAGAATGCGACGAGGCGGACGACGGCGAACGGGCCGCGGCGCGGCGGCTCGGGCTGCCGGTAGCGGGTCATCGCCGTCGGCGGGCCGGGCGGCAGGATCGAGCGCCCGTTGCCGTTGAAGGCGGCGCCGCGCCCGATTCCTCTCTTCAGCGTGGTCTTCATTCGGGCCCAATAAGAGCGCGGCGCCCAATCGGGGCGCCAGCCGCGCCGCAGGATAGCTCAGGGACCGGTCATCCCACCGCTTCGACCGTCGTCTCGGCAAGCCACTGGGCGACCCCGAGCAGGCTGCCTCGCTCGTCGTGCATCCGTCGCTGCTCGTCGGCGCCCGCGCCCCGTTCGCACAGCGCGGTGAGCCCCTCCAGCTCACGCGAGCAACCAAGCCGCTCGGCCGCGGGCGCGGCGTGCCCGACGAGCTCGGCGACGGCTTCGCGCGCCGGCCGGGACCGGTCGGTCGCGAGATCGACCAGCTCCGCGTCGAGGCCGTAACGTGCCGCGCGCCACTTGTTTTCCGCGATCAGCGCGCGCGGCTGGGGCCGCGGCGCGTCGCCTGCGTACGTCGCTGCGAGGCTCTGCACGAGCGCAGCGAGCGCCGCGACGTTCTCGAGCCGCGTCTGGGCGTCGAAGGCACGGATCTCGACGGTTCCGAGCTTCGGGTGAGGGCGGACGTCCCACCAGAGGAAGGTGTAATCCTCGAAGAAACCGACGGCCCGCCCGCGCGCAACGAGCTCCTCGAACTCCGCGAAGCTGTCGAACCTCGGCGGCAGCCCGCTCCGCGGCATCGTCTCGAACACCTTGCTGCGGGTCGACGCGAGGCCCGTGTCATGCGCCTGCCAGTACGGGGAGTTGGCCGACAGCGCAAGCAGCACCGGGACGTGTGTCCGGAGAGCATTGGCGACTGCGACCGCGGTGTCGGGGGCCGGCATCCCGACGTGGACGTGCAGGCCGAAGATGGCAACACGCTCGGCGACCCACCGGAGCTCCTCCACGACCCCCTGGTACCGCTCGGTGCCGGTGATCTCCTGATGCTCCCAGCGCGAGAACGGATGGGTTCCCGCAGAGGCGATCAGTGCCCCGCTCCGGCCGGCTGCGTCGCGAAGCAGGCGCCTGATCTCCCGCGCCTCCGCGACGGCGGCCGGAACGCTCTCGTGGACGCCGGTCGCCGTCTCGAGAACGGACGTCATCAGCTCGCGGCGGACGCGGTCGTCGGCGGCCGCCGCGGCGACGTCGTCGAAGCGTGGAACGAGCTCGTAGCTCTCGGCCGAGACGAGCTGGAACTCTTCTTCGATCCCGACGGTGAAGGGCGGCCGACGGCCGAAGGAGTGCTCCACGCCGCGACCCTAGCGACGCGGCGAGAGCGGCTGCGTTACCGCGACAGGCGCTCGGCGAGCCGTGCCGCGAGCGCTCGCTCGAGGCCCGCCGGGAGTGGCTGGAGCGGCGCGCCCGGCGACTGCAGGACGAGTGCCGCATTGACGCGTCCACTGCCGAGCAGAACCACGTCGAGGACGGCAGGGATGCGGAATCGCTGCACGTCGTAGCGGACGAGGACGCGGAACGCCGTCGTGCGCGGCGCGAGCTGCGGGAAGGCCAGCCGTCCGCGCGCAAGGATCGTCACGCGCATCCCCGAGGCCCTCGCCTGCGCGAAGGCCTGGTCGAAGCACGTGAGGATCGCCGGTTTCGCCTCGAGGTTCCACGACGCCTGCGCGTCGGCCGCGCTGCGGTAGACGGACGACGCCGAGGCGACGAGGCCGCCGGCGCGGGAGTAGTCGGGCGACAGTCGTTCGCCGGTCTCGACGAGTTTCGATTCGTCCGGGTTGAAGGACCTGCACGTGGCCGAGTCGTTGCTCGCCTTCGTCGCCTTCCAGCCGCCGCCCGGGAGATCGTCCCGAACGATCGACGCGCGTTTCGCCCACGCCTGGTCAGCGGTCGTGAAGCGCTTTTGGGGGTCGTGCGGATTCGCTCCGCCGGCGGCGGTGCCGACCGCAGTCAGCAGGACGACGACGGGCAACAGGAGGCGGCGCACCACCCTTCCCCTATCGGCGTGCGTCGCAGGGCGCCTGTCCCTCGAACGGGTTGCAGCGGACATAGCACGAAAGCTATAAATAGCAGGAACGCTATGACCAACCCCCGACGATCAGGGGCAATTGTCGGTCTTCTGGTGGCCGGAATCGCGGCGCCGGTCGCGACGGTCGGCGCGCTCGGCGGCAGCGGTGTGGCGACGGCCGTTGCGATCCCCGCCGGGATCGCGCTTCTCGGCTACTGGTATCGCGCGCCGCAGATCTGGCCCGAGGTGGATCGCCGCCGTGCCCGCGCTGCCGTCCTGATCGGCGAGCTCCTCGCGCTGTTCGCACTGGTGCTCGGCTTCTTCGCGAACTGGGCGATCTCGACCGACGAGCAGCTCTGCGGGAACGGCGCAGCGTCGACGGTCGCGCTCGGGATCGCCGCTGCCGTCTACGCGGCAGCCGGTGTGCTGCTGCTTCGCCGGGCTACGCGCCTGGTCTGGCTGTGGCCGCTGCTCGTGCTCGGGCTCTGGGCGACGTCGATCGTCGTCCGGATCGCGCTGCCCGGCGGACACGGCTTCTGCGAAAGCTGAGCCCTAGACCGTCGCCGCGACCGGCTCCGGCCGGTAGCCGAGGTTCGGCGCCAGCCAGCGCTCGGTCTCCTCGAGCGGCTGCCCCTTCCTCGATGCGTAATCCTCGGCCTGGTCGCGCCCGATCCGGCCGACCGAGAAGTACCGGGCTCGTGGATGCGCGAGATAGATGCCGCTGACGGCGGCGGCCGGTTGCATGGCGAACGTCTCGGTGAGCGCAAGGCCGGCGCGTTCGGCGCCGAGCAGCGCGAACAGGTTGCGCTTCTCGGTGTGGTCGGGGCACGCGGGATAGCCGAACGCCGGCCGGATCCCGCGGAACCGCTCCGCGAGAATCTCCTCCCCCGACAGCTGCTCGTCGGGCGCGTACCACTCGGTCCGGGCGCGGCGATGCAGGTATTCCGCGAACGCCTCCGCGAGCCGGTCGGCGAGCGCCTTGACCATGATCGCGTTGTAATCGTCGTGCTCGCGTTCGAACTGCGCGGCGGCCTCGTCGGCTCCGTGCACCGCGACTGCGAACGCGCCGATGTGATCGGTGTCGGGGCTGACGTAGTCGGCGAGGCAGCGGTTCGGGCGGGAATCGCCGTAGGCAGACTGTTGCCGAAGGAAGCAGAACCGCGTCCCGTCTTCGAGCGCGACGTCGTCGACCTCGGAGCGCGCGCTCCAGAACCCGTAGACGCCGCGCGGGTGGAGCTCAACGCGATCCAGGAGCGCAACAGCGTCGTCGTAGAGCTCGCGCGCAGCCGGCTGCTCGAGGATCGCCGGGAACTTCCCTTTCAACTCCCACGCGTGGAAGAAGAACTGCCAGTCGATGTAGTCGCGCAGCGTTGCGCTGTCGACGTCGATTTCGCGTGTGCCGAGGAACGGTGGGACGGGCACGTCGTCGAATGCGACTCGCTCTTTGTTCTCACGCGCGGCCGCGAGCGGAAGCAACGGCTTGCGGTCGCGCTCCGCGTGCTGCGAGCGCAGGCGGTCCTGCAGCTCGCGGTTGTCCCGGTCGAGCGTCACTCGGCGCCCCGGGTCGAGCAGGTCGCTGACGACGCCGACGACGCGTGAGGCGTCGAGCACGTGCAGAGTCGGCGCCGAATACTCGGGCGCGATTCGAACCGCGGTGTGCTGCTTCGAGGTCGTCGCGCCGCCGATCAGGAGCGGCAGGTCGAAGTCGCGGCGCTCCATCTCCTGCGCGACATGGACCATCTCGTCGAGCGACGGCGTGATCAGGCCCGACAGGCCGACGATGTCGCAATTCTCCTCGATCGCCGTGTCGAGGATCTTGTCCGCCGCCACCATCACGCCGAGATCGAGCACCTCGTAGTTGTTGCAACCGAGCACGACGCCGACAATGTTCTTGCCGATGTCGTGCACGTCGCCCTTGACGGTCGCGAGCACGACACGGCCCTGCGTCCGCCCCGAGCTCTTCTCGTCCTCCATGTACGGCTCGAGGTACGCGACCGCGCGCTTCATCGCGCGAGCGCTCTTGACGACCTGCGGCAGGAACATCTTTCCCGAGCCGAACAGGTCGCCGACGATCGACATCCCGTCCATCAACGGCCCTTCGATCACGTCCAGCGGACGAGGGAGCTTCTGGCGTGCTTCCTCGGTGTCGGCTTCGATGAAGTCGACGATCCCGTGCACGAGCGCGTGCGCGAGCCGCTCCTCGACCGGTGCGTCGCGCCACGCGAGATCGCGCTCGCGCTTCGCGCCTTCGCCGCTGACGCGCGATGCATACTCGACCAGGCGCTCGGTCGCATCGTCGCGGCGGTTGAACAGGACATCCTCGACCCGTTCGAGCAATTCGGGCTCGATGTCCTGGTACACGGCGAGCTGGCCTGCGTTGACGATGCCCATGTCGAGCCCGGCCTTGATCGCGTGGTAGAGGAACGCGGCGTGCATCGCCTCGCGGACCGCGTCGTTGCCGCGGAACGCGAAGCTGAGATTGGAGATCCCGCCGCTGATCTTCGCTCCCGGGCAGCGGCGCTTGAGCTCGGGAATCGCCTCGATGAACGCCTTCGCGTACTCGTTGTGCTCTTCGATCCCCGTCGCGACCGCGAGCACGTTCGGGTCGAAGATGATGTCCTCGGACGCCCAGCCGTGCTCGGTCAGCAGGCGATATGCGCGCTCGCAGATCTCGACCTTCCGCGCTGCCGTGTCCGCCTGGCCGTGTTCGTCGAACGCCATCACGACGGCTCCCGCGCCGTAGCGTCTGATCCGGCGCGCCTGGTCGAGGAACGCGTCCTCGCCTTCTTTCAAGGAGATCGAGTTGACGACGCCTTTCCCCTGCAGGCACTTCAGCCCCGCTTCGAGAACCGACCACTTCGAGCTGTCGACCATGATCGGCAGCCGCGCGACCTCGGGCTCGGTCGCAAGGTAGTTGAGGAACGTCGTCATCGCCTGCTCCGACTCGAGCAGGTCGGCGTCCATGTTGACGTCGAGGAGGTTCGCTCCGCCGCGCACCTGCTCGAGTGCGACCTCGATCGCGCCGCCGAAGTCGCCGCCCTCGACGAGGCGCCGGAACCGCGCGGAGCCCGTGACGTTCGTGCGTTCGCCCACCAGCGTGAAGTTCGAGTCCTCGAAGATCTCGAACGGCTCGAGCCCGCTGAACGCGGTCGTGGCACGTCGCTTCGGGACAACCCGTGGTCCCTGACCCCGGATGGCGTCTGAAATGGCCCTGACGTGTTCGGGCGTGGTGCCGCAGCAGCCGCCGACGACGTTGACGAGCCCGTCACGGGCGAAGTCGCCGAGGAACCTGCTCGTGTCCGCCGGCTGCTCGTCGTGCGCGCCCATCTCATTCGGCAGGCCCGCGTTCGGATGGCACGAGACGTACGTCGGCGCGGCACGGGAGAGGTCTTCGAGGAACGGCCGCATCTCGGTCGCACCGAGCGCGCAGTTGACGCCGACGATGAACGGTTCGGCGTGCTCGACCGAAAGCCAGAACGCCTCCACCGTCTGTCCCGACAGGTTCCGGCCGCTCTTGTCGATCGCCGTGAACGAGATCCAGAGCGGCAACTGCGGCGCCTCGTCCTTCGCCGCCGCGATCGCCGCCTTTGCGTTCAGCGTGTCGAAGATCGTTTCGATCAACAGGAAGTCGACGCCGCCCTCCGCGAGCGCGCGCACCTGCTCGCCGTACACGTCGCGGAGATCGTCGAAGCCGTGCGTTCGAAAGGCGGGATCGTCGACGCGCGGCGACAGCGAGAGCGTCACGTTGAGCGGACCGACCGAGCCGGCGACGAAGCCGCCCACCTCGTCGGCCGCCTGGCGCGCCAGACGCGCCCCCGCGAGGTTCAGCTCGTACACGTACGGCTCGAGCCCGTAGTCGGCCTGGCCGATCGACGTCGCCGTGAAGGTGTTGGTCGTCGCGATGTCGGCGCCCGCGGCGAAGTAGTCACGGTGGATCCCGAGGACGACTTCGGGCCGCGTCAGATTCAGGAGGTCGGGGTCACCCGCGACGTCGCGCGGATGATCCTTGAACCGCTCGCCGCGGTAGGCCTCCTCCCCCCGCACCTGCTTCTGGATGAGGACGCCCCACGAGCCGTCGAGCAGCACGATCCGCTCGGCGAGGATCGATTCCAGTCGTGTGCGCGCGTCTTGCAACGTTCTCTCCGTTCCTGCCGAAAGAGGGCGGTGCCGACGAGGCGCCGAGGGCTCTTTAGGCGTTTGTTAACCCGGTCGCCAAGCTGCCGTTCAAAGCTTTCCGGGAGCGTCAGCGTACCAGAGGATGACGGCGCTTCCGTTGCGCGGGGAACGTAAGGTGCGCGGGTGCGAACGGCACCGCCCGGGCTCAGATACGTGTTCTCGGGGCCGGGCGCGACCGACGTCGCGTATCACCGCGCAGTCGCCGTCCGCGCGGTGCGGTTGTACCACCGCGACCGTTGGCGGTGGTCTTTGCGTCGCCGTCGCCGTTCGGTCGACAAGATCCGCATCGACAGGCCAATTTTCGTCCTCGGTCTCCAGGGCGGCG
>VAXB01000086.1:0-9337 GCA_005883995.1 Actinomycetota bacterium
GTCTTCGGGCAGCGGCCGACCACGTCGCAGGCGGCGGCGCCGACGGCGACGCTGAAGGTCTTCGCGCCGACTCACCTGCGCGGCGGCCTGCTCTACATGGCGCGTTTCCACATCGCCGCCCGGACCGATCTGAAGAAGGCGACGCTCATCCTCAGCTCGGGATGGGCGGAGGGAATCACGATCAACACGATCGAGCCGAGCCCGATCGGGGAAGGCAGCTCGAACGGCAAGCTGGTGTTCCAGCTCGGCCATATCCCCGCCGGCAACTCGCACATCCTGTTCATGGAGTTCCAGGTCAACCCGACGAACGTCGGCCACCGGGCGCAGGACGTGACGCTCGCCGATGGGAGCACCGCGCTGATCACCCTGCACCGCAACGTGACCATCTACCCCTGAGCCATGGACATCGTTCTCCGCGGTATTGCGATCTACGTCTTCATCTATGTGCTGACCCGCGTCGTCGGTCGGCGCGAACTGTCGTCGCTCGAGCCGTTCGACCTGATCCTGTTGATCATCCTCGGCGATTCCGTCCAGCAAGGGCTGACGCAGGACGACTACTCCGTCACCGGCGCGATGATCGCGATCGCCACGATCGCTGCGTTGCAGGTATCGACGTCCTGGCTCTCGTTCCGGTTCCCGCGCCTACGGCCCGTGCTCGACGGGGAGCCGATCGTCGTGGTCGAGGACGGCAAGCCGATCGAGCGCAACCTGAAGCGCGAGCGGCTCACGATCGAGGAGCTGATGGAAGAGGCACGGATGCAGCAGATCGCGTCGATGGACGAGATCCAGTGGGCCGTGCTCGAGAACAGCGGCACGATCAGCTTCGTCAAGAAGAGCTAAGCGTGCCTCTCTACCTGAGCGAAGACGACGTTCGCTCGCTGCTGACCCCGGTTGACGCGGTCGCGGCGGTCGAAGCCTCCTTCGAGCGCATGGCGCGTGGGGCCGTCGAGATCGCGCCACGCCGACGGCTCCGGCTGGACGAGGGACGGCTCGCTGACATGGCCGCGTCGGACCTCGAGCTCGGGTACGCGGGCGCGAAGGTGTACGCCGGCTTCGCAGCGGGAGCGTCCTTCGTGGTCGCGTTGTTCGACGCCGCGCGGCCGGAGCTCGTCGCGATCGTCGAGGCGGACGAGCTCGGACGTCTGCGCACGGGCGCAGCGAGCGCGGTCGCCGCGAAGTATCTCGCTCGGAGCGGCGCAACGTCGCTCGGCGTCATCGGCTGCGGTGGTCAGGCGGAGACGCAGGTCGCGTGCATCAGGGCGGCGCTTCCGTCGATCGAGCGCGTCGTCGCGTACTGCCGGACGGAGCGCTCGCTTCGCGCGTTCTGCGAGCGCGTCGGCGCAGACGCCGCGGAGTCGCATCGCGACGCGGCACAGCAGGACGTCGTCGTCACGGTCACGACATCGCGCGATCCCGTGTTGCGAGGCGACTGGTTGCGCGACGGCACGCTTGTGTGCGCGTGCGGCGCGAATGTCACGGGTGCGCGTGAGCTTGACAACGTCGTGCTCGAGCGCGCCGCGTTCGTCTGCTGCGACCTGAAAGAGCAGGCACGGCTCGAGTCGTCGGATCTCATCGAGCCGATCGAGCTCGGCGCGCTCGACTGGCTCGAGGTGCACGAGCTGCACGAAGTGGTCGGCGGCGACGTGCAGGGCCGGCAGTCGGACGACGACGTCGTCGTCTTCAAGTCGAACGGGCTCGCCGCGTGGGACATCGCCGCAGCCGCACGGACGGTCGACCTCGCGCGCGAGCGCGGCGTCGGCACGGCGCTGTAGTCAGACGCCGCGGTCTGTGCCGTCGCGCCCAAGGCCGTCACCGTTCCGGCACAGACTTTTTTCGCTTCGACCGTCCCTTCGAGCCACGGCCGGGGTCAGACCCGGGCCATGGGTGCTCCGGACATGGCTTTCGCCGGATGCCTCGCGGGGCGCGGGCTCGCGACGATCGTCATGCCGGCTTCGGCCGGCTCCGTTCAAGCGGTGACGCCACGTCCAATCCGGACACGGCCCGGGTCAGACCCAGGCCGTGTCCGGGTCGGACATGGCGCGGGTGCGCGGGTCGCGGTGCGGGGGCGCCTAGCCGGCGGAAAAGCTCTGGAGCTCGCGCCGCGTTTGCTCGACCGCATCGTCGCCGAGCGCGTGCACGACCTCCGGCCGGTCGAGCAGCCGGCGCTGCTGTTCGATCGACAGCCGGTTCTGGACGAACCGGTCGCTGAGGATCTCCGACAGCCCGCGGCCGCGCGCGTGCTCGCGCACGACGTAGGCGGCGACCCGGTCCTCCGTGCTGGAGCGGGCGAAGAGGAAGGAGAACGGGCTGCGCAGCAGGCTCGAGAGTCGCTGCATCGAGCCGATTGTATCCTTGGCGCGTGAGGCGAAAGTCAAGCGCCGGCCGCTTTGCGGAGCGCGTCCTCACCGGAGTCGACGACGCCGGCGCCGAAGAGCGGATCGTCATCTGGATCGAGCGGAAATCGGGGGCCGTGTGGGCGGTCGGCCGCGTCGTCAACCCCCAGCATCGAAACTCGGACGAGCCGCGGCGCGACGACTACGTGTTCGAGGGGTACGAGCTCGACGACGCCCTCGAGGTCGCGAACGGAACGCTCGAGGACGACGTGTCGGTGCTCGAACAGGATGGCCGCGACGAGAAGGTCAAGCCGTTCCTGCGGGGCGAGCTGCTGAAGCCGCTCGAGAACTACTTCTTCGGGCGATCGAGCCGCTGAAACTGCTGCGCAGCTTCAGCGGGTGAACGACCTGGGACTTCGCTTCGCCCGCCTGCTCGAAGCCGCCGCGGCGGACTGCGGCCACTTGAGGTCGCGGTCCGGAATCGGATCGCCGTGCGGGTCGTGCGTCGGGTATCCGAGCGCGCGGTCGATCTTCGCCTCGAGCTCCTCGGAGATCGCGTGCTCGAGCCGTTCCGCCTCATCGTGCACGTCGTCGATGTCCAGCCCGAGAGTTTCGGCGAGGTAGAGCTCCAGCAACCGGTGGTGCCGGATGATCTCGAGCGCCACCCGCTCGCCCGCAGCGGTGAGCGTCACGCCGCCGTAGGGACGGTGCTCGGCGAGGCCGAGCGCGGCGAGTTTCTTCACCATCGCGCTGGCGGACGCGGGCGAGACGCCGAGTCGCTTCGCAAGCGCCGTGACCGACACGGGATCTTCCTCGCTCCCGAGCTTGTAGATCTCGCGGAGGTAGTCCTGGATTGCGTCGGTGAGCGCGGGTTTCTCCACGGTCACAGTCTAGGCTCCCGGCCATGCGGATCCGCCTGGGCCATTCGAGCGATCCCGACGACGCGTTCATGGTCTGGGCGCTCGCGACCGGGGCGATCGACACGGGCGGGTTCGAGTTCGAATTCGTCGCGTCCGACATCCAGACGCTGAACGAGTGGGCGCTCGAGGGACGACTCGAGGTGACCGCGTTGTCTGCCGCCGCGTACCCGCGCGTCCACGAGCGCTACGCGCTCCTCCCCCACGGCGCGTCTATCGGCGCGGGCTACGGGCCGATCGTCGTGACGCCGACGCAGCGGTCGATCGAGGAGCTCCGCAACCTCGAGATCGTCGTGCCCGGGACGCTGACGACCGCGTTCCTCGTGCTCGGTCTCGCCCTGGGCGGCGCGTTCGCCTATCGCGAGCTCGACTTCCAGGAGATCCTCGAGGAGGTGCGCGACGGACGCGCCGAGGCCGGACTGCTGATTCACGAGGGGCAGCTCACGTATGCGGCGGAAGGCCTCGCGAAGTCCCTCGACCTCGGTGAGTGGTGGTCGGCCGAGACCGGGTTGCCACTTCCGCTCGGCGTCAACGTCGTGCGTCGCGACGTCGAGCGGATCGACGAGCTCGCGGACGTGATCGGTGCGTCGATCGCAGCGGGGCTCGCGCACCGCGACGAGGCGCTCGCCTACGCGCGTCAGTTTGGGCGCGGGCTCGATGACGCGCTCGCCGACCGCTTCGTCGGGATGTACGTCAACGAGCTGACGCAGGACTACGGCGACGACGGTCGGCGCGCGTTTGCCGAGCTGATGCGGCGCGCGGGCGCCGACGTCGACGTCGAGTTCGTCGGCGCCTGACGCGCGCCCACGCGCCGGCGCTCGCGAACCACTTGCGCCTCGGTACGCTGGCCGCAATGGCACGCGCAGTGATCCTCTCCGGCGTTCGCACGCCGATCGGCCGCTACGGCGGCGCCCTGTCGGCGGTTCGTCCCGACGATCTGGCGGCGACCGCAATCGCGGCAGCGGTCGAACGCTCTGGCGTCCCGCCCGGCGAGATCGAGGACGTCTGGTTCGGGTGCGCGAACCAGGCCGGCGAGGACAACCGCAACGTCGCGCGGATGGCCGCGCTGCTCGCGGGCCTGCCGGAGTCGGTGGCGGGCGTGACCGTCAACCGGCTGTGCGCTTCCGGTCTCTCGGCAATCGTCGGCGCGTGCCACGCGGTCGCGGCGGGCGACGGCGACCTGTTCGTCGCCGGCGGCGTCGAGTCGATGTCGCGCGCGCCGCTCGTGATGGCGAAGCCCGACAAGCCGTTCCCGCGCGGCGACCAGAAGGTCTACGACACCGTCCTCGGGTGGCGTTTCCCGAACCCGCGGATGGCGGAGATGTTTCCACTGGAATCGATGGGCGAGACAGGCGAGAACGTGGCCGAGCGGTGGACCGTCTCGCGCGAGGATCAGGACGCGTTCTCGCTCCGCTCCCAGCAGCGGTGGGCAGCCTCGGCAGCCGCGGGTCGCTTCGACGACGAGATCGTCTTCGTCGACGGCGTGGAGCGGGACGAGCATCCGAGGCCCGACACGAGCGCCGAGAAGCTCGCCGCTTTGAAGCCGGCCTTCCGCCAGGGCGGCACGGTCACGGCCGGCAACTCGAGCGGCATCAACGACGGCGCCGCAGCCGTCGTCGTCGCATCGGAGGAGAAGGCCGCGGAGCTCGGCGTCGAGCCGCTCGGGCGCTTTGCCGGCAGCGCGGTCGCCGGCGTGGATCCACGTGTCATGGGCATCGGCCCGATCCCCGCGGTGCGCAAGCTGCTCGAACGCGCCGGCGTCGAGGTCGGGGATATCGACCTGGTCGAGTTGAACGAAGCGTTTGCCTCGCAGAGCCTCGTCGTCGTGCGCGAGCTCGGTCTCGACGAGGAGAAGGTCAACGTCAACGGCGGCGCGATCGCGATCGGCCATCCGCTCGGGATGAGCGGCGCGCGCCTCGTCGTGTCGCTGCTGCACGAGCTCCGGCGGCGCGGCGGGCGCTATGGGCTCACCACGCTGTGTGTCGGGGTGGGACAGGGCCAGGCGGCGCTCTTCGAACGGCCGTGATTGAAAACGTCGGCGGATGTGCTCGCCGCGATGTCGCGCGCTTCCGCACACTCCTGACAGAGCACGTGCGCGTCCGCGTCCCGGCGCCGCGAGTGGCTAGCTGACCGGCGGTCGGATGTAGATCACGCCCTCGTGCTTGATCGGCACGAACGGCGCGCCCAGGCTGGTGATCACGTTCTCGGCGTGGACATACAGGTCGTCGCACGCCTCGGCTGTGTCGCCGCCGCACGGGACCTCGATGCAGACCTCGTCGACCGCGCGCGCATCGAGCCCCGCGTCGAGCAACTCACGCAGCAAGCGGTCGCGATCCGGAATTCGTGCGGCCTCGACGTGGACCCGCTCGCTCACGCCGGTGATCTTCCCGCCGCGTGCGGATGGAAACCACGAACCGCCGCGGGAGGGTCGGAGTGTCGTTATCGTCTCGCGCGTGGCGGTCACGACCGAACGCGAGTACGGGCTCTTCATCAACGGCGCGCTGGTCGAGCCGCAGTCGGGCGACGTCCGCGAGCTGAAGGAGCCCGCAACCGGCACAGCCCTCGCGCGCGTTGCGATGGCCGCCGCGCAGGATGTCGATCGCGCGGTTGAGGCCGCACGCGCAGGGCTCGCCGGCGCGTGGGGAAAGACGCCGCCGACCGAGCGCTCTCGCCTCCTGCACGCGCTCGCCGATGCGATGCAGGCGAACCGAAAGGAGCTCGCAGAGCTCGAGGCGCGGAACGTCGGCAAGGCGATTTCGTCGGTGAAGGCAGAGCTCGCGCAGGGAATCGAGAACTTCCGCTTCTACGCGTCTGCGATCGGCTCGATCTCAGGACGTTCGAACCCGCTCGGCGGATCGCTGCTCTTCTATTCGTTGAAGGAGCCCGTCGGCGTCGTCGGTCAGATCGTGCCGTGGAACTACCCGCTGATGATGGCGACGTGGAAGCTGGCACCCGCGCTCGCCGCCGGCTGCTCGGTCGTGCTCAAGCCCGATCCCGCGACGCCTCTGACCGCGCTGCGGCTCGCCGAGCTGGCAACGGAGGTCGGCGTTCCCGAAGGGGTCGTCAATGTCATTCCGGGCGACGGGCCTACGACCGGCGCGCACCTCGTGCGTCACCCCGATGTGGACAAGATCGCGTTCACCGGTTCCACGCAGACCGGTGGCGAGATCATGCGGCTCTGTAGCGATCCCGTGAAGCGCGTCACGCTCGAGCTCGGCGGCAAGAGCCCGAACATCGTCTTCGCCGACGCGAACATCGCCGACGCGATTCCGTCGTCGGTCTGGTCGATCTACTACTCCGCCGGCCAGTCGTGCGAGGCGCGGTCGCGCATCCTCGTCGAGAAGCCGCTGTACGACGACTTCGTCTCGCAGTTCGCGGACAAGGCGCGCGCGCTGAAGGTCGGTGACCCGCTCGACGCCGAGACGCAGATGGGCTCGCTGATCTCGACGGGCCACCGCGACAAGTTGCACCGCTTCGTCGAGACGGGTCGCAGCGAGGGAGCGGAGGTCGTCACCGGCGGCGAGCCCGGTGCCGGCGGCGGCGCGTTCTATCCGCCGACGGTTCTTGCCAACGTCGACAACCGCATGGTCGTCGCACAGGAGGAGATCTTCGGGCCGGTCGTGACGATCATTCCATTCGACGACGAGAAAGACGCGATCCGGATCGCGAACGACTCGAAGTACGGGCTGATGGCGACCGTGTGGACCGGAGATCCCGCGCGCGGCCATCGCCTTGCGGCGCGGATCAAGGCCGGCGAGATCGGGATCAACATGCCGTACACAGCGTTCCCGGGAATTCCGTTCGGCGGATACAAGCAGTCCGGCTTCGGCCGCGAGCTCGGTTTGGACACGCTCGAGCTCTACCTCGAGACGAAGTCCGTGCTCGTCTCGACGTCGCCGAAGCCGTTCAACCCGTTCGGCCTGTAGCTCACGCCGGGACGCACCCGGTCATCCGCGGCGGCTTCGCGCTGCGCTGCGCCAGCCTCGTCTTCGGACTGTGGCTCTTCGCACTGGCGATCGTGCTCACGCTCGAGTCTCGCCTCGGGCTCTGGCCGTGGGACGTGCTGCACCAGGGGATCGCGAAGCACACGCCGTTGACGTTCGGGCTCGCGAACGTGTGCGTCGGCGTCGTCATCCTCGTGATCGCGTGGTTGCTCGGGGGGCCGCCCGGACTCGGCACGGTCGCGAACGCCGTGCTGATCGGCCTGTTCATCCAGGGGATGACGTCGATCGACGCGGTGCAGGAGCTGTCGCACCACGGGCTCGCGCTGCGAATCCCCTTGCTCGCCGTAGGCATCGCGCTGGCGGCGCCTGGCAGCGCGTTCTACATCGGCGCGAATCTCGGGGCCGGGCCACGCGACACGCTCATGCTCGTCGGCGCGAAGCGGACTGGTCGGCGTGTTGCCGTCGTGCGCGCAGCAATCGAGCTGTCGGCGCTCGCCGTGGGGATCGCGCTCGGAGGCACGTTCGGCGTCGGCACGGTCGCGTTCGCGCTGGCCGTCGGGCCGGCCGTCGAGGCCGGTTTCTGGTCGCTTCGGCGCCTCGGGCTCACCGTCGACGAACCGGGGGCAGCGCCGGTCGTCACCGGCGAGTGAGACGTTGAACCGCTCACGGCGCTAACCGCTACTGAACAGCGCATCGACATCCGGCAGCCCTTCGAATCGGGAGAAGGTGCCGTCGGCAGCGATTTCCTGTGCGGCCGCGAGGAAGCCGGCCCAGGCCGTGCGAGCGAGCGTGCCGCCGACACTGATCCTGCGGACGCCGAGCGACGTAGCGATCGCGACCGTGGTGAAGGGAGCGTTCGCCAGAAGGTTTACCGGCTTCGGGGCCACCGCAGCGACGACCGCCGACACCTCGTCGGCCGTCGTGATTCTCGGCGCGTAGAGGCAGTCGGCTCCCGCGTCGGCGTAGGCCTTCAGCCTGCGGATCGTCTCGTCGAGGTCAGGCCGCCCGACGATGAAGCCTTCCGATCGCCCCGTCAGGACGATGCCGATGCCGCTCTCGTCGATCCCGCGGCGCGCCGCTCGAACTCGCTCGACGGCAATGTCGAACGGATAGAGCGGCTCGGCTGGATCTCCGGTCGAGTCCTCGATCGAAAGGCCGGCGATCCCGGTCGCGGCAGCGAGCTTCACGTTCGTCGCCACCTGCTCCGGCTCGTCTGCGAAGCCGCCCTCGAAGTCTGCGTTCACGGGAACGCTCACGGCCCCGGCGACGGCACGAAGATGCTCCAACGCCTGGTCGAGCCGGAGCTGATTGTCCGCGCGGCCCAGCGTCCACGCGTAGCCGGCACTGGTCGTCGCCAACGCCGGGAAGCGCAGCTGCTCGAGCGCGCGTGCGGTGCCCACGTCCCACGGATTCGGCATGACGAAGCAACCCTCGGCGTGGAGCCGGCGAAAGGCGGCGACGCGATCGTCCTGGTCACCCATGTCGCACCTCCTCAGATCATTTCTTGAGCGAGAGCGCCGCGCCAATCCCGAGGAGCACGATGCCGAGGACGCGCGGCCAGTGGAGGGCGATGCGATCGAGGCCGAAGAGGCCGAAGCGGTCGATGGCGGCGCCCATCACGAGCTGGCCGGAGATCAGGAGGCCGATCGTCGCGGCGGTGCCGATGCGGGGGCCCGCGAACGTGATCGTGAAGACGACGATCGCGCCCATCAGCGCGCCGACCCACAGCCACGGCGGCTGGCGCGCGGCCGCCACGTAACCGGAGAAGCTGTGACGCACGACGAGCAGCACGATGCACGTGATCGCAGCCGTGCCGAGCGCCGAGAAGGCGAGCGCCTCGAGGATCCCGATCCGCTCGCCGAACCGGCCCATGACTGCAACCTGGATCGACCCGGCCATCCCGGCGAGAAGCGACAGCACGACGGCGGCGGGCGACACCGGGCGAAGCTATACGCTCACGCCTCCACGACGAGGGGGAGGCGATGGTCCGCGCGATCGTGCTGTACGAGCAGGAGCCCGAAGCGGCGCGCTACGAGCAGCACGTCGAGCTCTGCCGCCAGGTCCCCGGCGCGACGGCGTTCCGTCACGGCCCCATCTTCGGGGCGCCGATGGGCGAGCCGCGGTACCGCTACTACGGCGAGTG
>VAXB01000086.1:9425-10873 GCA_005883995.1 Actinomycetota bacterium
AAGCTATACGCTCACGCCTCCACGACGAGGGGGAGGCGATGGTCCGCGCGATCGTGCTGTACGAGCAGGAGCCCGAAGCGGCGCGCTACGAGCAGCACGTCGAGCTCTGCCGCCAGGTCCCCGGCGCGACGGCGTTCCGTCACGGCCCCATCTTCGGGGCGCCGATGGGCGAGCCGCGGTACCGCTACTACGGCGAGTGGGAGTTTCCGGACCGTGACGCGTTCAAGGACATGCACGACAGGCTGCGCGAGGTCGGCAAGCCCACGGTTGCGCGGATCAACGGGATCGCCGTCGGCGGCGGTAACGAGCTACAGATGGCGTGCGACCTCGCGGTGATGGTCGACGATGCATTCATCCGCCACGTTGGCCCGGAGCACGGCTCGGTGCCGGCCGGCGGCGCGACGCAGTGGCTCCCGATCTTCGTCGGCGACCGGCGTGCGCGAGAGATCCTGCTGCTCTGCGACGAGATCCCCGCGCACCAGGCTGAGGAGTGGGGACTCGTGAATCGCGCCGTTCCGGCAGCGGAGCTGGACGCGGCGGTCGACTACTACGTGCAGCGGCTCGCCGCCAAGCTGCCGCAGACGATCCGCTACACGAAGCAGCAGCTCAACTGGTGGCGCGACCTCTCGTGGCACGAGACGGTGAACCACGCGCGCGACTGGCTTGCGCTGTCGATGCTCGGCGACGAGGCCCAGGGGGCGGTGAACGCATTCCTGAAGCGCTCGTCCTCGTAGAGCGCGAACCGCCGGTCGCGGTCGCGCTTCTCAACCGGCCGGACCAGTTGAACGCGCTGTCCGGCGCGCTGATGGAAGAGCTCGTCGACGCGCTGCGCGCGCTCGACGACGACGAGGAGATCCGCTGCATCGTCGTCGGCGGAAACGAACGCGCCTTCGCCGCCGGGGCGGACATCCGCGAGCTTGCCGGCGCGACGCCGATCGAGCTCTACGCCGACCGGCGCATCGACCAGTGGGACGCGATCCGCGTGCTCCGGACGCCGCTCGTCGCAGCGGTGTCGGGGTACTGCCTCGGCGGCGGGTGCGAGCTCGCGATGGCGTGCGACCTCATCGTCGCGTCGGAGTCGGCGCGGTTCGGCCAGCCCGAGATCAACCTCGGCGTTCTTCCTGGCGCGGGCGGGACGCAGCGGCTGACGCGCGCCGTCGGCAAGGCGATCGCGATGGACGTCATCCTCACGGGACGGATGTTGAGCGCATCCGAGGCGGCGGCCCACGGGCTCGTCGCCCGCGTGGTCGCGAACGAGGCGTGGTTGGTGGAGGCGAAGCGCGTCGCACACGAGATCGCCGCCAAGAGCCCCGTCGCGCTACGGCTCGCAACCGAAGCGGTCGACAAGGCGTTCGAGGCGCCGCTCGCCGTTGGGCTCGAGTACGAGCGGCGCGCGTTCTATCTTGCGCGTGCGTCCGAGGATGCAGCGGAGGGGCTGTCGGCATTCA
>VAXB01000156.1 GCA_005883995.1 Actinomycetota bacterium
TCTCGATCGACGTCGACAGCCGAATGGCGGACGTCAAGATCCAGGACCTTGTCGAGGCGACGGGCAGGCCGATCGTCAGCACCCTCACCGGCGAGACGGTCAGATCGAGGATCGATCTGCCGGGCGGGTTCGAGTTCACCGTCGCCGAAATGGGAAACGGCAACTCGACCGTGCGGGCCGGGATCGAGCTCGACTTCAACGACAGTTATGGCCAGTTCAACGTCCTGCACATGAACCAGGACGGCGTCATCCGTTGAGCGTTCGTTAAACGAGCGCCTGGATCGTACGATCGCTCGATGCCGATCCACGAGGTGCGAGCTTCGGGTCCCGAGTATCTGGCGCTCGTGACCCGGCTCCTTCAGCGGGCTCGACTCGCGGGTCCCGACGTCGGAGTCTGGGAGGCGGCCGACCTGCAGTGGTGGTGGCGGAAACCTCGGGAATCGGACGCTGTCGACCAGATCTTCTGGCTCGATGACGAGGGACCCGTCGCCGGCGTCGTTCTGAGCGATTGGGCTCGTGCCTGGGGGTGCGATCCGATCGTCGTGCCGCGCCGGTCGGCCGTGCCGCTCGTGACGGTGTGGGCGCGCGCAGTCGAGGCGATCGACGCGCTGAAGCTCGGGAAGGTCGAGGTGCTCGCGCGCGACGACGACGCCGAATTGGTGGAGCTGCTCCTCGGCTCGGGGTTCGCCGCTGCCGACGACGAGCCATCCGGGATCACGCAGATGACTGTCGAGGACCGGCCCGACCCGATCGCTCTCCCCGACGGATTCCTGCTCGTCGACCGCGGCCGCGAGAGCTCCGAGCCCCACCCGATGCGGCGTCGAAACGGCGAGGACGTAGAGCGGCGCCTGCGGCAGTGCTCGCTCTACGATCCCGCGCTCGATCTCGCCGTCGAGGCAGACGACGGCGCAGTCGCCGGTTATGCGCTCTTCTGGTTCGACCCCGTTACGAACGTTGGGCTCGTCGAGCCGATGCGGGTCGAAGACGCATACCAGCGGCGCGGCCTCGCGCGGTCGTTGCTCACCGCCGGGCTCGATCGGCTGGCGCAACGGGGCGCGCGCCGGCTCAAGGTCGGTTTTGCGACCGAGGCGGCGCGGCGACTGTACGTCGGCGCAGGCTTCCGGGTGACCTCGCTGACCACGACGTATCGGCGTCTGTCGCCCGGGAACGTTCACCCGTAGCCCGGCGCGGGCGCACTACTATCGACGCATGAGCCCGGTGCGTCCAATCGTGCAGATCGTCGGTCGGCGAATGGATCCCGAGCACTACCGCCTGCGGGATTTCCTTACTCGCACCGCACAGCCGTACGAGTGGCACGAGGCGGGGTCGGCCGAGGCGGTCGCGGCGCTCGAGACGCGTGGTCTGACCGACGCGACATTGCCGGTCGTGTTCGACGGCGACGCGGTGTATACCGGGGCAACGGTCGAGACGATTGCGACCGCGTGGGGCGGTCTGCAGCCGCCGAAGCATCCGCACTACGATTTCGCTGTCATCGGCGCGGGTCCCGCAGGCCTCGCTGCCGCGGTCTATGCGGCCTCCGACGGCCTGTCGACGATCGTGTGCGACCGCGATGTCCCGGGCGGCCAGGCCTCGTACACGGCGATGATCGAGAACTTCTTCGGCTTTCCCGATGGGATCGGCGGCGCGGAGCTCGCCCGCCTTGCCGGCCGACAGGCAGAAAACTTCGGCGCCGAGCTTGTCTTTCTGCGCGGCGTGACGGGAAGCCGCGTCAATGGCCGGGACGACCCGGTCGAGTTGATCCTCGGCGACGGCGCCGAGGTGACAGCTTCGGTCGTACTGGCCGCAACAGGCATGGATTGGACGCGGCTTCCTCTGGCCGGAGTCGATGACCTGGTCGGCCATGGTGTCTACTACGGAGCCGGCCGCAGCGAGGCAACGCAGTGCGCGGGCCAGAGTGTCGTAGTCGTCGGCGCCGGCAACTCCGCCGGCCAGGCCGTGCTCAACTTTGCGAATGCGACGGCGCTCGTGACGATGCTCGTTCGGGGCGATCGACTCTCGAAGACGATGTCGGCGTACCTGATCGAGCGAATCGAAGCGCACCCGCTGATCGACGTCCACCTGGAGACGGAGTTGACGGACGTACATGCAAGCGGCGACTCGATCGACGCGGTGACTTTCACCGATTCCGCCGGCAAGTCCGAGCGACGTGCGATCGATGCCGTCTTCCTCTGCATCGGCGGCCGCCCGCACACCGACTGGTGCCCAGGTGAACATGTCCTCACGGATCCGGCGGGCTACATCCTGACCGGGCAGGACATACTGGCGAGCGCCGACGGGCACGCTTGCTGGCCGCTCGATCGCGATCCGCTTCCGCTCGAGACGAGTCGCGTCGGTTTGTTCGCCGCGGGCGACGTCCGCCGTGGCTCGACCAAGCGTGTTGCCGCGGCGGTCGGGGAGGGCTCGATGGTCGCGTCACTCGTCTTCAGCCGGCTCGCCGAGCTCGGTGTCACCGTCTGAGCCCGCCGTAGCGCTCGAGCGCGCGCGGAGGCGGACGGAGGAGCTGCTCGAGCGGCTCTCGGACGACGAGCTCACGCGCCAGATCTCGCCGGTCCAGTCGCCGCTCGTGTGGGACCTCGCGCACATTGCGCATTTCGAGGAGCTCTGGCTGGTGCGGCAGTGTGGCGGGCCAGCCCTCCGGACGGACTACGACGATCTCTACGACGCTTTCGCGCCTGCGCGACCGGAGCGCGGGCGTCTGCCGCTCCTGCCTCCGCGGGCGGCGCGGGCGTACATGCGGGACGTTCGGGATGCGGTGCTCAGTCGCGGCGACGGCCGGTCGCTCGATAGCGCGTTGGTTGCGATGGTCGTACAGCACGAGCTTCAGCACCGCGAGACGATGGCGCAGACGTTGGCGCTGGCCGGGCTCCCGGGTCCCGACCCGAAACGGCCGCCGGACGTCGCGGCAAGCGGCAGCGTTCGGGTCGGCGGCGGCTCGTTCACGCTCGGCGGCGCGGGCGTCTGGTCGTACGACAACGAACAACCCGCGCACAACGTGGATCTTCGGCCGTTTCGGCTCGACCGCGCTCTCGTGACGAACGGCGA
>VAXB01000022.1 GCA_005883995.1 Actinomycetota bacterium
TCGCCGTCGCGCACGACAGCGGGGACAGGCAAGAACGGCTCGAGCCGCTCACGCACGACGATCGGGCCCCCGCCTGGGCCGCCGCCACCGTGCGGCTGCGAAAACGTCTTGTGCAGGTTGATGTGGACGATGTCGAACCCCATGTCTCCCGGCCGAGAGATGCCGCAGACCGCGTTCAGGTTCGCGCCGTCGTAGTAGAGGAGGCCCCCGACCTCGTGGAAGATCGCGGCGATTTCTTCGATGTGCTCGTCGAAGAGGCCGAGCGTCGACGGGTTCGTGAGCATGAGGCCCGCCGTACGTTCGTTCACCAACTCGCGCAGGTGGTCGACGTCGACGTTGCCGCGTGCGTCCGTTCGCACCTTCGCAAGCTTGTAGCCCCCCATCGTCACGCTCGCCGGATTCGTCCCGTGCGCCGTGTCCGCGGTCACGATCGTGTCGCGTTGGTCGCCCTCTCCGCGGTCGTCGAAGTACGCCCGCATGAGCATGAGCCCGGTCAGTTCTCCCTGCGACCCGGCCGCCGGCTGGAGCGAGCAGGCGTCCAGCCCTGCCACCTCGGTCAGCGTCTCCTGCAGTCGCCACATCAGCTCGAGAGCGCCCTGCGCCGCGTCCTCCTCCTGATACGGGTGGAGGTCGCGGAATCCCGGGAGCATGACCAGGCGCTCGTTGACGCGCGGGTTGTACTTCATCGTGCACGAGCCGAGCGGATAGAAGCCGGTGTCGATCCCGAAGTTGCGCGTCGAGAGCTCGGTGAAATGACGTACGAGCTCTGGCTCCGCGAGCTCGGGTAGGCGCGGCGGCTCGACACGCCGGAGCTCTTCGGGGACGCGCGCAGCTGGCAGGTCGTACCGCGGCGGCGCGCCGCCGCGGCGTCCAGGTCGGCTCTTCTCGAAGATCAGTTTCATTCGGTCAGTGCCGCTACAAGCCGTTCGATGTCGTGCGGAGTCCGCCGCTCGGTGACCGCGACGAGTAGTGCGTCGTCGAACCCGGGATAGTCACGGCCGAGCGCGTAGCCCGGGTTAACGCCGTGGCGCTCGCGCGCGGTACGAACGACATCGTGTGCGTTCCGTCCGACGCGCACTGCAAACTCCTTGAATGTTGTCCGTTCTGGAAACACGAGCTCGAGCCCGGCGTCAGTCAAGCGCTCTCTCGCGTGCTGCGCGAGGCTCATGCAGGTCTCCCCCACCTCGCGCAGGCCCTGCGGACCGAGCCAGGAGAGGTAGACGAGCCCGCCCAGCGCCAGCAGCGTTTGGTTGGTGGTGATGTTCGAGGTCGCCTTCTCGCGGCGGATGTGCTGCTCGCGGGTCTGCAGTGTCAAGACATAGCCGCGCTCGCCCGCGGCGTCGACCGTCTCGCCGACGATCCGTCCGGGCATGCGGCGGGTGAACTCGCTCCGGGCCGCGAGGATCCCATAGTGCGGTCCGGCGAAGGACTGGTAGTTGCCGGCCGCCTGACCTTCGCCGATCGCGATCCCGCAGCCGTAATTCCCGGGAGCCTCGAGGATTCCCAGGGAAATGGGATCGATGTGTGCGACCGCCACCGCTTCCGCGTCGTTCGCCGCAGCCGCGAGGTCGTGCGCAGGCTCGAGGCAGCCAAAGAAGTTCGGCTGCTGGAAGATCACGCACGCCGCGTCGGTCGCAGCGCTGCGGAGCTCGTCGGGATCCGTCGTTCCGTTCCGCTGGGGCACCTCGACGACGTCGAGCCCGAAGCCCGGCGCGTACGTCTGCACGACCTGGCGGACCTGCGGGTTCGTCGCCTCGGTGACGACGACCTTCGAGCGACCCGTCGCGTGCTTCGCGATGTAGCACGCGTCCGCGGCGACGGTCGTTCCGTCGTACCCGGACGCGTTCGAGATGTCCATCCCGGTCAGCTCGCAGACCACCGTCTGGTACTCGAAGATCGCCTGCAGGATCCCCTGGCTCATCTCCGGCTGGTACGGCGTGTACGCCGTCAGCAGCTCGCCGCGCTGGAGCACGGTGTCGACGACCGCCGGCACGTAGTGGTCGTAGATCCCGGCCCCGAGGAAGGACAGCTCGGCGCTCGTGTCCACGTTGCGCGACGCGAGATCCTCGAGGTGTCGAGTCAGCTCCTGCTCGGTCAGCGGCGGGTCGATCGCCAGCTCGCGGTCGTACCTGACGTGCGCGGGAACGTCGCGGAAGAGCTCGGCGACGGACTCGACCCCGATGGTCGCGAGCATCGCCTCCTGATCGTCGGGCGTGAGAGAGAGATACGGGTGCGTCACTGCTCGGCGACGACCTGCTTGTAAGCCTCCGCGTCGAGGAGGTCGTCCAGTTCGCCGGCGTCCGAGACGCGGACGCGGATCAACCATCCGTCGCCGTACGGGTCGGCATTCACCGTCTCGGGCTCGTCGACGACCTTCCGGTTCACTTCGAGGACTTCGCCCGACAGCGGCGCGATCACGTCCGACACTGCCTTGACCGACTCGACCTCGCCGTACGGCTGACCCTTCGTCACGGTCGACCCCTCGTCCGGCGCTTCGTAGTGCACGAGCTCGCCGAGCGCGTCCTGCGCGAACCACGTGATCCCGAGAACCGCCTCGTCCCCGTCGACCCGGGCCCAGTCGTGCTCGCGGTGGTACTTCAGCTCGTCGGGATAGCTCTCCGTCGCAGCCACGTCAGGACGTCTCCTCTCGCTTGTAGATCGGCTTCTTCACGATCCGCGCGCGCCGCGCGCGGCCGCGGACGTCGATCGTCAACTCGCCGTCCGGCGCCGCGCTCTCCGCCGGGACGTAGCCCATCCCGATGCCGCGGTCGAGCATCGGCGAATGCGTGCCCGAGGTCACCTCGCCGCCGCCCTCGATCGCCATCCCGGTCCTCGGGACGGCCTTCTCCTCCATCACGAACGGGACGAGCTTCCGCGCCGGGCCGCGCGCTTTCGTCTCGCGCAGTTCCTGCGCGCCGGGGAATTCCTTGTCGAGCGCGCAGCACCACCCGAGCCCGGCGGAGATCGCGTCGGTGTCCGGCGTGATGTCTTGACCGTGAAGCGGGAAGCATGCTTCGAGCCGCAGCGTGTCCCGTGCGCCGAGGCCGCACGGAACGACGCCGCGCGCGAGCACGCGATCCCACAACGTCGCCGCGTCCTCTGCCATCACGAGGAGCTCGCATCCGTCTTCGCCCGTGTACCCCGTGCGGTTGACCATGCAGTCGACCCCGTCGACCTCGGCCATCGCGAACGTGAATCGCGGTGCGGGCGGGAGCCCCAGCCGCTCCATGGCATGCGGCCCCTGAACGGCCAGGAGAGCGTAGGCAGCCGACACGTCGCGTACGTCCGAGCCGGGCACCTCCCGCTCCTTCACCCAGCGGAAATCGGTGGCGCGGTTCGCGGCGTTGACGATCAGCAGGAACCGGAATTCGTCGAGCTTGTAGACGACGAGGTCGTCGATGATCCCGCCGGCATCGTTCGGCAGCAGGGTGTACTGCGCCTGGCCGACGCCGATCTTGCCGAGGTCGTTGGAGAGCGTCGCCTGCAGCAACTCGGTGGCGCGCGGCCCCTCGACCTCGAACTCGCCCATGTGCGAGACGTCGAACACGCCGGCGTCGTTGCGAACGGCGCGATGCTCCGGGATGACGCCCTCGTACTGCACCGGCATCTCCCAGCCGGCGAAGGGGACCATGCGCGCGCCGAGCGCCGCGTGCGCATCGTGCAGCGGCGTTCGCTGAAGGATCTGCGCCATCGCCGCCGATGCTAACGGCGCGTGCCACGGCCGAGGGCCGGACCCTGTCGAAAGGGTCTCACCGTTCTCGGCGCAGCAACCTGCCGCTCGTCCGACGCCGCTCCGAAGAGGTGCCGCTCCGGCTCTGTCTCACCATCGAGGCGGAGCCGGAGCGGCTGACCGGGTCGTTGGGGCTTCAACCGGGGAGGGATGAACCCCAAGAGGGCAACCCCGATTTACCACATCCGGTGGAGGCGAAACCTCCGGGGCGGAGCTATTCGTCCCGGAGGAACGACGGCACTTCGAGCACGTCGCGCGAGACGTCGAAACCGGCCCGGCCGAGCGGCTCGGCCGTCGGGACCGGCGGCTCGAGCGCCGTGTCTCGGCGGCGCCGGCGCCGGCCTCCGGCACCAAAACCGGTGGCGATCACCGTCACCCGCACCTCGTCGCCGAGCGAGTCGTCGATGACCGCGCCGAAGATCACGTTCGCATTCTGGTCGGCCGCGCTCGTCACGACCTCCGCCGCCTCGTTGACCTCGAAGAGGCCGATCTCCGAGCCCCCCGTGACGTTCAGAAGGATCCCGGTTGCGCCCTCGATCGAGGCCTCGAGCAGTGGCGACGAGACAGCCGTACGGGCGGCCTCGGCGGCTCGATTTTCACCCGCCGCCGTCCCGATGCCCATCAGCGCCGAACCGGCATCGCGCATGATCGTGCGGACGTCCGCGAAGTCGAGGTTGACGAGGCCGGGGACGGTGATCAGGTCGGTGATGCCCTGGACGCCCTGGCGAAGGATGTCGTCGGCCATCCGGAACGCATCGACGATCGACGTTCGCTTCTCGACCACCTGCAGCAGCCGGTCGTTCTCGATCACGATCAGCGTGTCGACGCGCTCACGCAGCTGCTCGATCCCGTGCTCCGCCTGGTCGGCGCGCTTGCGCCCTTCGAACGAGAAGGGACGCGTCACGACTCCGACCGTGAGGGCGCCGATCTCGTGGCCGAGCTCCGCGAGGATCGGGGCGCCGCCCGTTCCCGTTCCTCCGCCCTCGCCCGCAGTGACGAACACCATGTCGGCGCCCTTCAACGCGTCCTTCAACTCGTCGCGGCTCTCCTGCGCGGCCGCATGCCCGACCGAGGGATCGGCACCGGCTCCGAGACCGCGCGTCGCGTCGGACCCGACCTGGATCTTCACGTCGGCGTCCGCCATCTGCAGCGCCTGCGCGTCGGTATTCACCGCGATGAACTCGACGCCGGAAACCCCGGCGTCGACCATTCGGTTGACGGCGTTCGTCCCGCCGCCGCCGACGCCGACGACCTTGATTACCGCGAGATAGTTGCCAGTCTGGTTCATGTCATCTTGGGAGCGCTCGCCTCAGGCTCCGGTCGAGCGTTGGGGCGATCGAGCGCGGTTGAGGCTTGAGGGTACGCACGGAAATCCCGGGTGTCAATGCGGACAAGCCTCAACCTCAACCTCCGACTTGAGAGTCAGAGCCCGCAACGGGCCGTTCCGGAACCGACACGTCGAGGTACTGCGGCCCTCCCGCTCGGGGCGGCGGGAGCGTCGTCAGGATCTTCTGCGCTACGGCGAGCTTCAGCGCCACGTCCGTGGCATTCCCGAAGCGGAGCTCGAGGCCGGACCGCAGCGCCACGGTGAGTTGTCCATCGCGGATGCGCGCCCAGAGCGCCCGCCGAGAGAAGCCGGCGGCGACGAACGAGCGGAGCGCGCGGGCCGCGGCACCCGCATCGTCGGCGAGGAAGGCGCCGGGCTTGATTTGAACGCCGGGCGGCAACCAGATGCGCGGCAGCGCCGGGTAGCGCCCGCGCCCGACGCTCGCGACGACACGGCCCCGTGCCGACACGAGCCAGGCCGAGACTCCAGTTCGGAGGACCGCGTCGGCGCGCTCCGGCACGACGCGCACGGTCAATCTGTGCGGGAACGCGCGGTCGTAGGTTGCGGAGATGACGCCCGGCAGGTTCTCGACCGTCGCGACGACGGCTGCGCCGTTCAGCGAGACGAGGCTCCGGCCTTCGAAGCGGCTGAGGACGCCGTCGACTTCCTTCGCAAGCGGCGGGGGCGCGCCGGTGACCTCGACCTTGCGGATCGCGAACATCGACGTCTCACGTGCAATCGCGTACAGCGTGGCGGCGGACGCGAGAACGGCGACCGCGATGAGCAACGCGCGCCCTGATGGCAGCACGCGAACGAGCGCCGGCGGACGCCGGCGCGGCAGGGACAGAACCCCGTTTGTCACGCGGCTGACTTCGCCGCTGCGGGAGGCGCTCCTACCGCTGCACCGGCGGCAGCTCGAGCTCCCCGACGAAGACGACCTCGTGCTCCAGCTCGACCCCGTACATCTCCCACGCGCGCCGGCGCGCTTCGACCATCAGTGCGAGCGCGTCCGCCGTCTCGGCGCCGCCTGCGTTCTCGATGAAGTTCGCGTGCCGCGGCGAGATCTGAGCTCCGCCGATGCGGTGGCCCTTCAGCCCGCACGCTTCGAGCATGCGGCCCGCGCTGAGCTCGTGCTCGGGATTCTTGAAGACGCTCCCGTAGGTGCGCTTGTTCGTCGGCTGCGCCGCTTTCCGCTGCTGCTGGAACTGCGCGACGAGCCGCTTGATCTCGTCGATCGGACGCCGCTCGAGCTGGAACTCGACCTCCGCGACGACCTCGCCCCGGGCGAGCGCCGAGCTGCGATACGACAGGCCGAGGTCGTCCGGCCCGCGCCACACGACGTCGTCGGCACGTGCGACCCGGGCACGGACGAGGATCGCGGCCCAGTCGCTGCCGTATGCGCCCGCGTTCATCCGGACGCCGCCGCCTGCCGTGCCGGGAATCGCACACGCGAACTCGAAGCCGCCGAGGCCTGCGGCCCGTGCGCGGTGCAATGCCACGGCGTTCGCAGCGCCGCCGCCTGCGACGAGCCGCGTTCCGTCGACCCTCACGGCGGCGAGCTCGCCGCCGAGCTTGACCACGAGCGCCTCGACACCCGCGTCCGCGACGAGGAGATTCGAGCCGAGGCCGATCGGGACAACCGGCAGGCCACGGTCGCTCGCCCACGCGAGCGCCTCGCGGAGCTCGTCGAGCGTCTCGGGCCGTGCGAATCCGCGAGCAGGGCCGCCCGTCCCGAGCGTCGTGTGCCGCGCGAGGGCGACCGCTTCCTCGACCGTCATCCGAGCAGCTCGAGCAGGAGCGGGATGACTCCGTCCACGTCGCCGGCGCCGAGCGTCAGCACGGTGTCGCCGTCGCGGGCACGCGTTGCGAGAAACCGCGCTGCGTCGTCACGGGCGGGCATCCATCCGATCGGCATTCCGGGGCGGGCCTCCGACAGCGCGTCGACGATCAGCTTGCCGGTGACTCCTTCGATCGGCTCTTCCCGCGCGGGATAGATGTCCGTGACGGCGGCCACGTCGGCAGCCGCGAGCGCCGCCCCGAACTCGCGGGCGAGGTACCGCGTCCGGGAATAGAGGTGCGGCTGGAAGAGGACGAGCACGCGTCCGCCGCTCCCACGGAGCGCTTCGAGCGCGGCAGCGGCCTCGGCCGGATGATGCCCGTAGTCGTCGACGACCTGGACGCCCGCGGCTTTGCCGCGCTGCTCGAGCCGTCGTCCCACCCCTCGAAACGCCGCGAGGACGGGGGCCGCGTCCGCGCGTGCCACTCCCGCTGCCTCGAGGGCAGCGAGGGCCGCCGTCGCGTTCCGCCGGTTGTGCAGCCCCGGTACGGCGAGCTCGCCGTCGTAAGGCGGGAGCGCGTCGCCGCGAACGGCATTCGTAGCGCGAGCGAGCCACGCGTCGAACAGCTCTTCGACCTCGGCGCGCGAAGCAAACGTCGTGTGGTGGTCGAGGTCGACGTTCGTGACCACGGCGACCTTTGGCCGGAGCGCCTCGATCGTGCGATCGGACTCGTCTCCCTCGACGACGAGCCAGCCGCTTCCGGCCGCGGCGTTGCCGCCGAGTTGCGGCACGTCGGCCCCGATCAGGAACGCCGGATCGCGACCGAGCTCGCGCAGGACGAACGCGATCATGGCGGTCGTCGTCGACTTCCCGTGTGCACCGGCGACGACGATCGCATCACGGCGATCGACGAGCTCCGCGAGAAACTCCGCGCGCGTCGTTCCGGGGATGCGACCCGCGAACGCGGTCGAGACGACGACCTCCCACCCGTGCGGCGGCGTGGGCTCGCCGCCGACGTCCACGGCGACGTCCTCCGGGAGGTGGGCGAGGTACGGCGTCGCAACACGATCCCAACCGCAGACCTGCGCGCCCCACGCGTGCGCGAGCAGCGCGTAGCCGCTCATCCCGGCGCCGCCGATCCCTGCGAACCAGATCCGGCGCCCCTCAAGCGGCGAGGGCAACGAGTTCCTCCGCGATCTCCTCCGCTGCGTCCGGTCGCGCGAGCCGCAGCATCGCGTGCGCCATGTCGCCGAGCCGCCGGGGGTTGTCGAGCAGCGACCGGATCACCTCGGGCGCGCGACCCGCCTCACCCTCGGCAACCACGATTGCGCCGCCCTCTCGCTCGAAGTAGCGTGCGTTCTTCGTCTGGTGGTCCGCCGTGGCGAACGCACCTGGAACGAGAACTGCGGGCTTTCCGGCTGCCGCGAGCTCCCACACCGATCCGCCTGCACGGGCGAGGACGAGGTCGCACGCGCCGTAGGCGGCGCCGATCTCGTCCGTGAACGCGACGAGACGGTAGTCGGCCCGCGTCACCTTGTCCCGGAACGCGTCGTAGTCACGGGTTCCGCAGAGATGCAGCACGGCGGGCCCCGCCGCCGCGAACGCCTCGATCGCGAGCTCGTTCAGAAGCCTTGAACCGAGCGAGCCTCCGAACACGAGCAGGACGGGCCCGACCTCCGGGAGGGAGAAAATCCGCCGCGCCTCCCGTTGCGGCAACGGCCGCGAACGCTCCGGGATCGGCCGGCCGGTGACGCGATACTTCGGACCTGTTCGCCCGTGGATCGGAAACGAGAGGAAGACGCGCCGCGCGAACGGCACCGCGAGCCGGTTCGCGAGCCCGAGGTGCGCGTCGGCCTCCATGATCGCCGCCGGCACGCGCTGCCGCGACGCCGCGAACACCATCGGCCCGGCGACGTACCCGCCGCCGCCGAGGACGACGTCGGGGCGGCGCGACGCGAGAATCCGGCGGCAGGCGGCCGGCGCGCGACCCGCGAGCAGCACCGCGCGAACGAGCGCCGGCGACGGCCGACGCGGCAACCCGGAGATCCGGAACGTGTCGAGCTCGTAGCCTGCGTCAGGAACGAGCTGCGCCTCGACGCGATCCGGCGACCCGGCGAACGTCACGTGCACGCCGCGCCTGCCGAGCGCCTCCGCCACCGCGAGCGACGGCAGCACGTGGCCGGCCGTTCCCCCGGCGGCGATCAGGCAGTGAAGCTCGCGCTGTTCCGGCATGACTTCCGGCGATGTTAAGGAGGACGCCGACCGACAGGAGCGCGACAACAAGGGATGAGCCGCCGTACGAGATGAACGGCAGCGGGATGCCCGTCAACGGCGCCAGCCCCAGGACCGCCGCGAGGTTGATCACGGCCTGGCCGCAGACGAGTGCGACGATCCCCGCGGCGAGCCGCTTTCCGAACGGGTCCTTGCACGCGAGCGCGACTCGTAGCCCTGCGTATGCGAACGCCGCATAGGCCGCGATCAGCGCCGCCACGCCGACGAGCCCGAGCTCCTCGCCGATCACGGCCGTGATCATGTCGGTGTGTGCTTCGGGGAGGTAGTTGATCTTCGTGACACCCTGACCGAGCCCGACGCCGAGCGGACCGCCGGATCCCATCGCGATCATCGCCTGGACCGTCTGGAACCCCGCGCCCTGCGGGTCCTTCCAGGGGTCGAGGAAGCTGAAGAAGCGCGCACGCCGGTAGGGCTCGAACCAGATCGCGAGCAACCCGAGGGCCGCGATGAGGCCCGTGGCCGTCGCCAGCGTCGGGATCGGCGTTCCCGAGATGAGGAGGACGGCGACGAGGATGACGACGATCGCGATCGCGGTTCCGAGGTCGGGCTCGGCCACGACGAGCAGGCAGAACCCGCCGAGGAGCAGCCCGATCGGACGCGCCAACTCCTTCAGCGTGCGCGGCGGCCCGCGGCGTGACAGATGCGCCGCCACCCACACGGCGAGCGCAAGCTTCGCCAGCTCGGACGGCTGGAACGTCGCCGGTCCGAGCGTGATCCACCGGCGCGCGCCGTTCACGCGCGTACCGACGACGAGCACGGCAAGGCAGAGCAACAACGCGACCGCGACCGCAGTCGGAGCGATCGGCCGCAGCCGCCTGTAGTCGAACCGCGACATCGCGATCATCAGCGCGACGCCGAAGAGCGCGTAGATGCCCTGCTTTTTCAGGTACGACATCGGGTCCGTCTTCGCCAGCGCGGCGGGCGCCGAGGTCGCGCTGTACACCATCACGAGGCCGAAGGCGACGAGCCCGAGCGTGACCAGGACGAGCAGGCGCGATTCGAGCGGCTGTCGGTTCACAGTGCCTCGACGAGGCGCCGAAATGCCTCGCCGCGCTCTTCGAAGTTGCGAAACTGGTCGTAGCTCGCGCACGCCGGAGAAAGCAGAACGACGTCTCCCCGCTCGGCTTCGCGCCCGATCGCTTCAACAGCGGTCGCGAGGTCGCCGGAGCGGCGGTAGGGACGGCCGGCACGGTCGAGCGACGCAGCGATCGCATCACCCGCCTCGCCGATCAGGTCGATCGACCGGACGGTCTCGGGCAGCGCTCGTGCGAGCTCGTCGAACGACTCGCCCTTCAGCGAGCCGCCGAGGAGCAGTCGCAGCGGTTCCGCCGCGTACGCGGCGATGCCGCGGCGCGCAGCGGCGGTATTCGTCGCCTTCGAGTCGTTGACGTAGCGAACGCCGTCATGCTCGCGGACGAGCTCAAGCCGGTGCGAGACGCCCGCGAAGGTGCGCAGCGCGCTCGCAATTGCGTCGTCGGCGAGGCCGGCCGCACGCGCCGCGGCGACGGCCGCCGCCGCGTTCGCCCGGTTGTGCGCGCCGGGGATCAGCGGCTCGGCGGGTAGTGGGTCGTCGGGCGAAAACGCGCTGCCGTCGAGCCCGAGCCCCTCCGGGACGATCTTCACCCGCGCCCGCTCGAAGACGCGAAGCTTTGCGTCACGGTACGCCTCGAACGATCCGTGCCGGTCGAGGTGGTCGGGCTCGAGGTTCAGCAGGACCGCGACGTCGCACGCGAGCTCGTGCACGTCCTCGAGCTGGAAGCTCGAAAGCTCGCACACGATCCAGGCGTCGCCTGGAAGCGCGCCGTCGAGGCTCGTCAGCGGCCGGCCGACGTTCCCGGCGACCGCGACTGCGCGTCCGGCGGCGCGGAACATCGCGCCGAGAAGCTCGCACGTCGTCGTCTTCCCGTTCGTGCCGGTGACCCCGATGAACGGATTGCGCGACAGGAAGCGGTAGCCGAGCTCGATCTCGCTCCAGACCGGGATGCCGCGCCGCCGCGCACCCGCGGGCAGCGGCGATTCACCCGGAACGCCGGGGCTCTTGACCAGTAGCTCGACGTGGTCCAGCAACGATTCCTCCTCGATCCCGAGCCGCACTTCGACGCCCGCCTCGGCAAGCCTTCCGGGATCAAGCCCGGCGTCGCGATCGGCCGCGACGACCTCGACCCCCCGCCGCGCGAGCGCGAGCGCGGCCGACTGGCCCGAGCGCGCGAGCCCGACCACGAGCGCTCGGCGGGGGAGCTTCATCGGCGCAGGACTCGCGCGACGTCTGCACCGTCGCCGCCGAGGACGACGTCGACGCTTGCGTCCAGGAGCGGCAGGACGTCGCCGTTCCCGAGCAGAAAGGCGACGTTCGGCGCGCTGCACCCGGCGCGAACTCGCGCGAGGTCGTCGGGTGCCGGGACGACGACGATGACGTCGCCGTCGGGCCCTGCCTGCTCGAGCGCCGACGCGAGCGAGCCTCCCCCGAGATCGAGCGCGATCCTGGTCAGCGTCGGAAGAACGTGAAGTCCCGGTAGAAGAGCGCGAAGCCGATCGCGCAGAGGATCGCCGTGACGATCCAGAAGCGCACCATGATCTTCGTCTCCGACCAGGCCTTCATCTCGAAGTGATGGTGGATCGGCGCCATCAGGAAGACGCGTCGGCCCGAGTACCGGAACGCGACGACCTGAATGATCACCGACAGCGCCTCGATCGCGAAGATGCCGCCGATCAGGAGCAACAGGAAGACCGTCTTCGTGAAGATCGCGAAGGCGGCGAGCGCGCCGCCGAGCGCCATCGCGCCGGTATCGCCCATGATCACCTCGGCGGGGAACGCGTTGTACCAGAGGAAGCCGATCGTCGACCCGATCAGCGCAGCACCGACGATCGCGAGGTCGAGCCGCGAGTCGAAGCGGCCGCCCGGGTTGCCGGAGCGGATGTACGTGACGACCGCGATCGCGGTGAACGTGATCAGCGAGATGATCCCCGCGCCGGCGGCGAGGCCATCGATCCCGTCGGCGAGGTTGACGCCGTTCGTCGTCCCGGCGATCACGAGGAACAGCAGCACGTACCAGCCGTAGGACAGCTGCAGGTTCCAGTGGACGAGCGGGATGAAGACGGTCGTCGGCAAATGCTGGTGCTGCGCCGCGAAGCCGACGCCGACCGTGATCAGCGCGAGCAGAATCAGCTTCCAGCGCCCCCGCAGGCCGAGCGACCGCCGATGCGTGAGCTTGATGAAGTCGTCGAGGAAGCCGATCGCGCCGCACCCGAGCGTGACGAACAACACGGTCAGTGCGGGGACCTTGTACTTCGACACGGCCAGGAACGCGAAAGTCGCGACGACGAGGATCAGGAGCCCGCCCATCGTGGGCGTCCCTTGCTTCGCGCCGTGGCGCGCCGGCCCCTCCGCCCGGATGTGCGCGCCGAATTCGTTGCGCCGCAGGAAAGCGATGAACCGCGGCCCGACGAGGATCGAGACGACCATGGCGATGACGGCCGCAGCGAGTACCCGGATCACTGCGCTGCGACTCCCGTCAGCGCGTCAGCGACCGCTTCGAGCCCGAGCGCGCGCGAGGCCTTCACCAGCACCGCGTCACCCGGCCGGACGACGTCGGGCAGCACGCGTAGCGCCTCGTGCACGTTCGGAACCGACTGCCCCGGTGCACCGCGCTCGAGATAGCCGCGCGCGAGCTCGCCGACTGCGAGCACCTCGTCGACGCCGAGCTCGGCCGCGGCATCGCCCACTTCGCGGTGGTAGGCGGGCGCGGTCCGGCCGAGCTCGGCCATGTCACCGAGAATCGCGACGGTACGGCGGCCCTCGGCGCGCGCCGCCAGGTACGCGAGCGCGGCGCGCATCGAGACCGGATTCGCGTTGTAGGCGTCGTTGATCAGGAGGCCGCCCCCCGGGAGCTCATCCTCCTCCCCACGCCAGCGCGAGAATTCGACGTCGACGGTCGCCGGGCGCGGCAATCCGAGCGCGTCGAGCGCGGCGAGCGCCGCGGCGGCGTTCGCAGCCTGATGCCCGGCGGTGAAGTTGAAACTGACGTCGTCGACGATCGTGCGGCCGTCTTCGACGCGGCCCTGGGCCGGTGGCACGCGCACCACCGTGACGTCGCTTCGCGCCACCGGAAAGTCCTCGGGCACGATCGCAGTTCCGCCGCGAGGCAACGCGTCGATGAGCTCGCTCTTCGCGCGGCGCACCCCGTCGAGCGACTCGACGAGCTCGAGGTGCACCGGGCCGATGTTGGTGATGATCCCGATGTCCGGCCGCGCGATCGCACAGAGCGCAGCGATCTGGCCGAAGCCGCGCATCGCGAGCTCGAGGATGCAGACCTCCGTGTCGGGCTCGAGCCGGCACAGCGTCAGCGGGACGCCGATCTCGTTGTTGTAACTCGCCTCGGCCGCGACGGTGCGCGCAGCCGGCATGCAGAGCGCCGCGAGGATGTCCTTCGTCGACGTCTTCCCCATCGAGCCCGTGATCCCGACGACGCGCGCCGAGCTCAGTCCGCGGACGGTGGTCCCGATCGCGGCGAGCGCGGCGAACGGCTCGTGCGGGACGAGCGTCGCGGCGGCGCCGCGTCCGATCGCGTCGTCGAGGAACTCGACACCGCCGCCGACGGCGACGAAAAGGTCGCCCGCAACGACGCGCCGCGAGTCCACGTGAACGCCTGTGAATTCCGTGGCGCGCACGTCGGCGTCACCGAGCGCCGTGAGGAGCGAAGTCGGTAGCGGGATCATGCGGGCGTCTTGAGCTTACGAAGCGCGGCCCGCGCGACCTCCCGGTCGTCGAACGGGATCGTTCGCCCGGCGAACTCCTGACCCTGCTCGTGGCCCTTGCCCGCGATCACGACGACGTCGCCGTCGCGTGCCGACTCGATCGCCCGCTCGATCGCCGTCCGGCGGTCGATTTCGATCTCGAGCCCGTGCGCGCTCGCGATCTCGGCCGCGATCGCCGCGGGGTCCTCGCTGCGTGGGTTGTCGGACGTGACCAGGACGACGTCGGCGAGCTCGGCCGCGACGCTCCCCATCAGCGGCCGTTTCTCGCGGTCGCGATCACCCCCCGCGCCGAAGACGCAGACGACGCGGCCGGTCGAAAGGGCGCGCGCCTCACGGAGGACAGTTTCGAGCGCACCCGGCTTGTGCGAGTAGTCGACGATGACGGCGAACGGCTGTCCCTCGTCCACTGCTTCGAAACGTCCGGGGACGCCCCCGACCCGCTCGAGGCCGCGCCTGATCGCGGCCTCGTCCGCGCCGAGGACGCGCGCAGCAGCCGCGGCCGCGAGCGCATTCGCGCGGTTGAAGCGGCCACGGAGCCTCAGGTCGGCCTCCAGCCGATCGTCCGGCGTGAACGTCGTCGCATCCGGGAGCTCTGCCGCGAGCCGCCGTCCGTACGGATCGCCGACGTTCACGACGGCATGGTCCGCCTGCGCGAAGAGCGCACGCTTTGCCTCGAAGTACTCCTCCATCGTCCCGTGGAAATCGAGGTGATCCTGCGAGAGATTCGTGAAGACGAGGACCGTGAAGCGCGTGCCGTCGAGCCGGCCTTGCGACGACGCGATCGAGGTCGCCTCCAGCGCGCAGCAGTCGTTGCCGCGGTCGAGCATTTCCCGGAACAGCCGTTGCAGGTCGATCGCCTCCGGCGTGTTGAGTGTCGGTAGGCGCGTTTCGTCGCCGATCCGTCGCTCGATGCTGCTGAGCAGCGCCGGCCGTCGGCCCGCGTCCTCGAGGATCGACCGAAGGAGGAAAACCGTCGTCGTCTTGCCGCTCGTGCCCGTGACTGCCGCGACGTCGAGCGTCCGTGTGGGATCGTCGAAGAACGCGACCGCGGCACGCGGCATAGCGGCGCGCACGCTCGGGACGACGAGTTGCGGCACGTCGACGTCCAGGACGCGCTCGACGACGAGCGCCCCCGCGCCGGCCGCGACCGCAGCCGGGGCGAGGTCATGCCCGTCGACGCGCGCGCCGGGCACACAGAAGAAGAGCGCCCCGCTCGGGACGTCGCGAGTGTCGTACGCGAGCTCGCAGATCTCCACAGGAGCGCGCCGAACGACCTCCGACGGGCCGAGCGCGGCGATGAGCCGCTCCAGCTGCATCTCGCCCGCGGAGTCTAGTCGCGGCACCGGCGGCGACCCTTCGGCGAACGAGCCGCGTCAGGGGGTCGTGGTCGAGATCGTCGGCGCGTCCGGCGCGATCTCCAGATACCGGAGATCGAAGCTCGCGATCTGCTGGAACGCGGGCGCCGCGACGACCCCGCCGAAGATCGCGCCGCGCGGCTCGTCGACCGCGACGAGCACGACGAGCCGCGGACGGGAGGCCGGGACCGTCCCGACGAACGACGCGACGTACTGCCCGTTCGCATACCCGCCCTGGGCGTCCGGCTTCTGCGCGGTCCCCGTCTTCCCCGCCACCTGGTAGCCGGGGATCGCCGCGTACGTGCCCGTCCCTTCGGCGACGACGTCCTTCAGCATCATCATCAGCTGCGATGCGACCCCCGGCGACATGATCCGCCGATGACGTAGCGACGGGCGGCCGCCGCCCTCGACGTGGTCGAGGAGATGCGGCCGCGACCAGACACCGCGATTCGCGATCGCCGCGTACGCAGCAGCCATCTGCACAGGCGTCACGGCGATCCCCTGGCCGATCGGCACGTTGCCGATCGTCGAACCGGACCACTTCGCCGCGGGCAGGACGATGCCGGGGCTTTCACCCGGGAAGTCGATGCCGGTCGAGTGGCCGAACCCGAAGCGGGAGATCCACGACGCCAGGCGGTCGCGGCCGAGCAGCTCGGCGAGCGTGATCGCACCGACGTTCGACGAGTGGGCGAGGATCTGCGCGACGCTGAAGCGGATCGTCCCGCGCGGCTCCGCATCGTGGATGACGCGGTCGGCGACGTGGATCGAGTACGGGAGCGTGAACTCCGTCGAGGGCGACACGAGCCGCTCCGACAGCGCTGCGGCGACCGTGACGACCTTGAACGTCGAGCCCGGCTCGTAGGTATCGGTGACCGCGCGGTCGCGCTGCAGGTCGCGCGGCGCCGACGGGTAACGGTTCGCGTCGTACCCGGGCTCGACCGCCATCGCGAGGACCGCGCCGGTGCGCGGGTCGAGCACGATCGCGGTCGCCGACTTCGCGTTCCACTTCGCGACGGTCTCGCGGAGGATCTCCTCGGCGTTCGCCTGGATCGTGTGGTCGAGCGTGAGCGTGACGTCTCGTCCCTGGCGCTCGGGGCGGTCGTCGAGGACGTCGATCACGTGGCCGGAGGGATCCTTGACGAGGGTCTGGTGGCCCGCGGCTCCAGCAAGGTCGTGGTCATACTGCACCTCGAGTCCGGCAAGGCCCTTGTCGTCCACCCCGACGTAGCCGAGCACCTGCGCGCCAACCGTGCCCTGCGGATACGAGCGCCGCTCTTCCGGCAGGAAGCCGAGGCCGGGAATCTTCCGGTGCGCGAGGCCCGCAGCCTGTGCTGCGTCGACCTGCCGCGCGAGATAGACGAAGCCGCGCGTGCGATCGGCCAGGCTCGCATAGGCGGCCCGGGGATCGATTCCCAGCGTCTGCCCGACGATCGCCGCGACGCGGCGGGGGTTCCGGATCTGCATCGGGTCGGCATACACCGTGGTCGCCTGTTCGCCGAGCGCGAGCCGCACGCCGGTGCGATCGAAGATCGTCCCGCGGCTCGCCGGTAGAGCGACCTGTTCGCGATGCTGGGTCTGCCCGAGCCGCGACAGCGATTGCGCACGCACGCCCTGCAGCCAGGCCGCGCGGAGCAGCAACACCGCGAACGCGAGCACGAGCACCGCGAGCAGTAGCCGAATCCGCCGGTTGACGAGGCGGCTCATGCCGTCGTTTTACGGCTTGAGGTGGATGTAGTCCGTCTGCTCCGCCGTCGCGGGCACGTATCCGAGGCGCTTCATCGCCAGCTCCTGGATCCGTCCGGTCGCGGCGGCGCTCGAGAGGTGCGAGAACAGCGCGGCGTTGTCTGCACGCAACTGCGCCCGTTGCCGGCCGAGGTGGTCGAGCGTCATGTTCAGCCGCAGCACGGCGACGTTCATCGCCACCACGCCGGCGAGCAGGATCGCGAGCGCAACGATCCACACGACGCCGCCGGTGACGCGACGCTGCGCGGCGACGCGCGGCTTCGGCGCGGGCGGACGGCTACGCGGGCGCGGCGGCGCAGTGCGCTCGGGACGCGGGGCTGCGGCGGTCCACGCCGCCATCAGGCCTTGACCCCGACTCGGAGCCGCGCGGACGCGCTGCGAGGATTGATCGCCAGCTCGGCCGCGCTCGGGCGGATCGGCTTGCGCGCGACCGTCCGCAGCTCCGGCTGCTTGCCGCAGACGCAGATGGGGAAGTCGGGCGGGCACTCGCAGCCGCGCTCGAGGTCGCGCATGAAGCGCTTGACGATCCGGTCCTCGAGCGAATGGAACGAGATGACCGCGAGACGGCCGCCCGGCCGCAGCATCGAGAACGCTGCGGGGAGCGCTGCCTCGAGTGACCCCAGCTCGTCGTTGACGGCGATGCGGAGAGCCTGGAACACGCGTTTCGCGGGATGGCCGTCGCCGAAGCGTGCCGGTGCGGGAATCGCCGCCCGGATCGTCTCGACCAGCTCCCCGGTGCGCTCGAGCGGCCGCTCCTTCCGGCGTCGGACGATTGCGCGGGCGATCTGCTTCGCGTAGCGCTCCTCGCCGTAACGCCGGAAAATCGTGGCCAGATCGCGCTCGTCTGCCTCGTTGACGATGCCGGCCGCATTGACCTCGGCGGACGTGTCCATCCGCATGTCGAGTGGCGCGTCGACTGCGTACGAGAAGCCGCGCTCCGGCCGGTCGATCTGCATCGACGAGACGCCGAGGTCGAGCAGGATCGCGTCGGCGCGAACGTCGTTGTCCGCGAGCTGCTGCAGGACGACGTCGGCGACGCCGCGCAGGAAGCGCGTCTGTACGGGCGTGCGCTTCGCGAAGCGCTCGAAGTACTCGCGAGCGCCCGGATCGCGGTCGATCGCGATCAGCTTTCCCTGCCCGCACAGGTCCGCAGCAAGGAGCGCGGCATGCCCGCCCGCGCCGAACGTCGCGTCGACGACGGTCTCGCCTGGGCGCACGGCAAGCAGCTCGCGCACCTCGCCGGCGAGGACCGGAACGTGATCAGTCGCGCTTGTCTGCAAGGCGTTCCGCAGCATCCTCAGCACTCCCTTCGACCTGCGCCAGTTCGGTGCGCCAAGTGTCGCGGTCCCAGATCTCGAGGCGGTCGTTGACGCCGGCGACCACGACCTCGCGGCTCAGCTTCGCGTGCTGCATCAGCTCGCGCGGCACCATCACGCGGCCCTGTTTGTCGAGCTCGGTCTCGGCCGCTCCGGAGAAGAAGTGCCGCTGGACGCGGCGGCCCTCCGGGCTGAACGGATCCAGCGTGGACAGTCGCGACTCGACGAGTCGATCCCAATCCGGACGACGGAAGGCGAAGAGGCAGCCGTCGAAGCCCCGAGTGACGACGACACCGTCCGTAAATGCCTGCCGGAACTTGGCCGGAAGAGTGAGACGGTTCTTGTCATCGATCGTGTGCTCGTAAGCGCCTAGAAGCATCCTTGGGGCCGGCCAGTGATTACCACTTCGCCCCACTTTAAACCACGTTTCCCCACGTGTCCACTCTCGCCTCCCCCTTTTGGGCGAGGCCGCTTGCTGCCGCCGCCCCGCCGAGCTCGTCCCACCAGGACACGTCCCGGGTCTGACCCCGGCCGTGGCTGGAAGGGCTAGTGGGAGCGGAGAAAACTCAGCGCCTGAACCGTGACCGGCGGGTCACGGCTCGCGGCCACGAGCTCTCAGGAAGACAGCTGCGCTGAGTACGGTCCGCGGCCGGTGAGGACCGCGGCGCCGCAGCGCGCGCCGAACGCGATCGCCTCCACGCGATCGTCGCCCCGCGCGAGCGCGAAGGTCAGGCCGGCGGCGAATGCGTCGCCGCAGCCGTAGGCGTCGACGACCGGGCCGGGGAGCGGCGCCGCACGGTAGGGGCCGCCGGGACGCGACCAGCCGCCGAGTTTCCCCGCGGTCGTGACGACGAGCTCCGGCTCGGGCTCCAGGTCGCCCGCGTGATAGCGCTCGCCGTCGTCTTCCCCGCTCCCGACGAGGACGTTCAGCCGGACGGCGCCGCGTCGCAGCGTCGGCAGCTCGCGAGCGGTCGCTACCAGCAGCCGCGCGTCGCGTGCCGCCCGCAGGGCACCGGTGTCGCCGCTGACGAAATAGGCGGCGTCGGCGCGCGTGAGCTCGTGCCAGGGAAGCCGCGAGTCTCCCCCGCTCGGGCGAAGCTTCTCGCCGAGTACGGTGATCGTCCGCTCGCCTGCGTCGTCGACGTAGACGAAGGCACGTCGCTGCGGAGAGGGATCGACCATCGCCCGCACCGTCACACCCTGCTCGGTCAGCTGCGCGCGGGCGCGCCGGCCGAGCTCGTCGTCGCCGAGCGAGGTGAACAGCGTCGCCTCGCCGGCCAGGCGCGCAAGCTGAACCGCCGCCACGGCACCGCCGCCGGCCGCTTCCTCCCACGTCTCGAGCGCGTGCACGATCTCGCCCGGTCGAGGCACGGCCTCGACCCGCACGAACTCCACCCATTCGACGTGGCCGACGACAGCAACGTTCACCACGGCATCCTCACACCTGGCCGCCGGGCTGCGTTACAAGATTGCGTGGTGGAACTACCGCCCTTCGAGCGCTTCTACGAGCAGCACCGCGACGAGGTCTATGGCTTCCTCGTTCGGCGGCTCGGCCGCGACCGCGCCGACGACGCATTCCAGGAGACGTTCCTCCGTGCGCTGCGCGCATACCCGAAGCTCCGCCACGCCGACCACCTCCGCGCCTGGGCATTCACGATCGCCGGCCGGATCGTGATCGATGAGCATCGCCGGACGCATGCGACGGTCGAGCTGCCGGAGCTGCCGGCCGAGGACGGACGGCCCGCGTTCGCCGAGCTGGAGCATCTCGCCGAGGACCTTCCTCCGACCGAGCGGGCCGCCGTGATCCTCCGCTACGGCTACGACCTCGACTACGCCGACATCGGCGCCGCGCTCGGCTCGAACGCGTCAGCCGCGCGACAGGCCGCATCCGCCGGTGTCCGGCGTCTACGCAAAAAGGAGCTGACATGACCACCGTCACCCCCGACCTCGACCGCCTCTTCCGCGACGCCGCCGCGCGGGAGCGGCTGCTCGACGTCGCTTACGACTTCGTCGACTCTCCGGTCGGGACGCTGCTCGTCGCCGCGACCGAGCGCGGCGTGTGCCGTATCTCCTATGACGCGGACCCCGAGCGCGAGCTCGACCAGCTCGCACGCGCGTTCGGCGTGCGCGTCCTTCGCTCGCCCGCTCCGGTCGAGCCGGCGCGACGCGAGCTCGACGAGTACTTCGGCGGCCGTCGCCGTGATTTCGACCTCAATGTCGACGTGCGCCTGCTCGGCGATTTCAACCGGCGCGTCCTGCGCGAGCTCGCACGGGTTCCCTACGGCGAGGTCGTCACGTACGGAGAGCTCGCAACGCGGGCTGCCCGTCCGCGCGCCGCGCGTGCGGTCGGAATGGTGATGAACCGCAACCCGCTGCCGATCGTCCTCCCGTGCCACCGCGTCGTGGGCGCGAACGGGAAGCTCGTCGGCTACGCCGGCGGCCTCGACCGCAAGGAGGCGCTCCTGCGGCTCGAGGGCGCCATCCTCTAGGAGGGTTTGGCGGCATACCCGATGTTCCGCCAAGCCCTCCTCTAGCGCAGATCCCTCGATCAAGGGTCGAGCGCGGCGCTCCGCCGCGCCGATTCCTTCGCCAAATGAGGGGGGTCGACTCCAAGCGCATCGTCGCCGCGTTCGCCGCAACCGCCGCCGCACTGGTGACGATGGTTGCTCGAGCCGACGACCTGCCGGGTGCCTACGGTGGGCACGGCGTCTCCTTCTCGTACCCGACGACGTGGCTCCACGGGCCCGGGCAGTTCGAGGTCACGGCGGGCACGCCGCTGTGGCAGGAGTTCTTCGCGCCCGCGCCGGCGCCTGTCACGCCGACGCAGCCGTCTCCACCGACCGACCCCTCGCAGCCGCCGCCGCAGCCTCAACCCCAGCCGCAGACCGTGCAGCGAGACCTCGTGGCGGTCGCCGCGTTCCACACGAACGTCGCGATCACGAAGAAGCTCCTGCCGCGGCTCAAGCCGGTGCTCGCAGTGATGGTCTCGCGCCTCGCGGCGCAGACAGGCGGCGCGCTCCTGCGCGGCCCGCAGCGAGTGACGATGGGCGGCATGGCCGGCTACCGGTTCCAGACGACGTCCAAGCTCGATCCCGCGACAACGACCGAGAGCCGGCTCGTCTTCGTCTTCAAGGGCAGGATGGAGTACTTCCTCAACTGCCAGCACGTGCAGAACGGGACGTACGCGACCGAGATCGAGGGCGGCTGCGATCAGGTCATGAAATCGTTCCGCCTGACGAAGTAACGGCCGGCAAGAGCCGGTAGCCGACACCCCATTCGTTCAGCACGAACGGCCCCGCACCGTGCGACTGCAGCTTGCGCCGCAACCGCGATGCATGCGAGTCAAGGGTGCGCGTTCGTCCGATGGAGCGGAAGCCCCAGACATCGCGCAGCAGCTGTTCCTTCGTGAACACGCGGCGCTCGTCCGACATCAGCTTCAGCAGGAGCTCGTACTCCTTGCCGGCGAGACGCACGTGGCTGCCCGCGACGGTGACGGTGCGCGTGGAGGCGTCTACGCGGATCGGCCCGGACACGGTGATGTCGTGCTCGACCTGCGTCGTGCGGCGAAGGATTGCGCGGATCCGCGCGACGAGCTCCTGGTAATCGAACGGGCGCGCGAGGAAGTCGTCGCAGC
>VAXB01000087.1 GCA_005883995.1 Actinomycetota bacterium
TGCGGCCGCGCGAGCGCTCGGCCAACGCAAAGATGATCTCGGAGTCGACAGTCATGTCTGCCTCGGCGCGCTCGATCGACTCGTGCTCGAAGAGCTCGTCGTCGTTGACGATGATCCCGTTGTGTATGCCGACGACCGCTCCATGGCGGATCGGATGGTTGTTGGCGGCGAGACTCGGGTGGCCCTTCGTATAGTCCCGGACGTGCACGAGGAGCTGCGTCGCCGAGTCGGGCACCTCGACGTGCTCGACGAGGGCGCTCGCGCCACTTCGCTGCTTATGGACAGTCACGTCGCGCGTTTCGCCGCGATACGCATAGCCAACGGCGTCGGCGCCGCGCTCGGCGATCCCGGCAAGGAGCGCCCGTGCCGCGACCGTCCGGTCAATCGGCGCAGCGGGGCTCAGGCTGTATCCGGCGATTCCACACATAGAGAAAGAACGAAGCAAGGCCGTCCTCGGGTGCCAATGGTTGTAGACGCATCGGCCGACGCGACAGTTAGGTCAAGGTTTTGTGAGGTCCTGCATCCCTCGACAGAGGGTTGACGTATTCCTCAAGGCTGCTCTCGACCGCGCCGATACCCCTCACATGATGGAGCCGCGGCCGCTCCCGAATCTTCCGCTCGACACACCTGCGGTACCCGAGCCCCGGCTCGAGCTACTGCCGGAGATCGAGGAAGACGAGGACACCCCCGAGGAAGCCGAGCCGGTCGACGAGGCCGAGGAGGATGCCGACGAGGCGTCGGCGAGGCCGCGCGTCGCCCAGGTCGAGACGACGCAGGACCCGTTGAAGCTCTACGTCCGCGCGATCGGTGACGGCCCGCTCCTGACCCACGGTGAGGAGCGTGAGCTGGCGCGCCGCAAGGACGCGGGCGACGAGGAAGCGAAGAAGAAGCTGATCGAGTCGAACCTCAGGCTCGTGATGTCGATCACGCGCAACTACACGAAGGCGGGTGTCCCTCTGCTCGACCTGATCCAGGAGGGCAACCTCGGCCTGATCCGCGCCGTCGAGAAGTTCGACTACAAGTTGGGTTACAAGCTTTCGACGTACGCGACCTGGTGGATTCGCCAGGCCGTCACGCGCGCGCTTGCGGACCAGGGCCGGACGATCCGGCTGCCTGTCCACGTCGCCGACCAGGTGCGCCGGCTGATGCGCGCTCGGCGGCAGCTGGCGCAGAAGTTCAACCGCGAGCCGACGCAGGAGGAGCTTGCGAAGGAGAGCGGCTTCACGCCGCAGCGCGTGCAGGAACTGCTCGACCTCGTCGAGGATCCGGTCTCGCTCGAGACGCCCGTCGGGGACGGCGAGTCGATGTACGCCGATCTGATCGAGGACGTGCACTCCGAGCGCCCCGACGAGACGACATCGGCGAAGCTCAGGCGCAAGGAGCTCGCCGAGGCGCTGCTGCGGCTGGATCCGCGGATGCGCCGCGTGCTTGCACTCCGGTTCGGGCTCGACGGCGAGACGCCCCAGACGCTCGAGGAAGTCGGCGTCGGGCTCGGGATCACGCGCGAGCGCGTGCGCCAACTCGAGTCGCGTGCGCTGCGTGAGCTGCGCACGGTCGCGCCCGACCTCGAGCTCTACCTGCGCAACTAGCACCACGGGCCCGAGCTGAATCGGGCGCTTCGACATTTCACACCGAGCCTGTAGCTACGGTGGGGGTGTGGACCGCCGCTTCGTCGACTGTCACTCGCACGTCGTCCCATCCGGCGACGACGGTGCCGAGGACATCCCGACAGGCGTGGCGCTGTGCCGCGACGCGGTCGAACACGGAACACGGCTCCTCTTCGCGACGCCGCATGTCTGGCCCGAGCTCACGCTGACGGCCGCGCGCGAGCACGAAATCCGCGCGGCCTTCGAGCGCGTCCGTGACCGTTCGCCGATCGAGCTTCGTCTCGGATGGGAGCTGACGCCGACGCGCGCACTGCTCGACGAGGACCCCCGCCGCTACGCGCTCGAAGGGACCGACCGCGTCCTGATGGAAGTGCCGTTCACCGGTCCGGCGGACGTGCTCGTCGCGCTCGCGACGCACACGGAGGAAGCAGGGCTGCGACCCGTCATTGCCCATCCGGAGCGCACGGAAGCGGTCCTCGACCGCCCGGTGCTCGCCGACGAGCTCGCGGAGCGCGGCTGGAGGCTGCAGGTGAACGCCACGTCGCTCCTCGGTCGCCACGGCCAGGATTCGGCCGAGCTCGGCTGGGATTTGCTCGATCGCAGCGTCGCGGGAATCGTCGCGTCAGACGGCCACCGCCGTACGCGGCCGCCGCACCTCGACGAGGCGTATGCCCTCGCGGTCAGACGGCTCGGCGAGGAACGTGCGTTGCCGCTGTTCGACGGCACTGCGCTCGGGCTCAGCACGCCGACGGCGCGTGCACCGTCGCAGGCCGCGTAAACGGCTTCCCTGCGCTGCGCTAGGCCGAGACGGACTGCATCTCGCGGACGGTCGCAAGCCGTCTCAGCGATTCGAGCTCGATCTGGCGCACGCGCTCACGCGTGAGGCCGAGGCGGCGCCCGATCTCCTCGAGCGTCTTCGGCTCCGAGTCGTCGAGGCCGTAGCGGAGCACGAGCACCTGGCGCTCCCGGTCCGGCAGCGAAGACAGCGCCGCTGCGAGCGCCTGCGAGCGGAGGGAGACCTCGACCTCTTCCTCCGGCAGCGGATCGTCGCCGGCGACGAAGTCGCCGAAGACCGCGTCCTCCTGCTCGCCGACGGGCTGGTCGAGCGACGCCGACGCACGCGCGGCGGCGCGCACCTCGATCGCCTGCTGCAGCGGCAGCGACGCTTCTTCGGCGATCTCCTCGAGCGTCGGCTCGCGGCCGAGCTGCGTCCACAAGGTCCGTTCGGCCCGGTTCATCTTCTGGAGCCGCTCCACGATGTGCACCGGCATGCGGATCGTCCGCGCCTTGTCCGCAAGAGCACGCGCGACGGCTTGCCGGATCCACCACGTCGCGTACGTCGAGAACTTGTAGCCGCGGCGCCAGTCGAACTTCTCGACCGCTCGGATCAGGCCGAGCGTTCCCTCCTGGATCAGGTCGAGGAACGGGAGGCCCTGGTTGCGATAGTTCTTCGCAATCGACACGACGAGCCGCAGGTTCGACTGGATCATCCGCTGCTTCGCCGCCATGTCGCCGCGCTCGATCTTCTTCGCGAGCTCAACCTCCTGCGCGGCGGTCAGGAGCGGATGGCGACCCGCCTCGCGCAGGAAGAGCTGCAGCGCGTCCGTCGTCGTCTCGTAGGAGGTCTGGAGCGGGGGAGGCGGGGGCGGCGGCTCCTTCTCCTTCGCAGGATCGACGAGCTCGATGCCTCGCCGCTCGACCTCGGTATAGAGGGCGTCGGTTTCGAGGGGGTCCAGCTGGTGGAGCTCGATCACCTCGGTGAGATCCGGTTGTCGAACCGAACCGGCCACCTCAGCGTTCTCGAGCAGCAACTGGATCTCCTCGTTCTGGAGGATGCTCTCGATCTCGACTGTCATCGTCCCGCCGTTCTCTCCTGTGTCCACGCCACCAAGTCCGAAACCCGAGCGGCGCACCCTCTCAGGCGCGACCGGCGCGGTCAAGGGTAGGGTGCCGACGAGGTGGGGGCGATGGTTCCGGAGGACGTGTACGCGCTGTCGGGCGTCGCCGACCCGCGCCTGCGGCCCGGCGGAGGCGAGGTCGCGTACGTCGTCTGGTGGATCGACGGGGAGGACAAGGAATACCGCAGCGCGATCTGGCTCACGGCCGCCGACGGCTCGACGGCGCCACGTCAGCTGACGAGCGGAGCGAAACGCGACTCGTCGCCGCGCTGGTCGCCTGACGGCACGCGGCTTGCGTTCACCTCGTCGCGAGGTGAGCAGAAGACGTCCCAGCTGTACGTCCTCCCGCTCGAGGGCGGCGAGGCGCGGAAGCTGACGGACTTGAAGGAAGACCCGAGCGAGCTTGCGTGGTCACCCGACGGCACGAGGATCGCGTTCGCGTCGCGCGTGCGCGACGAAGGGTACGAGGAGGAGGACGAGCGCAAGCGGGCGCCGCGCCGGTTCACACGACTGAACTACAAGCTCGACAACGTCGGCTGGACGGGCGACAGGCGGCAGCATCTGTTCGTCGTTGACGTCGACGGCGGGGAAACTGCGCAGCTGACGAGCGGCGACTTCGAGGACAGCTCGCCGGCCTGGTCGCCGGACGCAAGCGACATCGCATTCGTGTCCGCCCGCGACGACGACTGGGACACCAAGCTCGCGAGCGATGTCTACCTCGTCGCGTCGGCCGGCGGTGAGCCGCGGCGAGTGACGGCCGGCGACGGTGGCTGTGGTTCTCCGATCTGGTCGAGCGACGGGTCGACGATCGCGTTCACCTACTCGGAGGGGACGCTCGACTGGCCGCGGCACGGCCAGGTCGCGGTCATCTCGCCGGACGGGAGCGGGATGCGTGTCCTCACTGCCGACCTCGACCGCAACTGCACGCCGCACCCACCGCTGCGCGAGCCGGCCTGGGACGGCGACCGGATCGTCTTCGCCATCGAGGACGGCGGAAACACGCACGTCTACAGCGTCGCCGCGGCCGGCGGAGCTCCCGAGCGGCTGGTCGGCGGTGAGCAATCCGTCAACGGCTACGACGCGGCGGGCGGGACTGTCGTCTACACCGCCACGAGCGCGACCTCGACCGGCGAGCTCCACGCGGTCGACAAGCAGCTGACGCACCACGGTGCACCGTTCACCCAAGCCCACACCTTCTCGGAGCCGGAGCGTTTCACCGCGCGGTCGGAGGACGGCTCCGAGGTGGACTGCTGGATCGTCCGGCCCACGGCGTTCGAGGAGGGACGCCGATACCCGACCCTCCTGTCGATCCACGGCGGCCCGTTCACGCAGTACTCGACCGGCTTCTTCGACGAGTTCCAGGTCTACGCGGGCGCGGGCTACGCCGTCGTCTACGCCAACCCGCGCGGCTCCTCGGGCTACACCGAGGCCTGGGGCCGCGCGATCCGCGGTCCGTCGAGCGGCGAAGGCCCCGGCTGGGGAACGTCGGGCACACGAACCGGTTCAAGGCAGCCTGCTCGGAGCGCGCGGTCAACAACCTCGTCTCGGCGTACGGCTCGAGCGACGTCTTCTGGGCGTTCGCGGGCCAGTTCGGTTCGTTCCTGTACGACGACTTCGATGCGTGGGTCGAGCACTCACCGTCGACGTACGCGTCGGCGATCGAGACGCCGCTCCTGATCATGCATTCGGAGAACGACCTGCGGTGCTCGATCGAGCAGGCGGAGCACCTGTTCATCACGCTGCGGCTCGCGCACAAGGACGTCGAACTGGTTCGCTTCCCGGCCGAGGGCCATGAGCTCTCGCGCTCGGGGTCGCCGACACACCGCGTTCAGCGCTTCGAGGTCCTGCTCGACTGGTTCGACCGGCACCTCAAGTAGCCCGGTCTGGGCGCGCCGGCCGTTTCGCCGTTATTCTCGGTTGCGCAATCGGCGGGGCCGCGAATGCGCCAAGACCCAGCCCGCGGCCCCACGGCTACCGCGAGACGGAGCTCTGTTACTCGGTGTCGCTGCGGTTCCTCCGGCGCGGCGCGCCGAACTCGCGCTCTGCACACGCGGGACAGAGGATCGCGACCCCTGCCGGCTCGTACTCGTCATCGGTGAGGAACGCTCCCCAGCGGCGCTCGAAGACGTCGGTCTCGGCATGACATTCGGCGCAGGACAGGGAGCACGTCATGCGGACGATTCTTGCTCGCGCACCGTCTCGCGGACCCCGACCGACGGCCAAAAGCGCCTGGACCTTCGTCTGGCGGCGTTACCGGGCTAGCATCGCTTCCGCAAGCCGATCCCGGCTTGAACCGAATGCACGAGAACAGGCGTTATGTCAAGTTGAGCTTGATCGGGCTGATCGCGGCCTCGGCGCTGTTCTTCCCGATCACGTCCGGCGCAGAGCTCGTCTCCTCCAGCCGCGGCGCCTCGGCGCTCGCTTTCGGTCCGGGTGCAACGCCGTCCGTCGCGTACGTCGACGGCTGTGCGCTGTACGTCGCGCGCCGCATCTCGGCCCGCTGGACGCGTCGCCTGGCCGTGCGCTGCCTCGCGCTCGCGCCGTCGGGGCTCGAGCTCGCCGGCGCGGTCGTCGACGCGCACGGCCGTGTCTCGGTGCTCGCGCGCAACGCGGCCGGCTCGAAGCTCGTGCTCGTTCGGCAGACGGCATCCGGCTTCCGCCAGCAGACGGTTGTGCGGACCCGCACGCGCGGCACCCTCCTTGGCGCACCCGGAATCGCGCTCGATCCCAAGGGCTCCCCGGTCGTGGCGTATGCGCTGCGCCGGGCCTCACTGGACACGTTCCTCCGGCTCGTGCGCGTCGGGCGCGGCGGGCGCCTGGTCGCGACGCCGATCACGCTGCGCGGCTTTCCGTCGGCGATGCGGCCGCCGGCTGCCGCGCCTGTCCTCGTGCGCGGCCGCATCCATGTGATCGAGGCGTTCGGCACGGAGGCAATCGAATGGATTCCCCAGAACGGCCGCAAGTGGCTCGGGCAGTTCCTGTTCTCGAGCATCCGCGGCGACGGTTTCGGGCCGGTCTACGCAGCGGCGGCCGGCGGCGCGACCTGGACGGCCGCGACGCTGCTCGAGCCGGAGTTCGGTGAGAGCGACGTCCTGCTGACGCAGCGCGCCGACACCGAGACGACCTCGACCGTGTTCACGCATGCGCAGGTCGCGGCGCTCGCGGTCGCGGCCGGGCAGCCGGAGATTGCGGCGAACGAGGCCGTGCCGGTCGGCGACGGGACCGCCACGGCCGGGCTCCTCGCCGACGTCAACGGAGCGACGACGGAACTCGACGGCGCGATCGAGGGCTATGCCGTCGGCGCCGGCGGCGCACGCAATGTCCTGCTCGAGTCCTACCGCGGCATCGAGTGGTTCGCTTCGCCAGCGCGACCGTCGGTTCAGGTCGAGCTGCGGGGCGATGCGACCGGCGCGGTGAGCGGACGGGTCGTCGGCGCGAGCGGAGGCTCGGTCGATGTGTTCCGCGAGGCGCCGGGCCTGCCACGGACCCTCGTCGCCACGGTTCCGCTCGCAAGGGACGGCTCGTTCAGCGCCAACGACCAGCCCGTGACCTCGCCGACGCTCTACCGCGCCGTCTACCGCGATCCGGCGACCGGCATCCCCTACGCACGGCTGCTTCGAATGCCCGTCGGGCGGGCCGGAAACTAGACGGACGAGCCGCGCGGCTGTCCACCGGCTGCATTATCGTCCTACCGATGCGGAACGACCGCCTCCTCGGTGTCATCGCGGCCGTGATCGGCATCCTGCTGATCGTCGTCGGCGTGATCTACATGGTCGAGAACGCGCACGCGCTTCCATCGTTCTTCCCCGGCCACTCCTCGCAGCCCTCGACGCATCATCACGTGAAGCACGGGATCGCGGCGCTTCTGCTCGGGCTCGCATGCCTCGCATTCGCCTGGTTCCGCACGGGGCCGCGCGACCGCACCGCCACACCCGCATAGTGATCGTCGCTGCGGCGCACTCGATCACCTACTTCCAGGCGATCGTGATCGGGTTGATCCAGGGGATCACGGAGCTCTTTCCGATCTCCAGCCTCGGGCATGCGGTGATCCTTCCGAAGCTGTTCGGCTGGGATCTCAACCAGAAGGAGCCGTATTTCCTCGCCTTCCTTGTCGCGACGCACCTTGCGACGGCGCTCGTCCTGCTCATCTTCTTCATCCGCGAATGGGTGCGGATCATCAAGGGCCTCGGTCGGAGCCTGCGCGACCGCCAGATCGGCGCCGCCCACCCGGATGCGCGGCTCGCCTGGCTCCTGCTCGTCGGGACGATCCCCGCGGGTCTCCTCGGGCTCCTCTTCGAGCACCCGCTGCGCAAGCTCTTCGCCAATCCCAGCGCGGCCGCGGTATTCCTGATCGTCAACGGCCTCATCCTCTTCGGCGCGGAGTGGTTGCGTCGCCGCGCCCCCGGAGCCGAGGAGCGCGCAGACGAGCTCGAGCGCCGACCCGAGGAAGAGACCGACGAAGACGCGGAGAAGCGGCTCGCGACGCTCGGCTGGAAGGAGGCCGTCGGCGTCGGCGCGGCCCAGGCGGCCGCCCTCTTCCCCGGGATCAGCCGCAGCGGCGTGACCATGGGCGGCTCGCTCTTCGTCGGGCTCACCCACGAAGACGCCGCCCGATACGCGTTCCTGCTCGCGACGCCGATCATCGGAGCCGCCGCGCTCCTGAAGTTGCCGGACCTGTTCGGGTCGACCGGGAACGGCGTGCGCGGCCCCGCCCTCGCCGGCGCCCTCTGCGCCGGTGTCGCCGCCTGGTTCTCGGTGCGCTTCCTGATGCGCTACTTCGAGACGAACCGGCTCACGCCGTTCGCCGTCTACTGCGTGATCGCAGGGCTCGTTTCGCTGATCATCTTCGCCGTCTGACGGGTTTCCACAGGCCTATCCACAGCTGCAAAAAACGCTGTGGAAATGTTGAAAACAGAAAAAACCGCAAAATGCGGCCATGACGTTTCCGGCGGGGTTGATCGCCCTCCTTGCATCTCGTACGTTCCCTCTTGCGCCGAGCACGGAGCGCAAGTAGGTCGAAACCGAATCCGAAGGCAGTACGAAGTCGCCGCAAGGCGAAGGCGGAAAGTCAGCGGAAGCGGTGGACGAAAGCGAAACCGGCTCGGCGAATTTTTATGGTCCGAGACGCAGTCTCCGGCTCGCGACACGCAGGCTCCGGCCCGCGAGCTTGCTTCGTTTATCGTCGCACCGTGCACCTGCGTCCACCGAGCATCGACCGCGGCATCACGTCGTTCTTGTGGGCGCTCGGCCTCGGCGTGTTCGTCTGGATCGGCTCGCGCGCGGTCGGCGTCGACAAGGGAACGGCGTTCCTCCTCGGCGTGATCAGCTTCGGCGCGATCTTCCTCTTCGTCCGCACCCACGGCGAGGACGTCTAAGCACGAGGGTTGCTCTTACGCCGCGAGGTCGACGCAGCGCGGCGTCCGCGCCGCGAGTGCACTCACGAGTAGGTGCGCGAGGTCGCGGCCGACGCGACGCTCCAGTCGCTCGATCGCCGGCTTGCGTGTGCCCTCGAGCCGCGTGAGCGCGTCGCAATGAGCGAGGAGGAGCTCTACACCTCTCCCCCCGCCCGTAGGCATAACGGTGTGTGACATGGCCTTCCAGGGATCGGCGGCCGCGCCGCGGCCGTTCATCCCTAGAAGCGGGCTAAAGCCGCCCCGCGATCGTTCCGCGGGGCGGCTTCGGGTGCTCCGTTACGGCCTAGGACGTGCGCGTGTCTCGGTGTCCTCGACCGTCCGGCCGTCGCTCGTGACCGGCGAGCCATCGCGTGTCGTCCCGGTGCCCTCGACCGGTCGTCCATCGCTTGTGACCGGCTCGCGTTCGCGCGTCGCTGCGGTCGAGCCCGTCCGATCCGCGGTCAGCGGCTCGTCCGCGGCACTGCGGTCGGCCGGCGGGGCGACGTCACGGCGCCGATCGACTTTCCGGTCGCGCTCGACGACCGGGCGGACACGCGGGCCGGTCGTATCGAACGAGAAGCCGAACACGAGCCCCGTGCCGAATGCGAGCACCGGGATGTACTTCAGCAGGTCGGTGACGAGGCCGCTGATGTGGATGTCGCGCGTCCACGCCATGACGTGGTTGTGGAACCAGCCAGCGTGCGGCTCTCCGGCGAAGATCACCCAGAGCGTCGCGATCGCGACGGGAACGAACGCGATCAGCAAGACGGACGCTGACAGGCGCGGCCAGCCCCACTTCGTCCAGCCGCCCAGGATCTGCGAGACGGCCATCACGAGACCCGCCCCGGCCATCAGCCCGACGATGCCCCAGTACCCGGCCTCGTGTGCGTTGTTGAGCTGCGCCGCGATCCAGATCAACAGGCCGGCCACTGCTGCGGCAAGCAGCGTAACGGGCCCTCTTGTTAGTCCAACCATTCGATCACCTCACTCCGTTGTGGCAGAGGGGTGATTCCCTCCAAAGGGGAAACGGAATCCCGCTACAGACCGGTGCGGCGGGCGTCGAAACGCGCCGAGTAGAGCTCGGCGCGGAATTCCTCCACGGTTGGAGCCATGTCTTCGGCGAACACGTGTTCGACGACCCCCACCTCGGGATCGTTGTGCCACGGCAGGTCGATGTGGTGGTGCGAGACAAGGTTGACCGAGGTTCGCTGGCACGCAGGGCATTTGACGGCGAGGCCGAGCGAGCCGTCGCCGGGCGCGAGCAGGAAGAACGACGACGGGAAGACCGGGCGAGGGCGCTCCTCCGGATAGCAGAAGAAGCTCCACGGCCATTCCCCCGCCTCGATGCGGCGGGCAGCGGTGTCGCCGAATTCGGCCGCCACGCTGTCGAGCGTCGCCGTCATCACGTTGAAGAACAACCCGTCGTCCAGCCCGAGCGGCGCCCAGTCGAGGTCGTCGTGCGTGACCAGGCCGTCGTGCTCGGCGCCGCAGCCGCATTCGAAGAGGACGCGGAAGACAGCCGGGTGCGCCGCGCCGGGCAAGCGCTCGAGGTGCCGGAACGACGACAGCGTGACACGGGTCTCACCGCGCGTCGGACACGCGAACGTGAACCGGCCGGTCAGAGCGTCGTACATGGTGCCGTTGTAATCGGCACGTCGGACGGCGAAACCGACGTGCTAGTACTCGATCAAGGCATGAAGGTCATAGTCGGACAGCCGCTCCCGGCCGTTCAGGAACGTCAGCTCGATCAGGAAGCAGCAGCCGACCACTTCGCCGCCGAGGCGCTCGACGAGCTTCGTCGCGATCGCTTCGACCGTGCCGCCCGTCGCGAGGACGTCGTCGTGGATCAGGACGCGCGCGCCCGCGGGGATCATGTTCGGATGCAGCTCGAGCGCGTTCTCGCCGTACTCGAGCGCATACGTGGCGCTCACCGTCTCCGGCGGGAGCTTCCCAGGCCGCCGCGCCGGAATGAAGCCGCAGCCGATCTCGCGCGCGATCGCCGCGCCGAGGATGAACCCGCGCGCTTCTGCACCGAGCACGAGATCCGGGCGCATCTCCTTCCCCCACGCGGCGAGCTGCTCGATCGCGTACGACAGCGACGTCGGATCCGCGAGGAGGGGCGTGACGTCCTTGAAGCTGACGCCGGGCTGCGGCCAGTCGGGGACCTCGCGGACCTTCTCGGCGAGATTCACCGGCCTATGTTGACGCAAGCCGGCGCAGCGCGCGCAGGAACAGCAGCTGCATCAGCTCCTGCGCGTGCGCAGCAAGGGCCTCGAGATCCTCCAGTGCGCCGCGTCGGCGCTCCGGGTTCCGCGCGCGAAGGGCGGGCGTGACGATGGCGTCCAGGAGGCCGATCTCGCGATCGGCCGCCGTCTTGAACGTTCGGAGGTGGCGCGGGTCGATCCCGAAGCGCGCCAGCTGGCCGCACGCCGCCGCGATGTCGGCGTCCAACTCCGCAAAGACGCGGCCGCCGCCCTCGGCGCGGCCCTGGATCAGCCCGTAGTCCTCGAGCTCGGACGCCAGGCGGGCGTCGATGCCCGCACGCTCGCAGAGCTCGGCCAGATCGAGCCGCTCCTCCTCGGCGGAGGCACCGAGCGGCCGCTTCCGACGGCGTTCCGCGCTGCCCGGTGACGCAAGCTCCTGCCGGATCACGTTGAGAGGGAGGAACTCGTCGCGCTGGAGCCGTAGGATCGTCTCGAGGCGCTCGACGTCCGCCTCGCTGAACATCCGGTAGCCGCCGCGCGTGCGGCGCGGCGCGAGCAGCCCCCGATCCTCGAGGTAGCGGATCTTCGAGATCGAGATGTCCGGGAACTCGTCCTTGAGCATCCCGCAGACGGTTCCGATCGTCAGCAGCCGCTGTCTCGACGCGGTCGCCATCAGCGGTTCAGGAACGTCAGCCGGTATTTCCCGATTTGCAGCTCGTCACCGTCGTCGATCTGCGCCGATTCGACCCGCTTGCGGTTGACGAACGTCCCGTTGAGGCTTCCCTGGTCCTCGATCGTGAAGACGCCGTCGCGCTTCGACAGCACGGCGTGCTTACGCGACACCGTCACGTCGTCGAGGAAGATGCCGCAGTCCGGAGATCGCCCGATCGTCGTCTGGTCGCCTTCCGGGAGGAACGTCTCGCCGGCGCGTCCTCCGCCGCTTCGCACGACGAGCGCCGGGCCCTTGATCGCGAGGTCGTCCAGCGTGTCGGACGGCGAGAGCTCGCCGTCGTCAGGCGTGAACGTCTGGGTCGACTCGACGCCGCCCCCGTCCTTGACGAGGAGCGCGCCGCAGCGGGAGCAGTAGTTCGCGGACTCCGGATTCTGGAATCCGCACTCCTGGCAGTAAATGTGGCTCATAGCTCGTTCCGATGCTGTCGCGGCCGCGGTGAAACGCCGGAGGCGGCGCGCGTTGCGCGCGCGTCACTCGGGCGCAGAGCGCGTGACACGGCCTTTACGCCGGCGGCGCGGCCTTCGCCGTGAGGATCTCCGTCAGCCGGTCGACGTCGAGCTGGTCGAGCACGCTCCGGCCCTCCGTCTTCTGGAGGCGTGCGACGAGCTCCGCGCGGAGGATGTCGATCTTCCCGTGCAGCAGCCGCCGCTGGTACGAGATCTCCTGTTCCTCCGCCGTCAGGTCGTCGATCAGGCGCTTCAGCTCGTCGTCGCCGAGCGTTCCGAGGTCGGGCAGTGGCTCCACAGTCCGCCTTTCGTCGTCGAGGGTCGGACTCATTGAAGCACGAGGGTCAAGCTCTACTTGAGACTTCAGCCCCTTCGCTGTCCATGATCTGCTCCACGAGAGCCCTCAATTCGGACTCGAGCATCTTCGATTCCTCGACCGTCCCGCCCTCGGCGTAGAGGTGGAGGAGCGGCTCGTCGGGATCCGGCAGGACGTGCGCCCACCCCCGCTCGTCGAAGACCTTGATCCCGTCGGTGAGGTCCAGCCGCCGGTCTTTCAACCGCTCGGTCAGCACGCGCATCACGAGGCCTTTGAGCGCGAATGGGCAGTGGAGCTGCCGGTGCACGAGCGTCGACGCGGGCAGCTCCGCGATCAGGTCGGAGAGCGGTCGGCTCACCGGCGCGAGCAGCTCGAGGAGCTTGCAGAGGCTCGCGATCGCGTCGTAGGCGGGGATGAACTCCGGGAAGACGTAGCCGCCGCCGACGGCACCCGCGAAGATGACGCCGTCCTCGGCCGCCGCCTTCGTCAGCTCGGCGAGCGAGGCCGGCGTGCGGACGACCTCTAGCCCGCTGCCTTCGAGCAGGTGGTCGACCTGACTCGTGACGGTTACGGGGAACGCGAGCTTTCCGTGCCTCCCGTTCGACCCGAGCAGACGGAGGAAGAGGAGCAGCGTCTGCTCGACCGGGATCTCGCGGCCGTTCTCGTCGACGAGATACAGCCGTTCGGACGCGCGGTCGAGTACGACGCCGAGGTCCGCACGGACCGCCGGGACGAGCTGCTTGACCTGGCCGATCGCCTCGCGAAGGAGCTGCGGGCCGGAGTCCGTTCGATCGGTCGTGAAGCCGTGCGTCGAGACGGCCTCGACCTGGAGCGGACCGAGCAGGAGCGGGAGCACGAACGACGCCGCCGAGTAGCCGTAGTCGACGACGAGGCGGAAGCCCCGTTCGCGGATCGCGTCGACGTCGACACTGTCGAGCAGGTCCTGCGCGTAGGTCTCCCGCACGCGCGCCGGGTAGCTGACGTCGCCGATCGCGCCGAACGCTGCCCGTCGAAGCTCGCCGCGCGTGAAGTTCTTCTCCACCTCCTTCTGCATTGCGGCCGTCATCTGGATCCCCGGTGACTCGAAGAAGCGGATCTGGACGATCTCCGGGTCCGCCTGGCTCGTGCCGACGTGGACGCCCGCGCCGTAGCCCTCGCTCTTCAGTAAATGACGGGCGACCGCGGCCGGCAGGACACGCAGGTCGGCGACGTCGACGCCGGTCGATGTGAGCCCCGAGATGAGCGCGCGCTTCGTCATCCGGCACGCCGGTGCAGCCTCGCGGCTCGCGACGACGCGCGCGCCGCGAGGCAGCGCGGTGCCGAGTGCGGCAGCCAGGCGGACGGCGACCTCGGGCGTCAGGTCGACGTTCACGAGCCCGGCGACGAGATCGCGCCCGAACAGCCGCGGCGTCGCACGGGACTCCCAGATCAGGCTCTCGTGGATCTGCGCACCCGACTCGACCTCCTTGTACGGGTAGATCCGGACGACGGGGAAGATCATGCTCTTCGATCGCGGCGCTTCGGCCGACGTGCGTCGACGCGTCGACGATCGACCGCACGACGCGCGCACGCTCTCGCAGCGTCACGCTGTTCGACAGCACCGCGTGCGGACCGACAGTCGCGGTCGGCGCAATCCGGCAGTAGTTGCCGATGAACGAGGGGCCTTCGATCTGGTCGAGGTCATCGAGCTCGACGCCGTCCCCGAGCCAGACGTTGCCGCGAATCTGGATGCCTGGGATGTTGAGGCGGACGCGTCCGTCGAGCGCGTCGAAGTTCGCCTGCCGGAACTGGTCGAGGTTGCCGATGTCCTGCCAGTAGCCGTCCATCGTGAAGCCGTACATCGGTCGGCCCATCTCGAGCAGGTACGGGAACAGCTCCTTCGAGAAGTCGTACGGGCGGTCGGTCGGCACGTGCCGGAGCACTTCCGGCTCGACGACGTAGATGCCGGTGTTGATCGTGTCGGAGAAGACCTGGCCCCACGACGGCTTCTCGAGGAAGCGCTCGATCCGCCCTTCCTCGTCGGTCACGACGATCCCGAACTCGAGCGGGTTGTCGACCGCTTTCAGCCCGATCGTCACTGCGGCGCCCCGCTCCTTATGGAAGCCGATCAGCTCGGAGAGGTCGACGTCGCAGAGTGCGTCGCCGGAGATGACGAGGAACGTGTCGTCGAGTTGACGCCCGGCGTTCCGCACCGAGCCGGCGGTCCCGAGCGGCGACTCCTCGACCGAGTAGCCGACCTGCATGCCGAGCGACTCGCCGCTGCCGAAGTAGCCGCGGATCGCCTGCGGCAGGAACGCGACGGTGACGATCACGTCGGTCAGGCCGTGCGTCCGGAGGAGCTCGAGAATGTGCTCCATGCACGGCTTGCCGACGATCGGGACCATCGGCTTCGGCTGGTTCGAAGTGAGCGGACGGAGGCGCGTCCCCTCCCCGCCCGCCATGACCACGGCCTTCATGCGCGCGTCGCCTTCCAGGCCGCGACCGCGTACTGCACGCCTGCGATGACGGCGAGCACGAGGCCGGCCCAGAAGATCCAGTACGGCCAGCGCGTGTCGCGGTCGGTGACGAGCAGGAAGCCGATTCCCAGATACAGGAGCCACGTCGCGGCTTTGCCGACGATGTTGACCTGGAGGTCGTACCCCTGCGGCGCGGCGAATTTGTAGCCGAGCATCAGAGCGATGTCGCGGCCGAGGATGACGACGAGCCCCGCCCACGGCATGTGGTCGGCGGCAAACAGGAGGATCACGGCGGCGTCGATCATCAGCCGGTCGGCAAGCGGGTCGGCGACCTTCCCGAAAGCGGACTCCACCCGCCAGCGCCGCGCGAGGTAGCCGTCGATCTGGTCGGTGACGCCGGCGATCCCGAACACGATCCCGGCCGCCCAGCTGTGGCCGCCTTCCGCGGAGAGCATCAGCGCGACGAAGACGGGGATCAGCAGGAGCCGAGCGACAGTGAGCGCGTTCGGCAGCTGAGCGAGCGGAGCAGGGACTGCACGCGCCGACATGCGGACAAGGATAGTCGGCCCGAGTCCAGGCCCCTTTTCCGCCGAGCCCGTCGGGGACATGGCCGCGCACCCCCACCCAACGAGGGTGGGGATCAAGCCCGCCACCCTCGAGGTCGACGCTAACGCGTTGCGACGCGCGTGTCTGTTCCGGAACTGTGACGATTCGCCGCGTGGGCGACACGCTGACGCTGCCCGGTTTCGTCGACGCGCACTGTCACGCATTCCAGCGCGCGCTCCGCGGTCGCTCGGGCGGCGGTGACTTCTGGGCGTGGCGCGAGCAGATGCTCGCCGAGGCCGGCCGCCAGACGCCCGCGCTCGTACGGCAGGAGTACGTCCTCGTCTACCGCGAGCTGCTCGCCGCCGGGTACACCGCCGTCGGCGAGTTCCACTACCTCGGCCTCGAGGAGGCATTCGCCGCGGCCGAGGCGGCCGACGAGGCGGGAATCACGCTCGTCGTCCTTCTCACCGCGTACGGCCGCGGCGGCCTGGACCGCTTCCGCCAGGCCTCGTCGGCCGACTACCTGCGGCAGGTGGAGAAGCTGCGTGCGGCCGGTGTCGCCGTCGGCGTCGCCCCCCACTCCGTCCGCGCGTGTCCCGCCGACTGGCTCGGGGAGATCGGCCGTTACGCCGACACGGAGCGGCTGCCGCTCCACGTCCACGCCGACGAGCAGCCACGCGAGATCGAGGAGTGCATCGCCGAGCACGGGATCCGCCCGATCGAGCTGCTCGAACGGACGGGGTGCCTCTCCGAGCGGACGACCGTCGTCCACGCGACGCACGCGAACGGCGACGAGCTCGACCTGCTCGCGCGCGCACGGGCACGCATCTGCGCGTGCCCGACCACGGAGGCCAGCCTCGGCGACGGGTTCGTTCCGCTCGAACGCATCTGCACGCGCGGAATCGGGATCTGCATCGGCTCCGACTCGAACGTTCGGATCGACCCGCTCGAGGAGCTCCGCGAGCTCGAAGGGATCGCGCGTCGACAGTCGGGCCGCAGAAACGTCCTCTCGACGGACGCACTTCTTTCGATCGGTGCCGGCGAGGGCGCCGCAGCGCTCGGGCTCCAGAGCTGGCCCGAGGCTCGCGTCGACCTGAACCACCCCTCCTTGCGTGGCGCCGACGATATCTTCGAAGCGCTCGTCGCCGGCTGCGGCGCCGACGTCTTCGTCTGAGTTACCGCCTGCGCACGTCGCGAAAGCGGTCCGTCCACCGCCGCGTGGCGCGCAGGTACGCATACGGCGCGGCCCGGCCGCGCAGGCCGTAAGCGCCCGCGTAGCTCTCGTAGCGCCCGCCGTGGCCGGCGGGCTCGATCTGGGTGCCCTCGCTCCACTCGTTGTAGCTCGTGATCGTGACGAGATCTGCGCCGGCCGCGACTGCGGCGCGCCACATCGTGTCGTACGTCGCGCCGTTGTCCCGCGGCTTCACGTTCGGGTCGCCGGTCGCCTGCTCGGCGTCGTAGCCCGGGCCGACGGACGGCGCGCAGAGCAGCTTCACCGCGTGTGCCTCGGCGCACAGGCGCGCGAACTTGTCCCCGCCGTAAACGAGGATGTCGTATGTGTAGAAGCCGTCGAACCCGGCCTTCGCGGCGAAGCCGATCCGGCTCGTCTGCGCGAATGTTCGGACGCCGCTGAGCTTCAGCGGCAGCGTCGCCCATGCCTCGGCCGGGAAATCTTCCGATCGGTAGACATAGACGTCGTGGATCCCGAGGCCGCGCAGGTACGCGAGGTCTTGGCCGATCGACGCGATCGAGCGTCCGCGATACGGCTCCAGCTGGATCGCCAGGTTGAGACCCTCGCGCCGCGCGATCCGCCGGATCATCGGCAGACGATCGTCCTCCGGCGAGCCGGGTCCCCACCAGGAACTCACGACCTCGTCGACGCGGGCCCGTCGAATGTCGCGCATCTGCGCGACGAGGACGTGCGGATCCGCGCTCGAGTAGGCGCCCCGCGCCGGGAAGTAGACGGAGCCGATGTCCCACGGCGGCGTATGCGACCCCTGCTGCCAGTGGGCGTAGCCGCCGTCGTGGGTGGCAGTCGAGTACCAGGGATAGAAGAAGATCGCGCTTCGGATTGGAGCGGCGCTCGCAGCGGCCGGCCACGCCAGCGCCACGAGGACGAGGACGAGCGGCCGGATCATCGGTAGAAGCTTCTCAGATCGACCGGCGGTGGGGCCGCATCCGCGGCCCACCACTCATTCGGCGGGCATGCGCGCGGCAAGGTCTTCGGCCTCGACGACGAGCGCTTCGACGGCGTCGAGCCCGTGTTGCCAGAACGCCGGGTCGCCGAGGTCGAAGCCGACGCCGCGGACGAGTTCCGCGGGCGGCTTCGTCGCGCCGGCGCGCAGAAAGTCCAGGATCGGCTCGACGAGCGCGTCGCCCTCGTCGACCCAGCGCCTGTAGATCGAAAACGACAGGAGCAGACCGAACGCGTACGGATACATGTACCCCGGCGCGAAGACGAAGTGCGGGGTCGCACTCCACCACACCGCGCGGTCCGCCACTCCGTCCACGGCGTCGCCCCAGTACCCGCGGAGCGCCTCGACCCAGAGCTCGTTGATCCGCTCAACCGGCAGGTCGCCTTCCGCACGGCGCTTCGTGTGGAGCGCGTGCTCGAAGCGGTTGCCGGCCACCGGCATGAACGCCGTTCGGACGAACGTGTCGAGCTGCGACACGATCAGCGCGAGCTGCGCGCGCGGGTCCTGCTCTCGGCGCCGCAGCGTGTCGTACGTCAGCGACTCGCCCAAGACAGACGCCGTTTCGGCGACCGTGAGCGGATACGAGCCGTTGAGGAAGCCCTGCGGTTGTGCCAACACGCCGTGCAACGCGTGCCCGAGCTCGTGCGCGACCGTTGTGACCGCGCGCCAGTTGGCGGTGTAGTTCACGAGCACGAATGGATGCGATCGCGGCTCGGGGCGCGTGCAAAACGCACCCGCGCCTTTCGTCGGCCGAAGCGCCGCGTCGATCCAGCGCCCGTCGAACGCTCGGTCGACGATTTCCCGGGCGAGCGGCGAGAAGGCTCCGTACGCGTCGAGAATGATCGCGTGCGCTTCGTCCCACGACACCGCAGGCACGTCTTCCGCCACCGGTGCGGTCAGGTCGTACGACGCGAGCCGGTCGAGCCCGAGGAGACGCGCGCGCAGCCGGAAGTGCCGCCGAGCGATGTCGAAACGCGCGACGACGGACTCGACCAGTGCGTCGACTGCCTCGTCGGAGATCTCGTGCTCGAGGTTGAACGCCGAGATCCAGGTTCGGTAGCCGCGCAGGCGATCTTCGACCGCGCGGTCGTTGACGACGGTGTTCAGCACGAACGCACGCATCCGCACCTCGGTTTCGAGCCCCGCCGTGATCGCCTCCGACACGTCGCGCCGCGCCGCGCGGTCGGTCAGCGTCTCGAGCAACGGAGCTGCCTCCGCGTACGACAGCTCTCGGTCGTCGAGTCGCACGCGCAGCCGCGACAGCAGCTCGCCATAGAGGCGGCGCCAGGTGTCGACACCCGTGATGTCCTTCTCCGCAGCGATGCGCTCCTCCGGCTCGCTAAGGAGGTACGCACTGAACCGCCGCCGCGACGCGAGCGCGTACCTGTACTTCTGGAGCACTGGTGCGCTAAGGACGGCGTCGACGAGGTCGTCCTCCGTGCGCGACCATTCCAGGTCGAAGAAGAGGAGCTCCGTCAGAACTGCCGTCTCGCGCTCCTTGGCGCGCTGCAGGAGCGCGCCATGCTCCTCGGTCGCGTCGGCTTCGAACTGGAGCTCGACGAACAGGCGGACACGATAGATCTGCGCGCGGATGCGCTCGAATTCGGCGACAGCTTCGGCGAGCGTCCCGGGGTCGAGCGATGCGACCGCGCCTGCATGGCGTTCGCGAAACCGCTTGGCGGCCTGGAGCGCTTCGTCGGCGTCGCGCGTGTACGCCGGATCGTCGACGCCCGCGTAGAGGTCGCCGAGATCCCACGTGACGTTTTCGGCGCCCGTCTCGACCGCAGTTGCCACCGAGCGGAGTGTGACACGCAGAAATGCGAGTGCCCATCGTGTCCCTTTCGGACAGGATGCGGCCGCGCGTGCCGCGTGTAGGATCACCCCGCGGCAAGGCTTGGTCCGTTCTGCGGCCCGGACTTGTCCGTCGAGGGAAGCGCGTCGCAGCAGCCGCGGGCGGCCACGCGGGGTCGCGCAGCGCGCTTCCCTCTATTTCCGTCGCGTCTCCCGGAAAAGAGGTCGAGGCCGGCGCCCGCCGCCCGGGCTCCGGCCTTCACGCTCTCGGCGCCGAGGCCCCGCCGCATCGGGCCCCACATCGCCGCACCCATATCCTCGGCCGCACCGGCCGCTTCACTTCTCCCCCATCCGCGGTTGATCGGGGTACTTCACTTTCCCCCTTCCGGGTCACGCGCGGATCCGGTGGGGCTGCCAAGGTGAGCCTCGTACCGACCGAGCCGCTGTGTTCGCCGCAGACACAAGCGTTCTCGATCTTCCCGAAGGGGCGGAGCCGCAGCCGCCCCTTCGTGGTTTCTCCGGACGGTTCGACGTCTCTCTCCCGAGACGCAGAAAAAGGCGTTGTACTCGAGCGCTGACCCACCTAGACTCCCAGCCCGTGCGGCAAACGGCAGGCGAGCCATCAGTGGACGTGCGGGACCGGGATCCGTTTCGCCGTGCTTCGAACCAGACCGCGCTTTTCGACCGCCTGCGACTCGCACCCACGTGGGGCCTCTGCATTGCGATCGTCATCACCCTGATCGTCGGCGGGCTACTCATACTGCGTGCGTTCTACGGCCTGTTCAGCGGCATCCCGCAATAGGCCGAAACCGCCGGCACGCCTCAGTCGGCGAGCCCCTGCCCGCGGGCAAGGACCCCTAGCGTGCGGACCATGAGGCGGAGGTCGTACGCGACGACGCTCCAGCCGCGCCGCGTGTTCAGCTCGCGGACGTAATCGAGGTCGCTCGCCGCATAGCGTGCTTCCGGAACGCCCTTCGTCACTTGGGCGGCGCCGGTCAATCCCGCGACGACGTGGTTCCGGTAGTCGACCCCGTCACGCACCTGTTGCTCGACGAGCTCCGGTGGCCACGGCCGAGGCCCGACGAAGCTCATGTCGCCGCGGACGATGTTGAAGAGCTGTGGCAGCTCGTCGAGATACCAGCGCTTCAGCAAACGCCCGGCGACAGTGAGGTTCGCAACGTCTCGCTCGTAGGGGCGGGCGTGACCGGCTGCGCGCATCAGAACGTCCTCGCGGAGCGTCCGGAACTTCAGGAGCGAGAACTCACGGCCCCTGGAGATTCGCCGCTCGGCGTAGAGCAGCCGCCCTCGGTCGCGACGCACGACCAGCGTGTCGAGCCCGAAGGCGGTCACGATCAGCAGCAGCAGCGGCGACAGGAGGACGAGCACCGTGGTGGCGAGGACCAGATCGACGATGCGCTTCTGGCGCGGATACATGCCGGTCCTAGGATGGACGAACGTCCGGCCGCAATGGGCGACTCCGGCGTCTCGCTTTTGGCGGTAGGCCGTTCGGCCTACATGCCGAACTAGGGGGCGGAGGCATCAAGCGGAATCCGAGGGGCGCCGCAGCCCGGCGGGTCTCGCGGGGAGCTCTTCCCTCCCCTGCCTCCGGTGCGTGAGCCGGGGGCGGCGCGTTCAGCGTCGCCCCCACTCTTCCGCTCCGCGAACCTGGCGAAGAGTCTCGTCAGGGCTGGTCGGACGAATGGCGCGCCCCGCCGTCTGGCCGACTACAACGTGAGCGAGCCCGCGACGGCTGACTCTCCCAGGGAGCCGTCGCGGGCTCGCCGCGTCCTCTCGCGCGGTCAGCCGCCGCCGGTCCAGCGCGTGGACAGCGCCGCGAGCGCGGCCGTGTCCAGTCGCTCCGCGGCGTCGAGCGCCCTCAGGGCACGCTTCGACCGGTTGCGGCGGCCGAAAGCTCCGCGCACGACCCATTTGCGGGTGAGCCGGACGAGCCGCAATTTCTCATCGTCCATGTGGTCGAGTGGGTGCTTCGGATCGAGGTAGAGATCGACCGCAAGCTTCTTGACGAGTGCCGGGTCGCTGGGCGCGCCGGTCGCCTGCTCGAGGCGGTGCGCGACGAGCGATGCGAGCACCTGCAAGTCGCGCACGCCGGTTCTCACGGCGATCCCGATCGAGACGCCGCTCGAGGCGATCAGGACCCAAGGCACTTTGGTGAGACGGGCGCCGCGAGCGAGGATGCGGACGACCGGCATGGCGAGCACGACGACTCTCTGGATCTCGCCCGCAAGCGCGTCCGTGTCCGCATCCCCTGCGAGGAGGCGCTTCGCCTCGGCGGCGGACGTGACGCGCTCGTTCGTGAGCAGCACGCGGTCGATCGCCTTGTCGACGAGCCTCCCAACGGCGTCGACAAGGTTCCCGCTCGCTTTCCAGGCGTTGACGCCGGCGCTCTTCCCGGCCGACGAGGCAACCTGAAGCTTTTGAGGTAGGGGCATGTAGTCGGGGCGAAATCGAAGTCGTTTGCCCAGGCTCGACGGGACCCAGGCTACGGCCGCGGATTCCCGCACCGTTCCGTGCAAAACGTCGGGCTGCGCGATGGGGTGATCGCGGCTCAGCTAGTTGCCGCCCAGGAGGGCTTTTCGACCCAGCTGTTCGACGACTAGCGGACGGGCGGTAAGCCGCGCGCCCGTCCGCTGGACTACCACGTCCTGCCGTTCGGTCAGAGCCCGACGGCGAGCGCGCCGTGCCGCGCCTGAGCGGCCGTGACCCGTCGAATTCCAGCTGATGGATTAGGCCGCTTCGCGAGAACGCCTGCGTCTGCAGGTACTCCTTCGCCGCCTTAACAGCTTGCTTCATCCCGCCGACTCCGTAGCTGGGACGGCCGCAAATCGGCGCAAACAAAAAGCCGCCTGAGGGGCCTTTCATCCGATCGGGGCGCCGAGATTCGAACTCGGGACCTCCAGTCCCCCAGGCTCAATCCGGCCTTCCTCCGCGTTACCGCTAGTTCCACCGAGCGACAGAACTGGCTGCTAATCAAGGAATCGCGTAGATGGAGCCGTTGCCCGTTTTGCGAACTGGCAACACACCGGAGCGGGCCGAGCCACGAGCGCCCGGGCTTCCCACGACTCGGCCCACGGCCGTTCCTATGCACTAGTTACTACGGGCGGAAGTGGCCGAACGGACACGGCGGCCAGAGGCCGGAGGCGGGGTCTCGGCCTACGGCCTTCACCACACCTGGACCTCCCGGCCTCGACCTAAAAGTGTTCCCGCGCTCGGCGCGGATAAACCGTTAGTTCCCGTTCGACGCTGACTTTGGCCGGCGTCCGCGCCGTGCGACGTTCCGCCCGCCGAGCAGTTGCCAAGAACTCGCCCACGCTAGCGCGGGCCGCCGAGCGTGCGCAGCACCGCGCCGAGCCGATCCGGCTGCTCGGATGGCTCTAACGGGTAGGCCACACATCCTCCCCCGTTCTCGGAGGACAACGGCTCCCTGACCCCCGCCGTCGCGCCGCGCAAATGTGGCAGATATGTGGCGTTGGCATCCGTGGCCTTGCGTCCGTTGGTCGGCGGTCATAGGGTCGCGTGTGTGGCCCAGACCCGTCGCCACGCCGGGGAATGCCAGTGGGGTCGGCGATATCAGATCGCGCCCGGCCGGAATCGCGGCCACCTCAACTAACTCTTCGTGACCTAATCAACCGTGACTGGGCC
>VAXB01000088.1 GCA_005883995.1 Actinomycetota bacterium
GAGAGGAACCGCAGCGCCAGGATGAACGCGATGATCGTCGCCAGGTAGGCGAGTTGGATCGCGTCAGTCCGGCTCATCCGCTCGCCTGCGTCCCTTGAACGTCCCGAGCATCCGGTCGGTCACGACGAAACCGCCGACGACGTTGATCGTCCCGAGCGCGACCGCGGCGAGCGCCACGATCCGGATCCAGGTCACCTGGTCGGGAAGCCCGGCGACGATGATCGCGCCGACGAGGACGATGCCGTGGATCGCGTTCGTCCCCGACATCAGCGGTGTGTGCAGCATCGTCGGCACCTTCGAGATGACCTCGAAGCCGACGAAGATCGCGAGCACGAGGACCGTGAGCTCGGTGACGATCACGGACGTGTGCACGACCGTCCTCTCCGATCGCAAATGAGCAGTACGCCAAACGGCGTCACGCCGCCGCCTTCGCCCGCGTCACGCACGCACCCGCTGTGATCTCGTCGTCCCAGTCGAGCGTCAGCTCGCCGTCCGGTGCCAGGTGCTGGAGCAACGCCGCGACGTTCCTCGCGTAGAGCTGCGACGCGTGGTACGGCATTGTCGACGGCAGATTCAGCAGACCGACGACGCTGACACCGTCTCGCTCGACCTCGGAGCCTGGGTCGGTCACCTCGCAGTTGCCGCCCGCCTCCGCGGCGAGATCGACGATCACGGAGCCGGGGCGCATCGCGGCGACCGCCGATTCGGGAATCAGGCGCGGCGCCGGACGGCCGGGAATCAATGCCGTCGTGATCACGACGTCGAAATCGGGAATTCGCGCCGCCAGTTCGTCCTGTTGCTGCCGCTGTTGCGCCTCGGTGAGCTCACGCGCGTAGCCGCCCTCCGTCTCTTCGCCCCGGACGCCGAGGTCGAGGAAGGATGCGCCGAGGCTCTCCACCTGCTCCTGCACGACCGGCCGGACGTCGAAGCCCGTCACAACGGCGCCGAGCCGCCGCGCCGTCGCGATCGCCTGGAGGCCGGCGACGCCCGCTCCCAGCACGAGTACCTTCGCCGGCGGAACCGTGCCCGCCGCCGTCATCAGCATCGGGAAGAAACGCGGCAGCCGCTCCGCCGCGAGCAGGACGGCCTTGTACCCCGAGACCGTGCTCTGCGACGACAGAGCGTCCATCGGCTGCGCGCGCGTGATCCGCGGGATCGACTCCATCGCAAACGCCGTCACGCCACGCGCCGCGAGTTGCTCGACCCCGTCCGGATCCGTCAGCGGCTCGAGGAAACCGACCAGTACGCGGCCGTCGCGCAGCTTCTCGAGCTCCGCCTCGGTCGGCTTGCGCACTTTTACGACGGCGTCGACATCGAATGCGTCGCTGACGAGTTGCGCGCCTGCCCCGTCGTACGAGGCATCGGTGAAGGACGCTGCGCCACCCGCCTCCCGCTCGACGACGACCTCGAAACCGCCGCCGGAAAGCCGCGCGACGACGTCCGGAACGAGCGCGACGCGCCGTTCTCCAGGTTGCACCTCGCGAGGGACCCCGATCCGCACCGGGCCGCAGTCTAGGCCGTGGCTAGGCTGGACGATGGAGTGACGCACTTCGTCGAGCACTACGGCCTCGTGTTTCTGTTCGCGATCGTCTGCCTCGAATCCGCGGGCCTTTGGCTGCCGGGCGAGACCGCGCTGATCGCCGCCGGCGTCTACGCAGCGGAGGGGCGCCTGTCGATCGTCGCGGTGATCGTCGTCGCCGCGGCGGCGGCGATCATCGGCGACAACATCGGCTACTGGCTCGGCCGTGAGGGCGGCCGACGATTGCTCTACCGGTACGAACGGGCGGCGCGTTTCGCCGACCGCGTACTCCCGCCGGCCGAGCGCTTCTTCGAGCGCCATGGCGGCAAGGCCGTCTTCTTCGCCCGCTTCTTCGGAGGGCTTCGCGTCACCGGCGCGTGGATGGCGGGAATCACCCGTCTCTCGTGGTGGCGTTTTCTCGTCTGGAACGCTGCGGGCGGAGTGGTCTGGGCGGTCGGCGTCGGCCTCATCGCGTACTACGCCGGGAGGGCTGCAGCCGAGGCGATTGCGCGCTACGGGGTGTACGGGGGCGTTCTCGTCGGCGTCGCGATCGTGCTCGCGGTCGGCGCGCTGCACGTTCGGCGGCGCAGAGCGGCGGTGTACGAAACGTGAGAGCGCTCGTTGCAGTTCTCGCGGCCGCCGCGGCGTTCGCCTCCGCCGGCGCTTCGGCCCCCCGGGTTCCGCCGTTTCGTCACGTCGTCGTGATCGTCTTCGAGAACAAGGAACAGCAATCAGTGGTCGGTAGCCCGGACGGACCGACGTTCACGGCGCTCGCCCGCCGGTACGCGCAGCTGACGCAGTACTACGGCGTGACACATCCCAGCCTCCCGAACTACCTTGCGCTCGTTTCCGGGTCGACGCAGGGGATCACAGACGACTGCACCGACTGCGTGGTGTCCGCGCGCAACCTCGGAGACACGCTCGACGCCGCGGGAAAGACGTGGAAGCTCTACGCGGAGGGCCTCCCGCGCCGGGGCTTCACCGGCGGCTCTGCCGGCCGCTACGCGAAAAAGCACGCGCCGTTCCTCTATTTCCGCGACGTCGTGGCGGCACCTGCGCGGCTGAATCGCGTCGTCCCGCTGCCGGAGCTTCGGACCGACCTCCGGGCGGGCGCGCTGCCGAACTTCGCGCTCGTCGTCCCGGACCTCTGCCACTCGATGCACGACTGCTCCGTCGCGACCGGTGACGCCTGGCTGAAGGCGACCGTTCCGCCGCTGCTTCGGCTGCCGAAGACGGTCGTGTTCGTCGTCTTCGACGAGGGCACCTCCAACACGCGCGGCGGTGGCCACGTTCCGGCGCTTGCCCTCGGCACCGCCGTTCGCGCCCACTCACGCTTCAGCGCGGTGACGAGCCACTACGGGCTGCTCCGGACGATCGAAGACGCGTGGGGCCTACCCCGCCTCGGCCGCTCCGCGACCGCCGGGCCGATCGTCGGCATCTGGCGCTGACTCGACGCCGAGGCGTCCCTGGAGGGAAACCGCCGCCGGCCTGGAAACCGATTCGGGCTGATGGTCGGAGACCTCGCCTCCGCGCTCGCCGCCCGTGATCCCGTGACCGCGGCTCACTCCGCGCGCGTCACGTTCCTCGCCGAGAGGCTCGCAGCCTGGCTCGGGTGGGACGAGGAGCGGTTGGCGGCGCTGGGGTTCGGCGCGCGGTTGCACGACATCGGCAAGATCACCGTCTCGACGACGATCCTGCGCAAGCGCGGCCCGCTCGACGCGCGCGAGCTGGCCGAGATCCAGACGCACCCGACGGCGGGGGCAAAAAGAGACATCCCCGAAGGCGCCCGCCTCCTCGCAATCGTGGACGCATTCGACGCGATGACGACGACGCGGCCATACCGCGGCGCGCTGCCGACGTCGCGCGCCGCGACCGAGATCGAACGCTGCGCCGGGACGCAGTTCGACCCGTTCCTCGCGCACGCGTTCCTTGCCGCCTGGCGCGTCGGCGCGTTCACGGCGACGAGCGCCGCGGCTTTTTAGAGCGCCGCCCAGACCTCGAGCTTCGACCGCGTCCGACGGATCACCTCGTCGGTGAACTCGCGCGTGCCGGCGTGACCACCGAGATCCGCGGTCCGCACACCCTGCTGCACCCCCTCCAGACAGGCCTCCCGGATCGCGCGGCCGACCTGGGCGGCGTCGTCGCCGCACTCGGTCAGCAGCGCGGCACCGGCCAGGATCATCGCCATCGGGTTCGCGACGTTCTTGCCCAGCAGGGACGGTGCGGTTCCGTGCGCCGCCTCGGCCATCAACGCGCGCGTTTCGAACTCGTCGTCGAACGCGACGAGTAGCGACTCCGAGCCGGCGATCGAACCGAACAACGGGAGCACGAGGTCGGAGAGGATGTCGCCGTCCCGGTTCAGCGCCGGGATCACGAGCGGATCTCCGGCGGACGCGACGAGGAGCGCAAACGTCGCGTCGATCAACTGCGGCTCGTAGGTGATGTCGGGGTGTCGTTCCGCCGCCGCGTCCATCTCTTCCTTCAGCATTCCCTCGTACGTCGGCGAGACCGTGTACTTCGGCCCGCCGAACACCTTCGCACCCGTGCGCTCCGCATGGCGGAACGCGAATTCCGCCACCGCATGGCAGACGCGGCGCTCGATGCGCTCGGTCCGGAACGCGACCTCGTCGTCTCCTTCACCCTCGCGCCATTCCTCCGCGCCGTAGGCATCGCCGACCGCCATCCGCACGATCGAGATCGGCGCGTGCACGCCGCCGAGCGGCACGACGCCCGGAATGCGGCGCCCGGTGCGCACGATCACCCGGCCGCCGATCTCCTCGCGGAGGATCCTGTTCGGCGAGCCGACGTCGTTGCGCCCTTCGGGCGTGATCGTCGCCGCCTTGAGGCCGAGGCCGTGGGTGCGAATGGCGGCGGCGGCCTCGTGGACGACGCGGTTCTCAGTCGCCCGCCGGGCCGCGAGCGACAGGTCGTAGCGTTCGACGGCCAGCTCGAGCCCCGTGACGTCCGGCTCCAGAAGCCGCAGAGCCTCCTCGAGCAGCTCCTGGCCGGTTTCGTCGCCTTCGAGAACGACGATCGTTTTGGCCTTCACGGTCGCGGACAGTACCGGGAGGCGATGGCACGAAAAGGGGGTTGGCGACGCGTCGGGTCGCGGGGTCGTTTCACGTACTACGACGCTCGCGGGAATCGCATCACGGACGATGCGAAGCTCGAGCGCATCAAGGCGCTCGTGATCCCGCCTGCGTGGAAGGAGGTATGGATCTCGCCGAGCGCGACCGGGAAGCTCCAGGCGACGGGGATCGACGCCGCGGGGCGAAGGCAGTACCTGTACCACCCGGCGTTTCGCGCGCAGCAGGAACAGCTGAAGTACGACAAGCTGATCCGCTTCGCCGAGCGGTTGCCGGACCTTCGCGGCGTGATGGCCGAGCACATGGACCACGACGCGCTCGACCGCGACCGCGTGAGCGCGATCGCGACTCGCCTGATCAATCGCGCCTGGTTCCGTGTCGGCGGCGAGCGGTACGCGAAGGAGTCGAAGACGTTCGGGATCACGACGCTGACGAGACGGCACGTTCGCGTCCGTGGGAATCGCGTCGCTTTTCACTTCCGCGCGAAGCATCGCGTGCTGGTGCGGACGACGCTCGTCGACGCCGAGATCGCGACCGCAATGAAGGATCTGCTGGCGCTACCCGGTCGCGGGAGGCTCTTCCGGTATGTCGAGGAAGGCGAGCGCCACAACCTGACCGGTCACCGCCTCAACGCGTACATCAGGACGAACCTCGGCGACGAGTTCACGGCGAAAGACTTCCGTACCTGGGGCGGGACGCTCACGGCCGCGATCGCATTCGCCGAGCGCGGGCCGGTCGAGACGGTCACCGAGCAGAAACGGGTCGTCGCGGCGGTGATGCGCCGCGTCGGCGAGGAGCTCGGCAACACGCCGGCCGTCGCACGTTCGTCGTACGTGAGCCCCGCCGTCGTCGAGCAGTACCTCGACGGGCGGACGATCGACGATTTTCGCCCGCGCCATTTACGCGTGGTAGGTGCGCGGGATATGGGGCTCGACCTCGAGGAACAGGCGCTTCTGAGCCTGCTTCGCTCCTGGAAAATCCGCACGGCACGCGCAGCGGCCTAGTTTCCCTGCGCTAAGCTCTCCGCGTTTCCCGCGTCCAAGGAGGAATGATTTGGCTCGGAAGACCGTGCTCGTGTCGGATATGTCAGGCGTCGAGATTCCCGAAGGAAAAGGCGCCACCATTCGCATCACGTTCCGCGACGCGCGCAAGGGCGTGCGTGAGCTCGACGTCACCGACGAGGAAGCGGAGGCCCTCGGCGGGCGCACCGTCGCCCGTCGCGGCCGGCGCCCGAAGAGCGCCTCCTAGCGTGGCGTAGGCTTTTCCCGCACGTTCCTGGCGAGCGCGCAGACGCCATCAGGACCCGGAAGTAGCATGGGTCAGTTGGGTCTGATGCTCATCACCGGCCCCGCGAACGCGGGGAAGGTGGCGCTTCTCCTGCGGCGCTATCTGGACGCGCTTCCGCGCGAGCCGTACCTGATCGTGCCGAACCGGGCGGACGTCGACCGCGTCGAACGCGAGCTGCTCGGCTTGCAGCCGGCGCTCCTCGGCGGCGCCATCGGGACGTTCGACGACCTTTTCCAGCAGATCGCCCGTGAAGGCGCGACGCGCCGCGTTGCCAGCGACGCCCAGCGCGCGCTCGTCGCACGCCGCGCGGTTGCGTCGTCGCGTGCGGCGATGAACGGCCTGGGTCGCTCGGCGCGCTTCGGAGGGTTCGCCGACGCGTTGCTGACCTGTGTCGGCGAGCTCGAGTCGGGCCTCGTCGAGCCGGCTGACCTCGACGGCGATCTCGCAGCCCTCTACGCGGCATACCGGAACGAGCTCGAGCGGCTCGGCCTGTGGGACCGTGACCTGCTGCGGCGGGCCGCCGCCGAGCGGCTCGGAAGCGAGCTGGATGCGTGGCAGGGCCAGCCGGTGTTCGCGTACGGATTCGAGGATCTGACGGGCGCGGAATGGTCCTTGCTGCAGGCGCTCGCAGGCCGCGCCGACGTCACGGTCTCGATCCCCTACGAGCCGGGGCGACCCGCATTCGCGTCCCTCGCCCGGACTGTCGACGACCTCGCACGCCTTGCGGACGGTCGGATCGAGGAGCTGCCGCCGCGGTACGGCGACGTCGCTCACCCGGCGCTTGCCCACCTCGAGCGCACGCTGTTCGAAGACGCGCCGCCCCCTGCTCCGCCGATCGACGGCGCGATTCGGTTCTTCGAAGGAGCCGGCACGCGCGGCGCGCTCGAGCTCGTCGCGGAGGAGCTCCTCGAGCTGATCCGCGGCGGCACCCCCGCCGAGCGGATCCTGCTCGTCTGCCCGTCGTTCGAACGCTGGCAGACGCCGCTCGAGACGGCGCTCGCGACCCTCGGCGTGCCGTACGCGCTCGAATCGCGCCAGCGCCTCGGGGGGACGCCGTACGGCCAGGCGCTGCTGGCGCTCTTGCGGTTCACATGGCTCGACGGGACGCGCCGCGACCTCTATGCGTACCTGCGGTCGCCGTACTCCGGGTTCAGCCGGACGAACGTCGACTTCCTCGAGGGTCGCCTGCGCGGACGCGCCGTCGAGTCGGCGGAGCGCGTCGAGTCGGAGACCATCCGCCTCCGTGACGGGCAGCCGCTCGCCGCCCTCGAGGCGCTGCGGTCCGCACCCGACCCCCTCACCGGCGTCCAGACGCTCGCGACGTCGATGCTGCGCGCGGCGTACGGCCTCGAGCGGCCGCCGGTCGGCGAGGCGTCGCGCCAGGACCTTCGGGCGCACGACGCGGTCATGCGCCTCATGGGCGAGCTTCGCGGCTGGGTGGAGTCGGGTGAGAGTCTGGCGATCGAGGAGCTCGTTGCCGCGCTCGAACGCGCGGAAGTGCGCCGCGCGGGAGCGATCGAGCCCGGTCGCGTTGCGATCGTCGACCTGTCGCGGGCACGGACGCGCCGGACCGACGTCGTGTTCGTGCTGGGGCTAGAGGAGGGGAGCCTGCCGAGGCGAGCGCATGAGTCGCCGTTCCTCGCCGACGACCTGCGTCGCGACCTCGACGCCCGTCGGAACGCGCGGCTCGCGCCGCGCGACGCCGTTGCGCGCGACCGTTACCTCTTCTACACCGCCTGCACGCGGCCGTCGCGCCGGCTATATCTCGTCCGGGAGTCCGCCGGGGACGAGGGGACGCCTCGCGAGCCGAGCCCGTTCTGGGACGAGGCGCGCCGCCTCTTCCCCGAGGAGGACGTGCGCCGGTGGACGCGGCGCCGGCCGCTCTCGCAGCTGACCTGGCCCCTCGAGGAAGCGCCGACCGAACGGGAGCGACTCCGGGCGACGGCAGCGCTCGCCTCAGGGGACCGCGGGCTCGCCGACAGCGTCGCGTCGGCGAACGGCTGGGAGCGGCGGCTCGAGCGCGCGCTGCGCGCCTTCGAGCGGCGCACGCGATTGACGCACCCACTCGTCCTCGAGGAGCTGCAGCGGCGCGCGACGTTCGGCGTTACGGAGCTGGAGCGGTTCGCGGACTGTTCCTCGATGTGGCTGTTCGAGCGCGTGGTCGACCCGCGCACGATCGACGCCGAGGTCGATGCGCGCCTCCGAGGTTCGGTCGCGCATCAGGCGCTGTTCCGTTTCTACTCCGGCCTTCCGAAGGAGCTCGGTGTCGATCGCGTGGACGAGGAGCGCGTGGAGGCGGCCGTGGTGTTCCTGCGCCGGTGCCTCGAGGACGCGATGTCGGGCGTTCGGATGGAGCTGACACCGCTGCAACGGCGCGAGCTGGAGCACGGATTGTGGCGCGACCTCGAGGCGTTCGTGCGCGAGGACGCGGCCGCCGAGTCGCCGCTCGTTCCGCGACGCTTCGAGGTCGGGTTCGGATCGGAGCGCTCGGCGCCCGAGCTTCAGCGCGGGCTCGCGGTCGCTCCGGGTGTCGCACTCACGGGGAAGATCGACCGCATCGACGTCGACCCGTTCAGCGCGCGCGGGATCGTCCAGGACTACAAGTCCGGGAAGACAGCGCATTCGGCCGCGCAGATCGAGTCGGAGCTGCGCCTGCAGATCCCGCTGTACATGCTCGTCCTGCGCGATCTCGTCGGGATCGAGCCGCTCGGTGGCGTCTACCGACCGCTCTCGGGCACGCGCAGGGCGAGAGGGATCCTGCGCGAGGAGTCCCGTGACGACGGGGTTCCGGGCTTCGCGAAGAACGACTATCTCGACGAAGACGCCTTCTGGGCGCAGGTCGAGCGGGCGCGCGGAACAGCTGTCGGGATCGTCGAGCGGATCAAGGACGGCGACGTCCGTCACGACCCGCGGGGCGGGGACTGTCCGACGTGGTGCTCGCTGTGGCGGATGTGCAGGGTGAGGCGCGCGTGAACGAGCAGCAGCGCGCAGCCGTCGACGCGCGCGGCGAGGTCTTCGTGTCAGCCGGCGCCGGGACCGGGAAGACCGCAGTTCTCGTCGAACGGTTCGCCCGGTCGGTCTGCGACGACGGGCTCGACGTCGAGTCGATTCTCGTGATCACCTACACCGAGAAAGCCGCGGGCGAGCTGCGGACGCGCATTCGCGCACGCCTAACCGAGCTCGGGCGGCCGGAGCTCGCCCGCGCACTCGACGGCGCCTGGGTCTCGACGATCCACGGTTTCTGCCACCGGCTCCTGCGTTCGCACCCGTTCGCGGCCGGCGTCGATCCACGCTTCCGCGTCCTCGACGAGAGCCAGGGGCGCGTCCTTCGCAGCGAGGCGTTTGCCGAGGCGCTGGAAGCCTTCTCCGCAAACGACGACCCCGAGCGGCTGCGCCTGCTCGCAACGTACGGCACCGCGAACCTCCGCCGGATGCTGATCGGCGTCTACGAGACCCTGCGGTCGGCGGGCCGCGACCTGATCCTCGAGCTCGGCGAGCGGCCGAGCCTCGTCGAGCTCGTATCCGAGTGGCGCGTCGCGGCGCGTTGCCTCGCAGAGGACACCGGCTCGAGCGACGCGGCGCGCGAGACGGCGCAGCGCGCGCTCACCTTCGCCGACGGCGAGCTCTCGGCGAACCGTCTCTTCGAGCTGGGTGACCTCCGGTTGCGCGGCGAGCGCGCTGCGACATACGAAGAGGCGAGACAGGCCGTCGAGCAGGGCGCACTCGACGAGCTCGCCGCGCGCGACCGCGATCTTCTCCAGGAGTTGCTCGTCGCCTTCGCCGCGTCGTACCAGGCTGCGAAGGACGCGGAGTCATCGCTCGACTTCGAGGATCTGCAGCTGCGCGCGCGTGACCTGCTCCGCGACGACGCCGCGATCCGCGAGCGGGAGCAGCTGCGATTCCGGTCGGTCATGGTCGACGAGTTCCAGGACACGAACCGACTGCAGTGCGAGCTGATCGACTTCCTGACCGCCGGCCCGGGCGAGAAGTCCGTGTTCTACGTCGGGGACGAGTTCCAGTCGATCTACGGGTTCCGCCACGCGGACGTCCAGGTGTTCCGCGAGCGGCGCGACCGCGCGCAGAACGTTCTCCCGCTGACACGGAACTACCGGTCGCGTCCGGAAGTGCTCGCAGTCGTCAACCACCTCTTCGGCGAAGACTTCGGCGGCGAGTTCCAACCGCTTGCCGCGTCGGGTGAGTTCCCGGATCCGGTCTTCGGCTCGCCGGTCGAGCTGCTCGTCACCGACAAGTCGTCGTACGCCGGCGACGACCGGCTCCACTGGCGGCGGGCGGAGGCGAAGTCGATCGCGCGACGGGTCCACGAGCTCGTCGAGGCCGGTGCGGCCTCACCCGGCGAGATCGTCCTGCTCTTCGCCGCCGGGACCGACGCCGAGTGGTACGAGCAGGAGCTGCGGGCGCTCGGCCTGCCGACGTACCGGGCGACGGGCAAGGGGTACTTCGGCCAGCAACAGGTCGTCGACCTGCTCTCGTACCTGCGCCTCCTGCACAACCGCTACGACGACGAGGCGCTCGTCAGCGTGCTCGCGTCACCGTTCGTCGGCATCTCGAACGACGGGCTTGTGTTGCTGCGGCGCGCAGCCCCGAGGCGGCCGCTCTTTGCGGGAATCGAGCGTGGGGTTCCCGAAGCGATGCCTCCGCGCGACGCGCAGCTCCTGCGCGCCTTCCGGCAGCGCTACGACCGTCTAGCGGCGATCGCGGCGCGGTCGTCGCTCGAGCGGCTCTGCGAGCGAATCGTGACGGAGCACGACTACGACCTTGCCGTCCTCGCACGGTGGGACGGCCGCAGGCGGTACGCGAACCTGCGCAAGCTGGCGCGACTCGCGCGGTCGTACGAGGAGTTGCGCGGGCCCGACGTCGAAGGTTTCGTGCGTTTCGTCCGCGACCAGGAGGCCGTAGGCGCGCGCGAGCTCGAGGCGGCGGCGGAAGAGGAGGGGGCGGATGCGGTCCGGCTCCTGACGATTCATGGCGCGAAGGGGCTCGAGTTCAAGGTCGTCGTCGTCGCCGACGCCGGGCGCGACAAGGCGCCGCCGGCGCCCGACGAGATCCTGGCGCTGTCGGACGGCCGCTTCGGCTTCCGGGTGGCGGATCCGATCACGAGCGAACGTCGCGGTGCGTTCGAGTACGAGGCGGTTCGCGAGGCGCGGAAGGCGGAAGAGCGCGAGGAGCGGCTGCGCCTCTATTACGTCGCGATGACCCGCGCGAAGGATCGGCTGATCGTTTCCGGCGCGATCGATCCGACCCGCACCGCCGACGAGACGACGCCGATCGGCTGGGTGCTCGGTCGCCTCGGCGCGCACGAGGAGCTCGAGCGCGCCGGCGACGATCCGGTCGAGCTCGAGCGCGAGGGCGCACGCGTGCTCGTCCGCGTCGATCGGTGGAGCCCGGAGGCTCCCGAGGCCGCGGCGGACGGGGTTGCCGACGGTGAGTCACAGCTCTTCCTGTTCGAACCGGGCGGGGGCGGCGCGCTTCCCGCGATCGTCCCGCCGCTCGCGCCGCTCGGGGAGATTCCTCGAGCGCCGCTCCACCGCGTCCGGCGGCTCTCCTTCACGGCGCTCGGCCTGTTCGAGAGCTGCTCCTACCGCTACTACGCCGAGCGGATCGCGGGGATGAAGCCGTCCGACGAGCGCCGCGCCGCCCCCGGCACGACCGGCCTCGCGGCGACGGAGATCGGGACGGCGGTGCACGGGCTCCTCGAGCTCGTGAACCTTCGCGAGCCGCTCCCACCCGTCGATCTCCGCGAGCGCGTGCTCGCGTGGTACCCGGCCGTTACGGCGGAGGAGCTCGATCGAATCGCAGCGTTCGTCGACGCGTACTGCGAGTCCGCGCTCGCGCGCCGGGTCGCGGCGCTGCCGAACGCGGCGCCCGAGCGACCGTTCGCCTTCGAGCACGACGGCGTCCTCCTCCATGGCCGGCTCGACGTGCTGCAGCTCGACGGGGCGAACGCGGTGGTCGTCGACTACAAGACGAACTCGCTCGCGGAAGCCGCGCCGGAGGCGATCGTCGAGGCCGACTACCGCCTGCAGCGGCTCGTGTACGCGCTCGCGTGCTTCCGCGCGGGCGCCGACGACGTCGAGGTCGTCTACCACTTCCTCGAACGCGTCGACGCCGTGGTGTCGACGCGGTTTACACGTGCGCAGGTCCCGGAGCTCGAGGCGGAGTTGTCGGCGGCGATCGACCGCATCAACGCGGCCGACTTCAGGCCGACGCCGAGCGAGTACGTCTGTGCGGGCTGCCCAGCGCTCGACGTCGTCTGCGCCGGTCCGCGACTGCGCGAGCACGAGCCGGCGCACGCAGCGCTCGCCGGCGTCTAGAACGTGCCCGGGCACGAGTG
>VAXB01000089.1 GCA_005883995.1 Actinomycetota bacterium
CCGTATCCGACGCGCACCAAAATCTGAGAGCTCCAGAATATGCTCCATACCCGAGCACCCCGTAACTACTGCAAATACGCGACTAGAGATAAACCACGATTTGCAGGCGTTTTCAAGAGCCCTCTTCCGGACTCGAACCGCAGACCCCTTCCTTACCATGGAGGCGGTCGTAGGATTCCGGCCATTCGCACGGTGCCATCTCCTCGGCTGACACTCGCGCAAGAGGACGCGCACGACCGTTAACTGTCTAGGCCACGCAACCCTGCGGTTTTTCGACCGATTGCGTTCCGGACTGGACGCGCGCGGGCAAAAGTTGGGCAAAAGTCTTGAGGCCGAATCTCTAAACGGCAAACAAAAAGGCCCTGTTTCCAGGGCCTTTTAAGTAGCGGGGGCAGGATTTGAACCTGCGACCTCCGGGTTATGAGCCCGGCGAGCTACCTGACTGCTCCACCCCGCGACGCGGCGTGGAGTATAGCGGGCCTCAGCTCGCGGCCAGCCCGGCCGCGGTCAGCGGCAGCCCGTTCGCCGATCCGATCGGAGCGAGCGTTCCGTCGCCGGCGATTTTCCAGCCGTAGACGTTCCCGGTGTCCGCATGCAGCGCGTACAGGAACCGGCCGTCGGCACTAACGGCCTCGTCCCGCAGGCCCGGCTTGCCGTCGACGGTCGTCGCTGCGACGGCCTCACGCAACTCGATGCTGCCGTCGTCGCCGATCGCGTACGACGAGACGGTCCCGTCGCCGAAGTTCGTGACAAACGCCGTCCGTCCGTCCTTGCTGATCACGGCCCAGCAGACCTCGCTGCGCGTGCTTGCGACCGCACCACTCACGGGTGCGAGCGCGCCGTCGCCAAGCCGGTACGACGACGCAGATGCCTTGCCGGCCTGCGCGCCCGCCGCCTCCGACACGACGACCGTGCCGTCATCGCGGATGTCGAAGCCGTACGGCGTCATGCCCGACGACTGGTGTCGCTGCGGCCTTATCGCAATGAATGCCTCGTCGAGCGGGACTATGTGGATCGCGTCGGCGCGGTCGCTGACGAGGAGCGTGCGGCCGTTCGGCGCAAAGGCGATCTGCGCAGGATCGCTGCCCGCGCCGAGCTGCTGACGCGACCCGCGGAGCTCGGTCAACCGCTCGCCGTCGAACCGGAATCCGCTGACGTTCGATTCGCCGCCGGTGTTCAGAACGTAGATGTGCTCCTCGTGTACTGCGACGCTCCTCGGCGCCTCTCCGCCGCTCGCAGCGACGTCGAGCGCGCGAAGCTCGTCGCCGACGATCGTGAAAACGGTCAGGTCGTTGCTGCCTGCGTTCGTGACGAACAGGTTTTCGCCGTGAAGCACGACCGAGCTCTGCGACGGCAGATGCGGCGCGCCCGATCCTTTCCCGCCTGTGAGGAAGGAACCGAGCCGTGCGAGCCGCCCGTCCTCCTCGCGCCGATAAACGACCGCCTCGTTTGCGTCGGCGTCGTTCGTCTGGACGTATACGTATCCCTGCATGTCGTTCTCCTTTCGTCTCCCGAATCCGTTGCACCTACCGTCTCGCGACGGTTCGGCGCGTTACACCGGCGTAGACCCGCGACCGGCTCACGGCACGGAAACGTGGGGATAGGATCGGCGCGGTGACCCGCGTCGCCGCCGTTGATCTGGGGACGAACTCGACGCGCCTGCTCGTCGCCGATGTTGTCGACGGCCGGATCGAAGACCTGCGCCGGGAAACGCACGTGACGCGGCTGGGCGAAGGTGTCGACAGCCGCCGGCGGCTGCTCCCGGTCCCGATCGCCCGCGTCCGCAACGTCCTCACCGACTACCGCCGGGTGGCCGAGCGCCTCGGTGCAGAGCGCGTGCTCGCGATCGGGACGAGCGCGATTCGCGATGCCGAGAACGGCGAGGCGTTCCTGGGAGAGATCGAGTGGTCGTACGGCTTCTCGACGCGACTGCTGTCCGGGCACGACGAGGCGCTGATGACGTTCCGCGGCGTCACCGCCGGACGCACGCTCGGCCAGCCGACGTTGATCGTCGACCTCGGCGGCGGCTCGACCGAGCTCGTCGCGGGGGGACCTGACGGCGTGCAGTGGCACGACAGCCTCGACATCGGCTCCGTCCGTCTGACCGAGCGCTTCCTGCACGCCGACCCGCCCACGCGCGGGGAGCTCGATGCGTGCGCCGGCGCGATCCGCGCGTTGTTCGCCGAACGGATACCCGACGACGTTCGCACATCCACACGCACGATCGTCGGCGTCGCGGGAACGATCACGTCGCTTGCGGCGCTCGATCTCGGCCTGCAGGAGTACGACCGAGAGCGCGTCGACGGCCACGTGCTTTCGCGCGCCGCGCTCGCCGAGCAACTCGACCGGCTCGCCGCGCTCCCGGTCGCCGACAGACGAAACGTCCGTCCGCTCGAGCCGGAGCGCGCGCCGGTGATCGTCGCCGGTGCGCTGATCGCCCGCGAGCTGGTCGAGTTCCTCGACGCCGCGGGCCTCGAGGTGAGCGAGCACGACATCCTCGACGGCGCCGCGCTCACGGCGGTCGAGCTGCCGGAGGCCGAGGAGGGCGCAGCGCCGCCCGGCGCCCATACGTGCTGTTGACGGACGCGCGTCAGCGGTCGAGCGGCGGAGGCGACTCGTCCTCCGCAAGGCGTCGCTGCAACACACTCCGGGACATCACGCCGACGAGCCGCCCCTCCTCGACGACTGGGACCCGCTCGAGGTCGTGCTCCTCGAGCGCGCGGTACGCGTCGTCGAGCGAGAGCGACGCGTCGAGCGTGAACAACGGCGGCTCCGCGATCTCCACGACGCGGGTCGAGCGCGGGTCACGCCCGGTGGCGACGACGTCGCGAACGAGCGTCTTCCGCGTGATCACGCCGACGAGTCTCCCCTCGTCGCAGACCAATACGGCACGGACTGCGGGATCTGACAGGCGCTCGCCGGCCTCCTGCGCCGTCGCGCCGGCGTCGAGCGTGCCGGGCTCGGGAACCATCGCATCGCGGACGTGTTGCGCGCTCATCACGGATAGATCCCGCGCGCCTTCAGCGCCGCGGCGACCTCGTTGATCCCCGCGACGAGTGCCGCCTGTCGCAGCGAGATTCCCTTCGCATCCGCGAGCGCCCAGACGCGGTCGAACGCGTCGCCCAGCTTCTCGGCCAGGCGCGCACGGATCTCGTCGCGCGTCCAGAACAGGCGGCCGAGGTCCTGCACCCATTCGAAGTAGGAGACGGTGACGCCACCGGCATTCGTCAGGACGTCCGGGAGGACCGGAATCCCGCGCTCGGCGAGAATCGCGTCGGCCTCGATCGACGTCGGCCCGTTCGCGCCCTCGGCGATCAGGCGCGTATCGATCCGAGGCGCATTCTCCCCGGTCAACTGATCCTCGAGCGCAGCGAGCACCAGGATGTCGCACGGCAGCTCCAGCAGCTCCGCGTTCGTGACGTGCTCCGCCGGGAAGTCCTCGAGCGACCCGTGGGCCGCAATCCAATTCCGTGCGGCTTCGAGGTCGAGCCCGTCCGGCGCGTGGATCCCGCCCGAGACGTCGGAGATGCCGACCACCAACGCCCCCTTCGAGCTGAGCTCCTGCGCAGCGATTCCACCGACGTTCCCGAATCCCTGGACGACGCAGCGCTGATCCGCGAGCGTCCACCCAAGCCGTCTGCACGCGCGCTCGATCACCATCACGACGCCCGCTCCGGTTGCCTCGCGGCGGAAGAGCGAGCCGCCGAGCGCGATCGGCTTCCCGGTGACGATCTCCGGCACCGCGTGGCCGACTTGCATCGAATACGTGTCCATCATCCACGCCATCGTCTGTTCGTTCGTCGCCATGTCGGGCGCGGGGATGTCCTCCTGCGGACCGATCACGCCCATCAGCTCAGCGGTGTAGCGGCGCGTCAGGCGTTGGAGCTCTCCCGGCGACAGCGCGCGCGGATTGCAGCGGATCCCGCCCTTTGCTCCCCCGTACGGCAGCCGCAGGAGCGCGCACTTCCACGTCATCCACACGGCGAGCGCTGCACACTCGCCGAGCGTGACGTGCGGGTCGTAGCGGATCCCGCCCTTCGTCGGGCCGAGCACGCTCGAGTGCTGGACGCGGTACGCGGGGAACACGTCGACGTTCCCCGCGTCCCGCCTGATCGGGACCGCGACCATCACCGCGCGCTCCGGGGAGCTCAGGCGGGCGATGATCGACTCGTTGATCTCCGCGTATGGGATCGCCTGCTCGAACTGGGCGAGCGCCGTCCTGAAGAGCGGGGTATTCCATTCGAGCTGCGCCTCCTCGGCTGGCAGCTTCTCGATGCTGGCCACGACCGGAGTCTAGGCCGCACGTTGCGACGCCTGCGGTTCGAGAAACGTGCCGTTCGCCCCGAACCGCCTGCATGTCGCGCCTTTCGAATTACAGCCCCCGCCGTGCGGCGTGACACAATCCTCCGGTGACGTCGACGAGGTCCGCTTCCGCGGTCACGGCGGCAGCGGAGCTCGTTCCATTCGTTCCGCGGCTGACGGTCGAATGGCTGCAGAACAACCCCGAGCTTCGCTGGGTCGAGCAGGAGGGGACGCTCGCATTCATCGACATCTCCGGCTTCACGGCGATGTCCGAGCGGCTGTCGAATTCCGGCCGCGCCGGCGCCGAGGAGGTGACGGAGGTAATGAACGCGACCTTCTCGGCCCTGCTCGAGGTCGCGTACGGTCTGGGCGGCGGCTTGCTCAAGTTCGGCGGCGACGCGCTGCTGCTCCTGTACGACGGGGACGACCACACCGCGCGCGCGGCTCGGGCGGCGTTCGAGATGCGCCGGACGCTGCGCGCGATCGGGCGGCCGCGCACCTCCGCCGGGTCGGTGACGCTGAAGATGCACGCCGGCCTCCATTCCGGCCGTTTCCAGTTCTTCCTCGTCGGCGGCTCGCACCGCGAGCTCCTCGTGACCGGTCCGGCGTCGACGCGCGTCGTCGAGATGGAGGCGGCGTCGGAGGCCGGCGAGATCCTGATCAGTCCCGAGACGGCTGCGTTGCTCGAGCCGCAGACGCTCGGCGAGGAGAAAGGCCCGGGGACGCTCCTCCAGGCGGCCCCCGCCGTTACCGGCGAACTGAAACCGATGCCGGATGTCGGCGACACGCCGATCGAGACGGCCGTGCCGGCACCGCTTCGTGCGCAACTGCTCGATGTCGGGCCGCTCGAGGGTGAGCATCGACATGCGGCGGTCGCGTTCGTCCGCTACGCGGGGACGGACGACATCGTCGCGACGGAAGGGGCCGCCGCAGCCGCCGAGGCGCTCGAGGTGTTGATGGAGAGGATCCAGGCGGCAGCGGACGAGTACCAGGTGACGGTGCTCGAAAGCGACGTCGACCGCGACGGCGGCCGCATCATCCTCGTTGCCGGCGCGCCGCAGACGTTCGGCGATGACGAGGAACGGCTCCTGCGGACGCTCCGGGCGGCCGTCGACTCGGGCTTGCCGCTGCCTGTGTCGATCGGCGTCAGCGAGGGGCGCGTGTTCACTGGCCAGGTCGGCGCAACGTTCCGCCGCACGTACACGATTCTCGGTGACACGGCGGCGCTCGCCGCGCGGCTGATGGCCCGCGCAGGCGAGGACGAGATCTGGGTGTCCGCGAGCGCGTTCTCGCGCGGCGGCCGATCGTTCGCCGCCGCGGAACTCGAGCCGTTCCAGGTGAAAGGAAAGGCGGAGCCGGTACGTGCCGTCGTCCTGGGCGACCTCCTCCCCGAAACCGAACGGTCGGACGACGCAGCCGACGACAAGCTCCCGTTCGTCGACCGCGAGCGCGAGCGCGCGGTTCTCGCGGCCTCCGTCGCCCCGGTTCGGATGGGCTTCGGCACGCTCGTCGAGCTGATCGGCGAGCCCGGAATCGGAAAATCACGGCTCGCCGACGAGTTGCGCGCGCAGTGCGGCGACATGGAGCTCGTGACGCTCCGCTGCGAGCAGTACGAGTCGTCGACGCCGTACCAGGTGTTTCGGCCATTCCTCCGCGCACTTCTCGACGTGCCCGTCGGCGCCGACGGTCCGGAAACGCGCGCCGCACTTGCAGAGCGCCTTCGAGCGGTGGACGAGCAGCTCTTGCCGTGGGCGCCTCTTCTCGGTGCGCCGTTGGACGTCGAGGTCGACTCGACCCCGGAAGTCGACGATCTCGATCCCGCGTTCCGGCGCGCTCGGCTGCACGGCGTGGTCGGATCGCTGCTCGGACGATTGCTCGATTCGCCGACATTGCTGGTGTTCGAGGACGTCCATTGGATGGACGACGCGTCGACGGAGCTCCTGCGCCATCTCGGCACGCAACTGCCGACGCGCCCGTGGCTGACGTGCACGACCCGACGGTCGAGTGAGGGCGGCTTCCTCGCCGCCGAAGGCACGCCGCCCCTGCCGGCGCTGACGCTCCGCCTCGAGCCGCTGCCGCCCGACGACGCGAAGTCGCTGATCCGGGCGGCTGCCGGCGACCGGGAGCTCGACGACGACGAGGTCGCTGCGATCTTCGAGCGCGGCGCCGGCAACCCCCTCTTCCTGCAGGAGCTCGCGTTGCCGGAGGAGGCGGGCGCCGCGGCAGCGCAGATGCCCGACACGGTCGAGGCGCTCGTCGCGACGCGGATCGACCGGCTCGCCCCTGCCGATCGCGCGCTCTTGCGATGGGCATCGGTTCTCGGGACGTCGTTCTCGGGTGCCGTGATCGCCGACGTGCTCGAGCGAGACCCCACTGCCGCGTCGGACTCCGAGGCATGGGACCGGCTCGCCGAGTTCGTGGATCGGGATCCCGAGGTCGCGGGCGGCTTCCGCTTCCGACATGCACTCATCCGCGACGGCGCCTATGAAGGCCTTTCCTACAGGCGCCGCCGTGAGCTCCACGGCCGGATCGCGGACGTGATCGAGCGGCGCGAGGGGGATCGGGCGGACGAGTCGGCGGAGCTTCTGTCCCTGCACTACTACCGCGCCGAGCGCTGGGCGGAAACGTGGCGCTACTCGGTCGAGGCCGCGAGGCGAGCCGACGAGAAGTACGCGAACGTCGAGACGGCGCAGTTCCTCGAACGCGCGCTCGAGGCGGCGAAGCCGTGGGCCGAGGCACCCGGCGACGAGGTCGCGCACGTCTGGGAGCTGCTCGGCGACGTGAGGATGCGGATCGCGGCGTGCGACGACGCGGCGAGCGCTTACAAGAAGGCGCGCGCATTCTGGCGCGGCGATCCCGTGCAGGAAGCGCGGCTGATGCAGCAGGAGGCTGTCGTGCGGATGCGGCTCGGGAACTATTCCCAGGCGCTGCGCCGTCTGACCCAGGCACTGCGGCTGGTCGACGGTGTCGACGGCGATGCGGCCGCGGCGCAGCGGGCGCGCTTGTACAACTGGTACGCCGTCGTGCTCCAGTACCAGTGGCGCCCGACTGATGCGATCGACTGGTGCAAGCGCGCGATCGCCGAGGCCGAGCCGTCCGGTGCGGAGGATGCGCTCGCACATGCCTACTTCATCCTCGACTGGTCGTATCTCGCGCTCGGCCGCCGCGACGAGGCCGTCTATTCTCCTCGCGCGGTCGAGATCTACGAGCGGGTCGGCCCGCTCGACCGGCTTGCAGGGGCGCTCAACGTCATGGGCGGACGCGCGTATGTCGCGGGCCGATGGGAGGAGGCGATCGCCTTCGCGGATCGGGCACGCAGCACGTTCGTGCGGATCGGCGACGAGATGAACGCGACGGTGGCGGCGCTCAACGTCGCATGCATCCGCTCCGACCAGGGAAGGCTGGACGACGCCGAGCCGCTCTTCCGCCGCGGCCTGGAGCTCCGCCGGGCGGCGGGCAACCCGCTTCAGATCGCCGACGGGGCCAGTGAGCTCGGCCGTTTCGCCGGGCGGATCGGAAGCTTCGACGAAGCGCACGCGCTGCTGGCGGAGGCGCGCGAGCTCTTCTCGGCCGAAGGCGACGAGGTCGAGTTGCTCGCGGCCGACGTCTGGCGGGTCGAGTGTCTCGTCCTCGAGGGGGCAAGCGCCGCAGCACTCGAGCAGGCGGCCGACGCGCTTGCGCGCGTGAAGACGACGCCCGGCGTCGCGATCCTCGCCGCGACGCTGCACCGACTCCGCGGCTGGGCGTTCATGCAGCTGCGAGACATCGAGAATGCCGGCGCTGCGTTCGACGAGAGCCTCACCCTCGCGCGCATCGAAGGCGAGAACATCGGCATGCGGAGCGCCGATTACGAGCTTGCGCTGACGCTCGACGCGTTAGAGCAGCTCGGGGAACTGGTTGGCGGGCCGACGGCCGATCTGGAACGCGAGCGCGACGCGATCGTGGCGCGGCTCGCCGTTCTGCAACTGTCCCGGCCGCCGCTCCCGCACTGATTCGCGGGAACGGCGGCCTGCGCCGTCCGTAGTGCCTGTTTCCGCTAGCTGACCCACTTGTAGTCCCAGTCCGGCGGCACCGTCATCGTGAAGAACCGGTATCCGACGCCGTCGATGGTGGTGCTCCCCCACGAGGCCGTGATCGGCCCTGCCGCGGGATCGGTCTTGTCCTGGAACGACGGGACGATGCCCCAGTAGCGACCGTCCGACCGACAGATTGCGTGAACGACGGCCCCGGTGAACCGGCCGCTGCTGTCGAGCTGGTCCGCCGGCCACCCGGTCGTGTCGGTGGTGTCGTCGACGTTCGTGCACGGCACGCTCACT
>VAXB01000090.1:0-9043 GCA_005883995.1 Actinomycetota bacterium
CTGAACGGCGCGCAGAGGTGACGTGGAGCGGCGACTTGATGAGCGGCAGCGGCCGTGTCGACTCCGTTTCGAGCGGCGCGATCGAGCCGCTCGAGGTCAGCTGGCCGGCGCGGTCGGCCGAGCCCGACGGCAAGACGAGCCCGGAGGAGCTGATTGCCGCCGCGCACGCGACGTGCCTCTCGATGGCGCTGTCGCACGGGCTTGCGCAGGACGGCCACGCTCCCGAGCGTCTGGATACGTCCGCGACGGTGACGTTCCAGCCCGGGGAGGGGATCACGAAGATCGCACTTGCGGTCGAGGGGCGCGTGCCGGGGATGGACGACGATGCGTTCCGCCGCGCTGCGGAGACTGCGAAGGAGAACTGCCCGGTGTCGAAGGCGCTCGCCGGCGTGCCCGAGATGACGCTCGACGCGCGCCTCGCGTCGTAGCGCGCGACCGACGCAGCCGCGGCGAGGGCTAACCTTGCCGCGATGGCAGGGATCGAGGAACTGGTCGACGAGGTCGAGCGGTCGTATGCCGATGCGCAGCAGCGGATGTCGGAGCCGTCGGTCTACAACGACCACCGCGAAGCAGCCGAGGTGGGGCGCAGGCTGAAGGAGCTCGAAGCGCCGCACCGGCTCGCGCAGGAGTGGCTCGGGATCCGTTCGGACCTGGACGACGCACGCGACGACGGGGAGCTCCGCGAGCTCGTGCCGGATCTCGAGCGCCGCCTTGCCGGGCTCGAGGACGAGCTGAAGCTCGCGCTCGTGCAGACCGATCCCGCCGACCGCAAGGACGTGATCGTCGAGATCCGCCAGGGAGTCGGTGGTGACGAGGCGGCGCTCTGGGCCGGCGACCTCTACCGGATGCTGGCCCGCTATGCCGAGCGCCGCGGCTTCAAGGTCGAGCAGCTCGGCTCCAGCCCGAACGAGGCCGGCGGTTACAAGGACGTGACGTTCGCCGTCAACGGAGACGGGGCGTATTCGGTCTTCAAGTGGGAGGGAGGCACACACCGCGTGCAACGCGTGCCGGAGACGGAGTCGCAGGGACGCATCCACACCTCGACGGCAACGGTCGCCGTGATGCCCGAGGCCGAGGAGGTCGAGGTCGAGATCGACCCGAACGACCTGAAGATCGACGTCTACCGCTCGACCGGCCCCGGCGGTCAGAGCGTCAACACGACCGACAGCGCCGTCCGGATCACCCATCTCCCCACGGGGCTGGTCGTCTCCATGCAGGACGAGAAGAGCCAGCTGCAAAACCGGCAGAAGGCACTGCGCGTCCTGCGCGCGCGCCTCTATGAGCTCGAGCGTGAGAAGCAGCAGGCGGCGCTCGACGCAACGCGGCGGAGCCAGATCGGATCGGGCGAGCGGGCCGAGAAGATCCGGACCTACAACTTTCCCGAGAACCGTCTCACCGACCACCGGATCAAGCTGACCGTGCACCAGCTCGACCGGATCCTGCAGGGCGAGCTCGACGAGTTCACCGGCGCGCTGACCGCCGAAGAACAGGCGCGCGCCCTCGCGTGACCGCCCGCGACGCGGTCGTGCGCGTCGAGCGCCGGCTTGCCGCAGCGGGCATCGAAACGCCGCGCGTGGACGCAGAGTGGCTCGTCGCGCACGTGGCGTCGACCGCGAGGTCGAGGCTTCACGCGGCGGGAGACGTCGACGAGGGCGCGCTCGAGCCGCTGGCCTACGTGATCGGCGAGTGGGGCTTCCGTCGGCTGACGCTCAAGACCGACGCGCGGGCGCTCGTGCCGCGCCCGGAGACGGAGACGCTCGTCGAGCGCGCGCTCGCGCTGATCGCGCACATCGATGCGCCGCGCATCCTCGATGTCGGCGTCGGGAGCGGCGCGGTGGCGCTCGCGCTCGCGGACGAGCACCGCGGGTCGCGCGTCGTCGGCGTCGACACGTCGCCCGCCGCTCTCGCGCTCGCAGCCGAGAACGCAGCTTCGCTCGGGCTCGCGGTCGAGCTTCGCCTGGCGGGTATCGACACGGCTACAGAGGGGTGGGATCTCGTCGTCAGCAATCCGCCGTACGTCGCCGACCAGGAGTGGGCCGCGCTCCAACCGGAGATTCGGCGCTGGGAGCCGCGCGCCGCCCTCGTCGGCAGCGGCTTACACGAGGCGCTCGCGACAACTGCAGTGACGCGCGCGCTCGCCGTCGAAGTCGGCGACGGCCAGGCAGAGCGGGTCGCGGACGCCTTCACCGCGTGCGGCTACCGCGAGGTGCGGATCACGGACGATCTGAGCGGGAGACCGCGGGTCGTCGAAGGAACGCGCGCGTGAGCTCGCCAGCGGACGCTGTCGCCGCGCTTCGCGGAGGCGAGCCGGTGATCCTTCCATTCGACACGGTCTACGGGCTCGCGGCGATGCCCGACACGCCGCAGGCGACGCTGAAGCTCTACGCGCTGAAGGGGCGTCCGCCGACACAGCCGACCGCGCTCGTCGCCGCGAGCGTCGACGACCTCCTCGTGCGGGTCCCGGAGCTCCGGCCGCGAGAAGAGCCCTTGCTGCGCGCGCTGCTCCCGGGCGGGTACACGCTGATCCTCCCGAACCCGTCGCGGCGCTTTCCCTGGCTCGCAGGCGACAATCCAGACGCGATCGGCGTCCGCGTCCCCCAGCTCACCGGTGTAGCGCACGACGTGGTGTCCGCCGTCGGGGCCGTCGTCGCGACGAGCGCGAACATGCCGGGCGGGCGCGACCCGGCGACGCTCGACGAGGTGCCGCGCTCGATCCGAGCCGGCGCAGGCGCGGAGATCGACGGGGGCCGCGTGCCGGGCACTCCGTCGACGGTCGTCGATCTCACCGGGCCGGAGCCGTGCGTCCTCCGCCCCGGCGCGCTCGCCCCGGAGGAGGTTCTGCGTCGGCTGGACGCCGCAGTACGATCAAGCTGATCCGCAAGGGAGAGGAGGCTGCATGGCCGTCGCCGCGCAATCGTTTCAGGAGCTGACAACCGCAGGGCTCGAGCAGGTCGATCCCGAGATCGCCGAGCTGCTCACGCGCGAGACCGATCGGCAGCGCGCCCAGATCGAGCTGATCGCGTCTGAGAATTTCACATGGCCGGCGGTGCTCGAGGCGATCGGGTCGACGCCGACGAACAAGTACGCGGAGGGGTATCCCGGCAAGCGCTACTACGGCGGCTGCGAGGTCGTCGACGAGATCGAGCAGCTCGCGATCGACCGCGCGAAGGAGCTGTTCAGCGCGGAGCACGCGAACGTGCAGCCGCATGCGGGCGCGCAGACGAACATGGCCGTCTACATGGCGGCGTTGCAGCCGGGTGACACGATTCTCTCGCTCGAGCTCGCGCACGGCGGCCATCTGACGCACGGTCTCAAGGTCAACTTCAGCGGACGGCTGTACACGATCGCGCACTACGGCGTTTCGCGCGAGACGAACGTCGTCGACTACGACGACGTGCTCCGGAAGGCGCGTGATGCGAAGCCGCGGCTGATCGTGTGCGGCGGGTCGGCCTATCCGCGCACCGTCGACACCGCGAGGTTCCGCGAGATCGCGGACGAGGTCGGTGCCTTGCTTCTTTGCGACATGGCGCACTTCGCCGGTCTCGTCGCTGCCGGGATCCACCCGAACCCGGTGGAGCACTGTGACTTCGTCACGTCGACGACGCACAAGACGCTCGCGGGGCCGAGGTCGGGATTCATCCTCTGCCGCGAGGAGCATGCGCAGTCGGTCGATCGCGCGATCTTCCCGGGACTGCAGGGCGGGCCGCTCGAGCACACGATCGCCGCGAAGGCCGCGTGCTTCAGGATCGCGATGACGGATGCCTTCCGCGACTATCAGCGGCAGATCCGCACGAACGCCGACATGCTCGCGGAGACGCTGATCGAGGGACGTCTCGACGTCCTCACGGGCGGAACCGACACCCATCTCCTCCAGCTCGACCTGCGCAACACCGACTGGACGGGCAAGTCGGCAGAGGAGCGGCTGCACGAGGTCAAGCTGACCGTCAACCGCAATACGGTTCCGTTCGACGAACGTCCGCCGACGGTCGCGTCCGGTGTTCGCATCGGCACGCCCGCCGCGACGATGCGTGGATTCGACGAGGAGGACTTCCGCGAGGTCGGACGGATCATCGTGGACGCGCTCGCGAACGGCGGGGACGTCGATGCGCTTCGCTCGCGTGCCGAGGCGCTATGCGAGAAGCGGCCGCTCTACCCGGGGTTCCGCGGGTACACGACGTACGCGGCGTAACGGTGCCGGTCACGGAGGTCCGGCACCCGCTCGTCCAGCACAAGCTGTCGTACCTGCGCGATCGCGACACGCCGACGGTGCACTTCCGGAAGCTCGTCAACGAGGTGACGCTGCTGCTGACGTACGAGGCGACGAAGGACCTGCCGACGGAGAACGTGGAGGTCGAGACGCCGCTCGAGCGCGCGCAGTTCCCCCGCATCAGCGGCAAGAAGGTCGCGGTCTGTCCGATCCTGCGCGCCGGCGTCGGGATGCTGGACGGCGTCCTGTCGTTGATCTCTTCCGCGCGCGTCGGCTTCATCGGGATGTACCGCGACGAGGAGACGCTCGAGCCCGTCGAGTACTACGCCAAGCTCCCGGCGGACGTCGCCGAGCGCGACGTGATCCTTCTCGACCCGATGCTCGCAACCGGGAACTCGACGGCGGCCGCCGTCCGCACGGTCAAGCAAGCGGGCGCGACATCGGTCCGCCTGATCGCGATCATTGCCGCGCCGGAGGGCGTCGAGCACATCACTCGCGAGCACCCCGAGGTCGAGATCGTCGTCGCCGCGATCGACCGCGGCCTGAACGAGCAGGGATTCATCGTGCCGGGGCTCGGCGACGCCGGCGACCGCCTCTACGGGACGAAGTGATGGGCGTCGTCGGCGATCTGAGACGACGGCGCGGCGCGCGTCGGTGGCAGCGCTGGACCGAGGTCGAGCCGGAGGAGGACCTCCACCGTCGTGCGGGAATCGTGACCGCGATCTTCATTGTCTTCTTCGTCCTCCTCATCGCTGTCATCGTGATCGGGCTCGTCGCCGCACGGTGATGCTGAAGACGCTCGCCGACCACCTCGAGGTGATCTGGGGCGCGCTCGTCGCGCTCGTCGTCGTGATGCTGCTGACACCGGCCGTCGGCGGGATGGCGCGGATGCTCGGCGCGGTCGACCGCCCGGAGGCGCGGCGGTTGAACCTTCGCCCGATCCCGCGGCTCGGCGGGCTCGCGCTCTTCTTCGGGATCTTCGTGCCCGCGCTCGCGTTCCTCGACCTGTCGCGGCAGACGCGCGGGCTCCTACTCGGCGCGGCCGTCGCGACGACGGTCGGCGCGATCGACGACTTCCGGGGTCTCGTGTGGTGGGAGAAGCTGCTCGGTCAGGTCACCGCCGCGGCGATCCCCGTCGGGTTCGGGATCTGGGTGCATCGGTTCACGTTCCCGATCGTCGGGATCCACGTGCTGCCGAAGTGGGTCGGGATGCCTCTGAGCGTGCTCTGGATCGTCGCGATCATGAACATGGTCAACTTCCTCGACGGCCTCGACGGCCTCGCTGCGGGGGTGTCGGCGATCTCGTCGGTGACGTTCGCGCTGATCGCCCTTTCGCTCCCGCGGCCGGAGATCCAGGCCGCGATCCTGTCGGCGATCGTGCTCGGCGCCTCGCTCGGGTTCCTGCGCCACAACTTCTACCCGGCGCGCATCTTCATGGGTGATTCCGGAGCGCTGCTGCTCGGCTTCGTGCTCGCGGTCATCCCGCTCCAGGGCCTGCTCAAGACGGCGTCGATCGTGACGCTGTTCTTCCCGCTGCTCGTGCTCGCCGTTCCGATCGTGGACACGACGTTCGTCGTCGTCCGGCGCTTGAAGCACCGCGAGCGGATCTTCGAGGCCGACCAGGCACATCTCCATTACCGGTTCCTGCGTCGCGGCTTCACGCAGGTTCGTGCCGCGGTCTACATCTGGACCTGGTGCGGGACGCTCGCAATCGCGGCGCTCGGCACGCGCTTCATCCGGCCGCACGCCCACGGCGAGTGGCACCCGTGGCGCACCCTCGCCGCTGCGCTGCTCGGCCTCGTCGCGCTCGCCGCCTCCGTGTACATGGTGTACCTGCTCGAGATCGTGAAGCTCGCCAGCCCGCGCGCACGGCGCCGGGCGGAGCAAGAGCGCCGCGTCGCCTAGGAGGGGTCGGCGAAACATCTGCTGTGCCGACGGGCCGCGCCCGCTCGCCCCGAGGGCCGCGTCCTCAGTCGCGCCCGTATCGCTGCGGATACGAACGCTCCCTGCGTCCTTGCCTGGGAGCGTCCATCGCACCCCGACGACGAGCGACGTTCCACCAAGCCCTCCTCGGAAACGCGGAACAAAGTCGGAGCTATTAGGCGTAGAAACGCGGTTTCTGCTGTTACAAGCGTTGATATGCTGGCCCTGCACATGGAGCCCGCCGCCCGTCCTTCCCTCCAGCCGGCCGCTGCGGGAGGCGTGCTGCTCGGGATCCTTCTCGCGGCGATCGCAATCGGCGTCCTGATCGGTTGGGCGGTCGGTTCGGCGGGGCTGGGGGCGCTCGTCGGCGCGATCGTCGGCATCCCCCTCGCCGTGTACTCCGTCTACCGCCGGTACCGAGGGGCGTTCTGATGCGCGCGGGGCTGTTCGCGACGCCGCGCCCGGTGCCGAGCCGCCTCGTGCCGATCGCCGGCGGCGCACTCGTTCTCCTCGTCGCGCTTCCGATCTTCGTGCTGGCGGACTGGCGGCTCGCCGGCTGGGCGCTCGGGGCCGTCCTCTGGGCGGGGATGCAGGCGATGACGCTGCTGCTGGCGCGGCTCAAGGGCCGCACGGGTAATCTCGCCGCCGCAGGCGTGCAGGGATTCGGGCTCTTCTTCAAGGCGGTGGCGCTCCTCGTGGTGCTGGTCGCGGTCGCGTCGTCGGACGCGCATCTCGCGGTCGCAGCCGCGCTGACCTACGCGCTCGCGTATACGTGCGAGCTCGGGCTCTCGCTCGTCACCTACTTCGGCGCAGCCCCGTGATCCGCCGGCTCCTCGTCGCCGCCTTCCTCGCGCTCGCGTTCCCCGCGAGCGCTTTCGCGCGAGGCACGTTCGATCCGTCGAAGGAATTCGAACAGCACGAATGGGTTTTGATCCATCTCGGCCCGCCCGACCTCTCGATCACGAAGGCCGTCGTCTACCTCTTCATCGGCGCGTTGCTGACGATGCTGATGGGACTCGTCTTGATGCGCGGGAAGGTGCTCAACCGCCGGTTGACGATCGGTGAGCAGATCTACGAGATCGCGCAGACGCAGGTCGCGGAGCAGGGGCTGCCGACGCGCGCAATCGGGCGTTGGTTCCCGTACGTGGCGACGCTGATGCTCTTCATCTGGGTCGTCAACATGCTCGGGTTCGTCCCGCTACCGCTGACCGGCGAGACGTGGCACGGGATCCCGCTGTGGGGGATCTACGCCGCGACGTCGTCCCTCTCGGTAACCCTCGCGCTCGCGCTGATGACGTTCGTCTTCACGCACGTCGAAGGGATTCGCGCCAACGGCGCCGTCCGCTACTTCAAGAGCTGGATTCCGGAGGTCCCGAAGGCGATGCTCCCGCTGATCGTGCCGCTCGAGATTCTCGGGCAGTTCATGCGGCTGATCTCGTTGAGCGTGCGTCTCTACGCGAACATGCTCGCCGGGCACATGCTGATCCTGACGTTCCTCGGCCTGATGTTCGTGCTCGAGTCAGTCGTGCTCGCGGTGCTCGTCGTGCCCGCAGCGACGCTCTTCTACCTCTTCGAGGTCATCATCGTCGTCTCGATCCAGGCGTTCATCTTCGCCGCCCTGTCCGCCATCTACATCGGCTCGGCGATCGAGCCGGAGCACTAGGAGGGAAACCGCATGGTCCACGCACTGCTCTTCGCCGCCGGTGACGCGACGACGAAAGCCGGGAAGGCGATCGCGCTCGCGCTCGGCATCGGGCTCGGCTCGCTCGGCGCCGGCGTCGGCATCGGCAACATCTTCGGTTCGATGATCCAGGCCGTCGCGCGTCAGCCCGAGTTGCGCGGCGAGCTCCAGGGAATCCAATGGCTCGGGTTCGCACTCACCGAGGCCGTGGTCTTCTACGGCCTGATCGGCGGTCTGCTCGCGTATGTCCTTGTCTGACGCCGTGCTCGCATCGAACGCGCTGATCAAGGTCACGCCCGGCCTGATGATCTGGACGATCGTCGCGTTCCTGATCACGTTGTTCGTGCTGAGGCGGTACGCGTTCGGCCCGATCCAGAAGACGATCGACGAGCGGCGGCAACGGATCGAGCAGTCGATCGCGGAGGCCGAGGCGGCGCGCAACGAGGCGCGCCAGCTGCTCGAGGAGCACCGCTCGCTGATCGGCCAGGCGCGCGGGCAGGCCGAGGACATCCTGTCGGAGGCCCGCAAGGTCGCCGACGCGCAGCGCGAACGCGTGCGCGAGGAGACGGAAGCCGACCGTCAGCGGCGCATGGAAGAGACGCGACGCCAGATCGAAGCCGAGACGCACCGCGCGCTCGAGGCGATTCGCTCGGAGGTCGCAGAACTGACGCTCGCCGCCGCGACGAAGGTCACGGGCAAGGCGCTCGACGACGCCGACCACCGTCGGCTGATCGACGACGCGATCCGCGAGCTCGATTTCTCGCAGTTCGAGCGGGAAGGCGCCTGACATGGATGCGCAGTCGCGAGGTAACCGATAGCCGTCGTTCACCGCACGTACGCGCACGCGCTGTTCGACGCTGCGAAGGACGCCGGCCGTCTGAAGACGGTGCACGAGGAGCTTGGCGACTTCGCGGCTGCGGTGCACGACGTCCCGGAGCTGCGATCGATGCTGCGGAACCCGCAGGTCGATCTGCGCGCGAAATCCGGCGTCCTCGACGAACTGCTCGGCGGCGCGGACGAGCTCGTGCGGAACTTCCTTCGCCTGACCGCGGACAAGGGGCGCATCGGCGAGATCGAGGAGATCGCGCGCGAGTTCGAGCGCCTCGTCGCGGCCGAGGAGCGCCGCCTGAACGTCGAGCTGACGACCGCTTTCGAGCTTTCTGACGAAGAGGCCGGACAGATCATCAGCCAGATCGAGCAGGCGTCGGGCCGGAAGGTCGAGGCGACGCGAC
>VAXB01000090.1:9233-13509 GCA_005883995.1 Actinomycetota bacterium
GCTGCAGAACGACCTGGCCGTGGTGACGCGTTTCAACACCCCGCAGATCCGCGTCTACATCCAGACCGGGAATCAGCTGACGCTGAAGACGATCCGTCACCGGATGAACGATCTGAGCGGGTGTTCGACGAAGCTCGTCGCGATCGGCCCCCCGCCGGCGGGGAACGCAGCGCTCGCCGGCGTCAGCACCCATCTCGGGCGCGCGTGCACGGCGTACGTCGACCTGGCGCAGAAGCTCTTGAAGGCAACCGACATGCTGTCCTCCGGCCGGGCAGACGTGGTCAAGCAAGGAGACAAGGTCGTGGCCCAGGCCGGCGACCCTTCCCGCCGCGCCGCACAGGAATTGGCTGCGGCGATCCGGATCGCCCAGCGTCAGCCCTCGTTCCGGCGTGCGGGTCTGACGCCGTCCGCGTAGCGCAACTCAAGGAGAGCAATGAAACTTCGCCCTGAAGAAATCACGTCGATCCTGAAGGAACGGATCGAGCATTACGACGTCGAGACGGACCTCTCCGAGGTCGGCACCGTCCTGCAGGTCGGCGATGGCATTGCGCGGATCTACGGGCTGGAGAACGCCGTCGCGATGGAGATGCTCGAGCTCGAGCACGGCGTCGTCGGCTTTGCGTTCAACCTCGAGGAAGACGATGTCGGCGCTGCGCTGGTCGGCGAGTGGCAGCACGTCAAAGAAGGCGAGCCGGTGCGCCGCACAGGCCGTGTGGCGAGCGTGCCGGTCGGCGACGCGCTGCTCGGCCGCGTCGTCGACCCGCTCGGAAACCCGCTCGACGGCCAGGGGTCGATTGCGACCGACGAGACGCGACCGCTCGAGTTCAAGGCGCCGGGCGTCGTCGCGCGCCAGCCGGTGAAGGAGCCGCTCCAGACCGGGATCAAAGCGATCGACTCGATGACGAACGTCGGTCGCGGTCAGCGCGAGCTGATCATCGGCGACCGCCAGACGGGCAAGACGGCGATCCTCGTCGACACGATCCTGAACCAGAAGAACACGGACGTCGTCTGCATCTACGTCGCGATCGGGCAGAAGGCGTCGACGTGGATGGCGCCGTTCGCAGGGTGCGCGATGGGCGAGCACTTCCTCTTCAACGGCAAGCACGCGCTCGTCATGTACGACGACCTGTCGAAGCATGCCGATGCGTACCGGCAGCTGTCGCTGCTCCTGCGCCGGCCGCCGGGACGCGAGGCGTTCCCCGGTGATGTCTTCTATCTCCATTCGCGCCTGCTCGAGCGCGCCTGCAAGCTGTCGGACGCGCGCGGCGGTGGATCGCTGACGGCGTTGCCGATCGTCGAGACGCAGGCTGGCGACGTCGCGGCATACATCCCGACCAACGTGATCTCGATCACCGACGGACAGATCTTCCTCGAGTCCGACCTGTTCTTCTCGGGCGTCCGTCCGGCGGTCAACGTCGGCATCTCCGTGTCACGCGTCGGCAGCTCGGCGCAGACGAAGGCGATGAAGAAGGTCGCCGGCCGGCTGCGGCTCGAGCTTTCGCAGTACCGCGAGCTGGAGGCGTTCGCGCAGTTCGGCTCGGAGCTCGACCAGGCGACGCAGCAGACACTCGCACGGGGCGAGCGCATGGTGGCGACGCTCAACCAGCCGCAGTACGACCCGTGGCCGATGGAGGAGCAGGTCGTCGCGCTCTACGCCGGGATCAACGGCTACCTCGACGACATCCCGGTCGCGCAGGTGCCGAGATTCCAGGGCGAGCTGCGCGAGCAGATGCGAACCGAGCGCTCGGTCCTGGAGACGATCCGCGACACGGGCGATCTCGGCGACGAGACCGAGCAGAAGCTGAACGCGGAGCTCGACCGCTTCAAGCAGGGCTTCAATGTGCAGCGCGAGGAAGCCCTCGTCTGATGGCGGCTCAGTCCGTCCAGGACCTGCGGCGGCGGATCCGGTCCGTCACCAACACGCGCAAGATCACGAAGGCGATGGAGCTCGTCGCCTCGGCGCGGCTGCGCCGCGCGCAGCAGCGGATCCAGGCGATGCGCCCGTTCGCCGACCGGATGCTCGAGCTGATGGCGGGGACAGCGCGGGCCAGCACGTCCGTGCGCGGGTTGCCGCTGCTCCAGCAGCGCGACGAGGTTCGGGCTGTGGCGATCGCGCCGCTCACCGGAGATCGCGGCCTCGCCGGCGCGTTCAACTCGCAGGTGCTGCGGCGCGCCCTCTCGCTCGAGCGCGAGCTCCGCGGCGAGGGCAAGCAGGTGAAGTGGGTCGCGGTCGGCCGTAAGGGCACGGGCACGCTGCGGTTCCGCCGGTTCGAGCTGAGCGGCGAGTTCACGGGCTTCGCCGACCAGCCGGCGTATTCGGACGCCCAGGCGATTGCGCACCGGCTCGCGGAGCTCTACATCGACGAAGAGGTCGACCGTGTCGTGATCGTCTACAACGCGTTCCAGTCGGCGCTCGTGCAGCGGGTGACGGTGCGCGAGCTGCTCCCGCTTTCGGAGGACTTGCTGGAGGCGGATCAGGAGGAACGAGAGCAGGACGCGCTCCAGGGCGACTTCATCTTCGAGCCGGAGCCGGAGCAAATCCTCGAACGGCTCCTGCCGGTGTATCTCGAGACGGAGATCTACCGCGCGCTGCTCGAGTCCGCGGCGTCCTTCCTCGGCGCACAGATGACGGCGATGCGGAACGCGTCGAAGAACGCAGGCGAGCTGATCGACTCGCTGACGCTCGCGATGAACCGGGCGCGACAGGCGGAGATCACCCAGGAGATCCTCGAAGTCGTCGCCGGCGCCGACGCGCTGGCCGGTTGATCGTGGCCGCTCGTGCGGACGATCACGACCGTTCCGCGCTGCTTGCGAGACGTCGATCATGGGCTTCTTAAAACCCGCTAACAAAAAGGGTCCGTCCGGCGTCTGAGACCGAGCAAGGGGAAAGCGCTCCCTTGTGAGACACTACCGCGTCCTCCCCGGAGGGAGGCGTCGGTGGAGGAGGAAGGGGGACTGCGGAGAGCGGCTTCGCAGCCCCTGATTCGAACGGAGGGAGTAGATGCAGCTACGTCACCTCAAGCCGGCACGATCGTTTTCGGCGCCGAGCAGGAGCCCCCCTGTCTCAACGGTTTTACGTCAGGGTGCAACAACACATGGACGTCGTGGACGGCGGGAACCGCACTAGCGTCCCCGTACATCGAGTTGCCGAACTTCACCATCGTCCCCTACATGTCGGGACCGGCGAAGGTCGTGAGGCGCAGCCCGTTCACGCTCGCGTTCACTTTCAAGAAGGGCGCGAAGTGGAGCGACGGCAAGCCGGTCACGGCCGCCGACTTCCGCTTCACGTGGCAGACGATCATCAACCCGAAGTGGGACATCGCATCGCGTAGCGGTTGGGATCAGATCCGGTCGGTGACCGGCAGGGGCCGGCACGTCCGTGTCACCTTCAGTTCGCCCTACGCGCCGTGGAAGGTCCTGCTCGACACGAGCATCCTGCCGCAGCACGCGCTCGCAGGCGCCGACTTCAACTCGGTGTGGGACACGAACAACAACAACCCGCACAACGGCCAGGCGATGGCGACGGGTCCGTTCAAGTTGCAGAGCTACACGAAGGGTCAGAAAATCGTGATGGTGCGGAACCCGACCTTCTTCGGCCGGAAGCCCACGCTCGCGAGCATGACCTTCGTGTTCCGCACGGTCACGGACACCGAGATCCAGGCGATCCGCGGCGGAGAGGTCGACGCGATCTACCCGCAGCCGCAGCTTCAGTTGGCGGCGCTCCGCGGGCAGTCGGGCCTGCGTGTCCAGACGCATCCGGGCACCACGCTCGAGCACCTGGACATCAACACCGGCGCGGGCAACAGCAACCCGCTGCTCGGTCAGCGTTGGTTCCGCCAGGCGATCGCCTATGCGATCGACCGGAACGCGATGATCAAGCAGGTCTATCGGACCCTGAACCCGTCGCTGGGGCCGCTGCAGAATCTGTCGTACGGCAACTCCCAGAAGGGCGGGCGGCGACGGGATCTGGACGTGCGGCGGCCAGCGTGCTTCGGTGCGTCTCGGCACGACGGCCGGTAACAAGCTGCGCGAGCTGATGGTCGAGATCATGCAGGCGCAGGCGAAGTCCGCCGGGATCGAGTTCCGCCCGGACAGCTCGCCGTCACGGCTGTTCTTCCCGGCGGTGTCGGCAGGGAAGTACGACATCGCGCTGTTCGCATGGGTCGGCTCGGGCGACCCGGCGGGTCAGGTCGACATCTACGGATGCGGCGACCCGAAGACCGCCGACAACCCGAGGGGTCTCGGCGGCAGCAACTGGAAGAACTACTGCAACGCC
>VAXB01000023.1 GCA_005883995.1 Actinomycetota bacterium
GGACTGGAACCGACGACGGCGCGAACCGACCAGGTTCCGTTCTCCACCTCCACGTAACCGCGAGACGACTCGAGTAGCTCACACAGGTCCCTCGCCGCTCCCTCTTGCGGCACGTCGAACCAGATGTCGTCGGATTCGTACACGCTGCAGCCATCGTGCCGGGCACGATCGGCGCGCGGTTGACGCAATCAGGTCTACTGCGGGTCGGGTAGCAGAGAAAGCTCGACCTCCGCCGGCAGCTTGCCGCGATCGGCCGTCGGCGCGACCTCGGCACGGACCCTCCTGTCGACGTACACGTAGACCGTGATCACGGCCGTCAGCGGCATCGTGACCGCATAGACGATTCCGGCGACGACGTTCACGAGCCAGAACGGAATGTCGGTGAGAAGGATCAACAGCACGCCGACCATCGGGCCGGCGACGAGCACGAGAGCGCCCCCCAGGACGATCAGCGACGAGACCTTCAACCACTTCCGGCCCACGAGCCTGCCGCTGCGCCGCAATGCCCCGAATGCAGATGCACGCTCGAGCTCGATCGCCGGAGCGATGAGCGCCCAGCGGCCCGCCAGTAGGACAGCGAGCGGAATCAGGAAGATCGACGATGCGAGCAGGGAGATGACACCCGCGGCGATCACGAGTGCCCCGAGCAGCGGCACCGCGCTGTCGGCGGCCAACGCGTAGGCACGCAGAGGCCCAACCCTCCGCCCCTCGTCGATTTCGACGAGCGCGCACGCAGTCGCCGCCTGCACGAGACCGAGGCCGAAAAGCGTCAGCGCCGTCCCGATCGCGAGCCCGATGAAGGCGAGGAATCCGCTGCTCTCACCGCCGGTCTGAACCCCGAGGATGTTCGTCGCGTGGAGGATCCCCGTCTGAACGAGTGTGGTCAGCAGCGAGATCGGCACCAGCACCAGGCCGATCCCGACGAAGAGGAGCAGACGCTGTCCGTACATCCGCCAGGAGGCCGTGAGGATCTGGCCCCACGTGCGCTGCCGGGCCAGCCGGAGCGGAGCAGTCGGACGCCACGTCACTCGCCCGAGGAGAAGCAACGCGATCAGAAGAAGCCCAGCCACGAGGAGAGCGAACTCGAGCGTGTGGTTGACAAGACGTACCAGGGCTTTGGATCCGCCACCGACCGCGCCGCAGAAGAAACCGGTCGCGCCCGGACCGAATAGGGTCCCTCCCGGGACGGTGTAGCTGCGGTCTCGCCACCCCTCCGACCACCGGATCGGCTCCGTCCATTGTTCCTTCAGGTTCGGCCCGGTCGGGCCGTTGAAGAACGCCGGCCGCAGCTCGCCCCAACGTCCCAGGAAGGCGATCCACGGAAAGGATGTCCTTGCCTGCGACGGGTCGCTCGGGATCGTCCGCACCACCGGCCGGACGTCGAACGTCGGTCCACGCGTGTCGTCGCAGCCGACCCCTTGCTCGGCCGAGCTGCCGAGATAGAGGTTCTCGCCGTAGAAATTGGCGTTCGAACCGGCTGCCGGGTGGACGACGGGGTGCGTCCCGCCGACACGCTCGAGCTTCTCGTCGCCCCATGCCGCGCGCTCTGCGCCTTCGTGCTGGCTGTAGCCGATCTCAACCGGGGTGCGCTGGAGCGCCTGCGCAGCGCTCGAGGCGTCGAAAACGAGCTGCACCATCTCCCAGTCACCCTCGTGCAGGTTGTTCCAGTCATTGAAGACGTAGAAGAACCAGTACTGCAGCGCGAGCTTCCCCGGGAACCCGAGCTCGCGTACCACGTGCGCGTAGACCGTCGGCTTCTGGCCAACCGTAATCCGGCGTTCCCACCACAGGTACGTGCACCCGGGATCGAGCGCGCTTCCCGGAAAGTCGAGGTGGTAGTCGTAGAGGCCGGCGGCGAGATCGTTCGCCGTCGGACCGATCTTGACGAGGTCGCCGCCCCCCCATGGGCCTCGCAGCGCAACCGTCGGCTCCCCGAACAGCGCATCGACGTTGATCGGGATGTACGGCTTGCCGGGTCCGCATTCCCCACGGTGCGCGACGATGCGCACGACGGGCGCGTAGCGCTCGGCGAGCGCGGTTTCCTGGACGCGGTCGGCGGATGCGGTTGCGGTCGCGACGAGCGCGACGAGTGAAGCGGCGATCAGAACGACGAATCGGGCCGGCACGCGTCACGAAAACCGTATGTCATGGGTACGTCGACCTCTATCTCGCGCCGGCCGTCTCGTCCGAGAGCCGTTCAACCGAGGGAGCAGGCGCCGAGACGACAGGTCGAGCCCGAGTTGTCGCGACAGGAAGGCGGCAGCGAGCTGCCCCTTCGCGCTGTTCCCGGCACTGTCGAGCCGGGGGGCGAACGTCCCGAGGCCGCCCTTCCCGGGCGAGACCGTGACGATTCCGCCGCCGATGCCGCTCTTGCCCGGAAGACCGATCACGTACAGCCAGTCGCCTGACGTTTCGACAGGCCGGCAGTCGCCATGACCGCAAGGGTGAAATGGCAGGTCGTCGCGTCGATCACCCGCTCTCCGGTCACGGAATTGACGCCGCCGTCGGCGAGTGTCGCGCCATCACGCCGAGGTCGCGGGCGGTCACGCTCAACGAGCACTGCCTCGTGTAGAGATCGACCGCCTCTTCCGCATCGCAAATAGATCCGCCCAACGCTCTCCAGCAGGCGCGCGATGCTCGTTTGATCGATGCCAGGCTGACGATGCCGATGAGCTCGAGGCGTTCGGACTCGCGAAGCCGCCGGCGCACGACGTCGGCTCGGTCCGGCGAGGCGAAGACCCCGAGGATCATCTGTAGCGGCGAGTTGCGCGGGGGTGGCGTGGTATCTCTGTCCAATGTCAGACCACGGTCGGAACGACGGTTCGACGCGAGCTTCGACCGACGAGCCTATGGAGAAGGGCTCAGAACGCGCTCAGCGGCTCGTCAAGCTTGCGTCAAGAGGTCACGCCGATGTCGCGGAGGCGGCGGCGGCGAGCTCGCAACCGAAGCAGGTGATATGGAAGCGCGACGAGGCAGAGGAGCTCTCGAAGGAGCAGACGGACCGGAGGCCGACCTGCCGGGGACGACGTGCGCACCGCGACATCCGGAAGTGCCGCGCGCACGAGCGCTCCGGCGCGTAACGCGTGCCAACGCGACGTGACGACGGTCACCTCGGTCGCGCCGAGGCTGCGCGCGGCCGCGGCGACACTCGCGGCGTTCCCTCGCGTATTGCGCGCGCTGCCGTCCTTGATCAGCTGTACGTTCTTGCCGTTCCACGCGGCGCGCATCAGCTCCGCTTCGTCGGCGCCGTCACGCCAACGACCCCGGCCCGAGAGCAGGACGACGTCGTTGCCGATGGCGATGTCCTCGGCCTGCCGAAGTCGCTCCGCGCACAGCGCGTGAAGCGCCTTCGTGCGCCGCTCGGAGTAACCGAAAACTGCGATCAGATGCACCCTCAGCCGCGCTGCCGCCAACGGTCGAACGCGACCAGGGTGCCGATGATCGTGACTACCACCAGCACCGCTTTCTTGCCTCGCAGCTTCGACTCGCCGCTCGCGCGCGGCCGCATGTCGACGGGAACCTCGTCAACGCGCAAGCCGGCCTGCTGAAGCCGCAGGAGCCCCTGTACCTCCGGCGCCTCACTCGTGTACGGACGTGCAAGCAGAGGCAGCGCCGCGGCGTTCACCGCGTACATGCCGCTCGTCGCGTCGAGGAACGGCCTGCGGAGGGCGATGCGCATCGCTCGCCGCAGCAGCGCAGTGCCGAAACGCCGCGCGCCTGACGGCTTGTATCTATAGGACTCGAATCCGTCGCCGCTGGCGAAGCGCGATCCGACGGCGACGTCACATCCCCCCGCGCGAACACGCTCCAGGAGGCGACCGAGCTCGCCGGCGGGATGCTGCCCGTCCGCGTCGACGCGCCCGCAGTACGCGTATTCGTGCTCCATTGCGTAGCCGTAGCCGGCGGCAATCCCCGCGGGAAGCCCGCGGTTCGCGCCGAACGAGATCACGTGCGCGCCGCTTTCGCGGGCGACCGCTGCCGTTCGGTCGATGGAGCCGTCGTCGACCACGAGGACGTCGGCCTGCGGAAGCTCCTGCTGCAGTTCCTCGAGCACAGCCGGAAGGTTGTCCTCCTCGTTCCAGGCAGGGACGAAGACGAGCGTGTCGCTACGGCCGCCGGCTGACGGTGTGTGCGTACCGTCGGAGCAGCCGACGATGCCGTCGGACCGGCGAAGCCGACAGGGAGGAGACGACGGTGACGGAGACAACGTCCGCCACGACGCCAGGCGCTCGAGCGGCGGAGAAAGTCACGTCGCTCATGCCGGGGTTGACGGAGGAACTCTCCCGCCTCGTCGCGATCCCGTCAGTGTCGGTCCCCGGTCGTCTTGACGAGCCGCTCCTGGAAGCGCACGACATCGTGTCACGGCTGTTCGCCGATGCCGGCGTCGACGTCGGGCGGCTCGATCTCCCCGACACCGCGCCGGTCGTGGTCGGTCGGATCGAAGCGCCGCCCGGCGCGCCGACGGTACTGCTCTACAGCCACTATGACGTCGCCGCGGGCGGTGACGAGACTCTGTGGGATTCGCCGCCCTTCGAGCCCAGCTTGCGTGACGGCGCGATCTTCGGTCGCGGGACGACGGCGCTGCGTGGGATGGCCAACGTCGTCGTCGAGGTCCGCACGCTCGAGTCCGGGAAGCACAGCGGCCAGTGAAGTGGCTCGGGTTCCAGGTGGACGCGGATGGTGGATCACCGGCCCCGACAATCAACACAACAGGACTCAGAATGCGTTGGCGGCCGACTTCCACGCCCGGAGGCGCTGCGCGATGAGCTCGGCCCGTTCCTCCTCGCTCCCGCCCTCCAGCACCTGGAGGTCTGTGGGCTTGGCTCGAAGGTAGACGCCGGCGGTTCGGGCATTCAGCCCGGGGTCGCGATCCGACCGTGTCGTCCAGTACCCGGTGGCGCGGTCGGCGGTCTCCACCTTGATCTCGCCGGTGCCCTCGAGCTGCGGGGCATTGGGATGTCGAGGGCGCTCCCCCTTCCAGAAGTAGAAGACGCTGGCCGGATCCTTGTGCTCCTTCGCAGCCTCGCTCCAGTACCGGGCCGACAGGGTGCCGTCCTCCTGCCAGGCCCGGCCGGTCACGTTCAGGCCACCGTCGCGATCCCGCGTGATGCTCAGCAGGCCTACAGCCGACGGTTCGCTCTGGCTCCGCGTGGTAAGCGAGAGCTGCCACCACAGCCCCTCGACCGGGCCGCGGCGGCCCTCGGTCTCGATCGCCTTACGAAGCTTCTGGTTGATCGCGCGAACCTCCGCCGGGGCGGCGGCCGGGTCGTAGCGGACGGAGGTCAGCCCGAGCAAGTCGCTCGGCAGTTTCGAACCGGTCGCGTGGAGGATGAACGTGCGCCGGATGCCGAGCGCGCCGCCGAACAGGCCGGCCTCGAACACTACGTTGTCGCGCGGCGAGGCCTGGCCGGACTGGGACGCATCCGTCATCGTCCAGTCGTCCTGTGCGAACACGAACGCGGCGAAATCGACTTCCTGGGAGAGTTCGACGAGCCGGTCTAGGGTGGACCGCCCCGGGTTGAACGTGGTCGTCCAGGGCTCGACGTCGACGACGTCCGCGAGTCCACGCGTGATTGCCTGGAGCAGTTTGGCCTGCTTGCCCGACGACCCGAGGAAGATGCGCGGCTTGTTCAAGCGCGATTCATCATCATGGACACGGCGACACGCTATTCGCGAACACCGGCACAGGCGAGAGTGGCCACGGTCGCGCCGACACTACGGAGCCGTAAGCAGATGCATTGATTCGAGGACCCGGTTCGCCTTGCTTATGACGGTCCGATGAGCAGGCTTCGTGGCGAACTCAACCCACAGGTCAAACGCACGCTCGCGGTATGTGAAATCAACGCGTGCGAATGCGTGCGACAGCGGCATCCCTTCGACCGGAGCGGCAAAGTCCGACGAGCGCAGCTGGATGCATTGATCGCGCCGTCGTCGCCATCGGCGCGAGGCAGCTTGAGGCTGGCGGCGTGCAGGATTGGTAGTCCGCGGCTTCGCTTGTAGATCACGCCGGTCCAACCGACAGGGAGCCGGATGGAGATGCCGTGCCCGCGGAGCACCAAAGGCTGTGGCGTGTCGCCGCCGGATGCAAACGACGCTCCGGCAAGAACGAACGCGCCGACGACCGCAGTTGCGCTCGACATTCGTAGGCTGCGCCGCCGGCGGTGCACCGCACCGATTGTAGGTGTGGGGCTCCAAGGGGCATCCCGCATCGCTTGCGTAAGTGAGCACACCCTCGACCTTCCGCGCAACCGGTCAGTTGACGGGCCTCCGATGACTTCCGGCCGGCAGTGGCGTCTGAAGCAGTAGCGACAGGTCCACACGCCCCGAGACCAAGGAGCTCTGATCATGCGGAAGCTGATAGCGACGGTGTTCAACTACTCGCTCGACGGCCTCATCGCCGACGAGGGCACCGAGTTTTGGAAGTTTTGCTTCGACCTCCCCGAGAACCGTGACCCCGACGACCCGAGGAAGATGCGCGGCTTGTTCAAGCGCGATTCATCATCATGGACACGGCGACACGCTATTCGCGAACACCGGCACAGGCGAGAGTGGCCACGGTCGCGCCGAGACTACGGAGCCGTAAGCAGATGCATTGATTCGAGGACCCGGTTCGCCTTGCTTATGACGGTCCGATGAGCAGGCTTCGTGGCGAACTCAACCCACAGGTCAAACGCACGCTCGCGGTATGTGAAATCAACGCGTGCGAATGCGTGCGACAGCGGCATCCCTTCGACCGGAGCGGCAAAGTCCGACGAGCGCAGCTGGATGTCGTACCGGCTCGACCTGGTCTCCAGCACCGCCTCCAACAACGGGATCGTCGAGCTGCAGTACCGGCGGCACCGCTAAACCGAGCGGCCCAGTCCGCAGGCAGAATCGAGCACCAACGAGGAGGTGTGCGTTCGTGGAGTCACGCTTGCACGTCATCACACTTGCTGTCGGCGATCTCGACCGCGCGCTCGCGTTCTACCGCGACGGGCTCGGCTTCAATTCCGAAGGGATCATCGGGATCGAGTGGTCGGATGAGCGCACGGGCGCTAACGGTGCCGTCGCGCTATTCACGCTCGACGACGGCTTGATGCTCAGCCTGTATCCGCGTCGCGACCTCGCGATGGATGCCGAAATCGATCTAAGCCCGGCGCATGGAGGCGAGTTCAGTCTCGGACACCTCGTGCAGAGTCGTGACGACGTCGACCGGCTGCTTCGCGAGGCCGAAGCCGCGGGCGCCACCGTCACACAAGCGCACGACCGGCCCTGGGGCATCTATTCCGGGTACTTCCGCGACCCCGACGGCCACCTCTGGGAAGTGATCTGGAACCCCGGTCGGGTGCCATCGCCACGGGAAGGAGACTGATCGCGGAGATCGCCGGCCGACTCGCCTGCCGCGCGAAACAGTGGGATGATCGGTTGACGGTGAGGCCGTGTGAGCAGCGGGTCAAGGACGCGCTCGAGGAGTTGCGGACCCAGGTCGACGCCTGGGTTGCGACCGCGAACGGCGCCGGAAAGCCGTACCTCGTCCCGTTGTCCTTCTACTGGAACGGAGAGGTGATGATCGTCACGACGGCGCGCTCGAGCCGCACCGGTCGCAACTTCGTCGCGTCGGCGAGGGCCCGAGTCGCGATCGGTCAGACGCGAGGGAATGTCGTCGTGGTCGACGCCCGCGTCGAGGAGATGCCAATCGGCGAGGCCGTCGAGCTCGAGGACGCGTACGTCCGCGCCACCGACTTCGACCCGCGGCCATGGGACGCCGGCTATACGTTCTTCCGGCTCATTCCGGAGCGGATTCAGACGTGGCGTGGCGACGACGCCGACGAGCTTCGCGAGAAAGATGTGATGCGAGACGGCCTCTTCCTCTAGCACGCTCGGGTGGATTGCCGACTGCTCGCGCAGCCGACGGACTGGTGTGACGAGACGTGGGACGAACCACGACCGACGGTGGACACGGCAACTGCCTCGCCCGACGAGTGTCTGGCGCAGGTGCTCGGTCACGTCGCCGCCTGAGCGCTGTGGCACGACCTTCTAGAGTGGGTGTCGTGCTACGAGGGCGCTGCGCGTGCAATGCCGTCGCGTACGAGGTCTCGGACGAGTTCGTCACCGCCTTCAACTGCCACTGCTCGAGGTGCCGCCCGATGACAGGTTCGGCGTTCTTCCCCTGGGGCGAGATCGAGCCCGAGAAGTTGACAGTGACGAAGGGTGAGGAGTCGTTGATCTTGACCGGCGATCCCCACGGCCACCACGCGAGGCGCTGCGGGAAGTGCTTCTCGCTGCTGTATTGGACGGGCTACGAAGGCAAGATCCGTTTGCCGTACGGCTCACTGATCGATGAGCCGGCGCTCAAGCCCTCGGCCCATATGTTCGTCGCGTCGAAGGCTCCGTGGTACGAGATCCTCGACGACCTCCCTCAGCACGACGAGGACCCCTGGTCCTGATCGGCTGGTACGGCCGCTTGCATCGAGCCAAAGACGGTGAGGGGCGGTTAGGTTCCGGGCCGATGGTCGCTCTCGATTTGCTGGCGTTCGCGCGCGCCAACCTGCCCCGGCCGCCTGCACGTCTGCTCGAGGTCGGCGCCGGAGACGGCGAGCTGGCGCGCATGCTCGCCGACGCCGGCTACGAGGTGCTCGCGATCGACCCCGACCCGACAGCACCAGGTATTCGTTCTGTCCCACTGCACCAACTCGACGAACCGGCCGGCTCGTTCGACGCGGCACTCGCGGTGACCTCCCTCCATCACGTCCAGCCGCTAGAGCAGTCACTCAGTCGTCTCGCAGAGCTGCTCAAGCCTGGCGCTGTGCTGGTGGTGGACGAGTTCGACGTCGCCGCCTTCGACGAGCGCGCCGCCGGTTGGTGGTTGCGCCAGCGGCACGCGCTCGGAGCGGCAGAACAGGCCAGCCCCGAGGAGCTCGTCGGCGAGCATCGCGCGCACTTGCACCCGCTCGAGCGGGTCGTCGCCGCACTCAAGCCGCACTTCCACCTCGGCATGCCCCTCTACGGCGCTTACCTCTACCGGTGGAACCTCGACGAGTCGCTCCGCGCCGAAGAACAAGCGGCGATAGCGCGCGCCGAGATCCCCGCGGTTGGCGCGCGACTACTCGCTCAGCGACACGCCTGACGAAGCGCCCGGCGACGGAGCCTGCTCTACGTCGCGCCGCGCCGCACCGGGTCCGGCGTTGCTCGCGGTGACGACCACCAGACTGCCGCGGTCAACCGTCATTGCGGAACGCGCGCGCGCGAGGAGTCGGGCCATGCCAAGTGCCGCGTAGGATTCGCCCATGAACGCGACTGTGCGCACCGGCGGATGCCTCTGCGGGGCGGTCCGGTACTCCGTTCGAGGGGAGCCGGTACATGTCGGGCGCTGCCACTGCGCGGATTGCAGAAAGGAATCAGGAAGCGCCTTCACCGTCTACGCGCAGTGGCCCGTCGACGCGTGCGAGATCACCGGCGAGGTTTCAAGCTACGCAGGTCGTGGTTTTTGCGGCCGCTGCGGTTCGCGGCTCCTCGACCCGGTCGACCCAGACGACCCGCTGATCGAGATCCGGATCGGAAGCCTTGATCAGGCACCGTTCGACCTGACGCCGCAAGACGAGGTCTGGGTGAAGCGCCGCGAGAAGTGGATCGCACCCGTCGAAGGCGCGGCGCAGCACGACGAGAACCGATAGCGAGCGCACTGCGCGAGCCGTCGACTGGCGCTCGTCGAAAGGGGAGCGGCGGCGCGCGCACCGGCGACGTGCATCGGTTCGCTCGCCGCGGGCGACGTTGGGGGCTGTCGCCGAAAAGGACTAGCATCTGTTCGGTAGAAGGAACGCTGCTCCGCCACCCGAACGTGAGGGTCGGGCGACCACACTGAAACGGTTCGCGCTCATCACGATCCTTGCCGGACTGATCGCCGGCATTGTCGCGACGCCGAGCTCGGCTGCGAGCTTCGACGACACCAGGCCATGCCCCGCCAGCGGTCCGCTCCTGGTGTGTCCGACGATGCACGTCGGCGTTCCGGTCAACCTGCAGCTGCTCGGCCACGACGGCTGCAACATCTACCGCTGGGAGTACACGAACGGCTCGCTGCCGCAGGGACTTGCGCTGTCGTCGAGCGGGCTCATCACCGGCACGCCGACGAGGCCGGAGACGACCCAGCCGTGGCTGATCATCCATGACCTGCTCCCCTCGCAGGGCGGCTACTCCTGGTGCGGCGGCGACAACCAGTCGCAGCGCCAGTTCGTCTTCACGGTCGGCAGCGGCGGCGGCACGCCGCCTCCGCCGCTCCCACCCTCACCTCCGCCTCCGCCTCCGCCCCCGCCCGCGCCGACTCCACCTCCGCAGCCGGCGCTCCAGGTCACGAGCGCGAGCCTGCAAGAGGCGACCGCGGGCACGCCCTACTCCGCGGCGCTCGCCGCCTCCGGCGGCTCCGGGTACAGCTGGAGCATCAGCGCCGGCTCGTTGCCGACCGGGTTGACACTCGGGGCCGACGGGACGATCAGCGGAACACCGGCGAGCGGCGGCAGTTACACGGTCACGGTGAAGGTGACAAGCGGCGGACGCTCCGCGACGAAGCAGCTGACCCTGGTCGTGATCGACAAGCTGACCGTGACCGCCCCCGCCGACCAGACCTGGGAGGTGGGCCGGCCGCTCAAGATCGCGATCAGCGCCGCCGGCGGGAGCCCGGGCTACCGCTGGTCGCTCGACGGCACCCTGCCCGACAAGACCGGCTTCATCGGCAACCAGGGCAACGGTTCGGTCAGCTACGTGCAGGGCGTGCCGGCGCAACCGGGCCCATTCCCGGTCACGCTCACGGTCACGGACGCCGCCGGCCGGAGCGCGAAGGTGGCAGTGACGCTGACGGTCGCGCCAAAGCTGCAGATCGCGACCTCCGACATCGGCCGCGCGGTCCGCGGTACGACCTACCGACTGACGCTCAGCTCGATCGGAGGTGTCGGACCGATGAGCTGGACGCTCGCCTCCGGCTCGCTTCCGCCCGGCTTGACGCTCGACAGCACAAGCGGCGTCATCTCCGGCAGGCCGCACGTGCGCGGGCACTTCTTCTTCACGCTCGCCCTCACCGACTCGCTCGGCGCGAAGCGAGCGATGCGCTACAACCTGGCCGTCACGCGCCGCTAACGCGCGAGACGATCGCGAAGGGCGTTACTCAGCGTCGACGAGCACGTTCGGGCCGTGCTTGTCTTCGAACCGGTCCAGCACGCCGGAAGCCACGAGCCGCCCCTGCGCCTCGTTTGCGTCCTCGAGATTTTCGTACTCCAGGTAGATGAAGACTTCATCGGGGTCGTTCACGCTTCGCAAGACTCGTTGAACCAGCGCCTTCTCTCGCGTCCGCGGCTTGTCCTGATCGAACATCGGACGCCATCTGTCGTAATCGCCGGTCTGTATGCGCGTGATGATGAACGCCGCCACGGTTCTCCTCTCGAGGGTGAGTCCTTAAGCGTAGGCGCCGCAGGGTGATCCGGAACGCGCGGCCAGGCGCGGCTGCGACCATGATCAGTAGCGAGACTCGACTACAACTCGGAGGTCCTATATGCGTCGCTTGAACTTTCTCGCCGACGAGCCATGGGATGAACTGGATGACAACGATCCGGTGCGCGTCCGTTGGTTCGGGCATCCATTCGGGGCAGATGTTCTCGGCGCGTCTCTGCGTGAGCTCCGGTCGGGCTGCCCGGGACGTTGGTTGCACATGCATTACGGCGTCGAGGAAATGTTCTTCGTCCTCGCCGGCACACCGACCGTGCGCACCCCGGCGGGCGAGGAGCAGCTTTCGCCTGGAGATGTCGTGTACTTCCCGGAAGGCCCCGACGGCCTGCACGACTTCTCGAATCCGACAGACGAGCCGGTTCGGCTGCTCGCCATTTCCTCGAAGCGCTTCCCGGATGTCGTTGCCTATCCCGAGCGGGGCGTCGCATGGGTGGCGACCCGCCACCCCGAACGTCCCGTGCCCGAGGGCGGCGACGAGGGGATCATCGCTCGCTTCGACCTTCCGACTCGTCCGTGACACCCTCCGGAGATGGCGCACTACCTCTTCAACTTCATGAACCGCGACGGCGAAAAAGGGACGACGCCACGTGAACAAGCGGCTCGGTTCATGCGGCTCGGCATGTGGGGCGTCGACGCGGACGAGCGGCACCGTAACGGCCTTGGCCCCGGCGACCTGGTCCTCGTCTATCTAGGCGCACCCGACCGGCTTTTCGCCGGCCGCGCCGAGCTTGCCTCCGCAGCCCATGAATGGACGCCGTCCGAGGCGAGGGCATACCCAGGGGAATCCCGTGGCGGCGTATTGCTGACCCAGGCCGAGGAGTGGGACCCGCCGGTGCCGATGAGTGCCGTGCTGTCGCAGATCGGCCCGTCCGAGAATGCGAAGGCCGATTTCGACGTCGGCGTCGTTCAGATCACGGCCAAGGAGTACCAGGCCGCCCTCGCCGTTGCGGCGGAACGCGCCACCTGACCCGCCGAGAGCCGGTCTTACTTCTTCTTCGCTGCACGTTGAGCGCGGACTGCGGAGTTGGCCGCCACAGCGGCGCGGATCAATTTCTTGAACGCGGCCGCGTCGATCTTCTCCCCTTCTCGGATGTCGATCGCACGCCGTGTGTTCCCTTCCAGACTGGAATTGAAGAGCTTCTTCGGATCTTCGATGGAAGCTCCGCGAAAGAACGTCAACTTCACGACCCGCTTGTACGACTCGCCGATGCAGACGCCGCCGTCATGAGACCAGACGGGGCGGGCGATCGTCATCGGCATCTGGCTCGTCGCGCGCGACCGCAGCCGCGTCCCGGCCGTCGTCCCGGCCTAGGTCGATCTCGAGGGGTCCCGGCCGCCGCCGAGCGGTCGGGACCCCGGCGTCGCGCGAATCCGGTTCGCGTAGCGTCCGCGGCGATGGACGTCCCCGCGAACGCTGCACGGCGCTTCCTCGTCACACGGCAGATGCTCGCGCCCGCGCGCTCGGTCGAAGGCGGCCTCGACGGAGTGCTCGCGGTCTTGGCGCGTCTCGGCTCGATCCAGTTCGACCCGCTCTCCGTCGCGGGCCGCAACCACGATCTGGTTCTGCACGCGCGTGTCGCCGACTACGACCCCGGATGGTGCGACCTTCTGTACGAGCGCCGCGTTCTTTTCGAGGCGTACAACAAAGGCCTTTCACTCGTCGCGACGAGCGAGTTCCCCTGGTTCCGCGCGACCTTGAGCGTCGCCTCGCCACGGATCCTCACCGAGCACCGCGACGTCGCCGAGCAGGTACTCGAGCGCGTCCGCGCAGAAGGCCCGCTGTCGGCGCTCGACTTCGAGCGGCAACACGGCGGACTCGTCGACTGGTTCGGCGCTTCCACCAACGTCGTGCGCGCGGTGCTCGAGGCGTACACGGTGACCGGCGTGCTCGGTCTCGCTCGCCGCGACGGGAACCGCCGCTACTACGACCTGATCGAGCGCCTGCTGCCCGCCGACATCCTTGCGCACGAGGTCCCACTGCAGGAACAACTGCGCCACAAGCTCCTCTCACGCTATCGCGCGCACGGCCTGCTCGGGATCAGCGGCGGCGGCAGCGGCATCTTCAGCGGGCTCGGCACCGCGAAGCCGGACCCCGCGCGGGGGCATGTCGGTCGCACGGCGCTGCGTGAGCAACTCGTCGAGGACGGCGCGCTCGTTCCCGTCACCGTCGAGGGCGTGCGCGGCAAGCGTTTCGTGCTACGAGAGGAAGTCGCGCTCCTGGAATCGCCGCCGGAGCCGCCGCCCTCGGTCGCATTCGTTCCGCCGTTCGACCCGCTGGTGTGGGACCGCCCGCTGCTCGGGTCGCTGTTCGGGTTCGACTACGTGTGGGAGCTCTTCGTGCCTCCCGCCAAACGGCGCTGGGGCTGGTATGTGTTGCCGATTCTTTTCGGCGACCGGCTGATCGGCCGCATCGAGCCGCGAATCGATCACACCGACGCGAGCGTGCGCATCCTCGATCTGTGGTGGGAAGACGGCTTCGACCCGCGCCGCGCCGAGGCGTTCGTCGACGCGATGCGCGCCGCGCTCTGCGGCTACCTCCGCTTCGCGGGGGCGACCCAACTGGAGTGGCCGCCGCACCTCGCAACGGAGCGGCGACTGTTCCTGACACGGACCTAGGCGCTCGCAAGCACGGGTACGCTCCCCGCGTGGCCGAGGAAGCACGTCTCGCCGAGACCGGAACAGGATTGGTTCCGCAGAGCGACGGCTGGTTCGTGCTCAACGTCCGCGACGCGGCATGGATGCGCCACGACGTCTTCGGCGCACGCTGCGGATTCGAGGCCGACGGCCGCATCGCCAAGGAGCGACCGGCGCTTCAGGTGCAGCAGCACTCCCAGGTCGGCTTCAGGCTGCACGTGCTCGAGCCCGGTAAGGCGAGCACCATGTACCACCGCGAGTCGGACCAGGAGGACTTCCTTGTCTTGAGCGGCGATTGCCTGCTGATCGTCGAAGGAGAAGAGCGGCGTTTGCGCCCATGGGACTTCTTCCACTGTGCGCCCAATACGACGCACGCATTCGTCGGCAATGATGACGGTCCCTGCGTGATCCTGATGCTCGGCGCGCGCACCGACCATGGCACGATCCTCTATCCGCGCGACGAGGTCGCCCTCAAACACGGAGCCGGCGTCGAAAAAGACACCGCGTCCCCCCAGGACGCATATTCGCGCTTCCCGCACTGGCGGCTCGGCCGCCCCGAGCGCTGGCGCGAACTACCCTGGGACCGCTGAAGCGGGGCGCGATCGCCGACCCGTAGCCGCTCGTAGGCGCGAGCGGCCTCGAACGGCGCTCGGTCGAAGATGAGGTGACTCTCCTGATCTTGCCGTTGGCGCGCCGCGACACGGTTGCCCGTGCGGATGTCCAGGCGTCAGCCGGCCGAGGCTGCCGGGCTCGCGCGCATCGCCGCCCGTGACAAACGAATCGAGACGAATGCAAGCCACACGAACCATGTCGTAGTCGTCGCGCGCGTCGCAGCGCCGTCGCCGACAAAGGAGAAGAGGACGCCGGCGACGATCGCCACAGGCACCGCGAGGAGCGTCGGCAACCACACATCGCGCCACTCGGCAAGGCGCCGGAATGCGAACGCGAGTAGGAGAGGCGCCGCGAACGTGGCAACTACGGTGAACCTCGTCTCCATCTTGTGCGCGGACGCGTGCCACGAATCGTTTCGGCATCCGGCAACGCTCCCGCGGCAATCCAGACGGAAAAGACCGTCGAGGAATGCGCCGATCCCCGCGAGAACGAGGGCTCCTGCACCGATCCGGCCCACGATGCTCGGCGTCAGCGCGAGCCAAAACGCGACACCGACCACGACAACGAGGATTCCAGTGAGGTTGTCACCGATCTGGTTGAAGACCCAGGCGTTGTGGGCCGTCAGCGCGCCGAGGTACGAGGTGTCGTCGGCCGCCGAGCTGTATGGGCCGGACTGCGCTAGGCCGCCGGCGACCCAGCCGACGGTTTCCGTGATCAGCGCAAGGACTCCACAAACGCCGGCGGCGCGCCGCAGCACGTCAAGGAGTATCCCAGCATTTGGAAAGCGCATCCAGGGAGGGCGCGCGGCGAGCTCTGCGACGACCAAGAACAGCGGAAGAGGCTGCGGCTACCGCCGCGGCGAGGCACGCGGTTCGCCGTGGAGGACATCGACGATACGCTCGCCCGGCTCTGGCGCGCACGGCGCCGAGCTGGTGGGTGAACTGGCGCAGTACGAGGAGCAGTACCGCCTCTGGTACGTCCGAGGCCCTGAGGGATCCTCATCGGCCTGGCCGGGCAGCTCGGCTAGCCGGTTGAACATCCGCGACGGCGAACAGGTCTTGACGATTACGAAAGCTCGGCGAGGCCCTGCGCGACCCACGCTTTGAGCTCGGGTGAGCCCGTGAACGGTGCGCCGTCCCCTTCGGCGCGCGCCAGTACTTCGTCAGCTCCGGCGCCAGATCGAAGCCCGGCATAGAGGTAGACCACGGCAGACGAGCGCGGACCCGTGCGACATGTTACGAGCGTCGGCCGAGGTAGTTGGTCGAGCGCCGCGACGTGCTTTCGCGCGAGGTTCATGTCGAGCACTGTCGGCGGATCGGAGACGATGTTGATGGACTCACCGACCGACGCCTGGACGCTCGCATAAGACATCCCTCCCTCGATCGCCGCGAAGTCCTCGCCACACAGGAACAACCATGACTCGGCGTTTGCATCGCGGGCGAACGCCTCAGGATCGGCAATCAGGCCTCGGTTGTGCGTGAGACCGACAGGAGTATGGAACTCAGCCATCGGCCTAGCGTACTCGGCGAACGTCTCAAGCGACGCGCGCGCTCACGAAAGCACGCGCTCGAGCGCCGCGCGATCCGCCGGCTCGCCGTGCGCGGGCAGCACGAGCTCGACAGGCAGGTCGAGCAGCGGGCGGAGCCGCCCGACGACGTCGTCGCGCGTCACGTGCTTGCGACCGCCGAGCTGGATGTCGAGCCCTTCGCCGAAGTCGGAGAGCGAGTCGCCGGTGACGAACGCGTTGATCGAAGGGAGCCAGAGGATGAGATCGTTGTCCTCGCGACCGGCGTAGGCGTGAATGCCGAACGGCCAGGCTCCGGGACCGTGAAAGTGTCCCTCGGCTTCACCTGCGCGCAGCCAGGCGAGGTCCTCACTCTCCATGCCGCGCACGCGATCGGGGTCGATGCCGAACTTCTCGACCCAATCCTCCCACGTGTCTGCGGGGGGCGTGTGTATCGGGAGCCCGAGTCCGCGGGCGTCGCGCTCATGGTACGGCGCGGTCAGCACGACGGCGGTCGCGCGCTCGCGCAACTCGTCCGGAACGGCGAGCGGGTCGAACAACACGAAGTCGCCCCCGAGCTCGACCGCGTACGACGACACGAGCTCCGGCCACCACTGCTCCGCGTCCCAGTCGGGATGCGGCGATTGCCAATGCCAAACACCAGGACGCAGTTCACGCATCCGCGAGATGCTATGTGCGCGGGCACCGAGAAGACAAATTGCATCGGCTCTCCGTCACCGGCAGCCGGTGCGGCCGTGCCCGCCTAGCGGATTCGCTGCTCGAGGATCTCCCCGTTGGCGCTCACGAACGAATCGAAGTGGCCGTCCGTCCGAGCGACCGCGACGAACCCCCACACCGGACTCGTACCGAACGGCTCGCCGAACGGGAGTTCGACGGGTCGGATGCGATGCTCGACTCGGAGACTGCCGCTGTGAAAGCGGACGCCGGGGACGGTTGCGCCGTCAATCCACAGCACGGATAAGCGGTTCCTCGTGTCGACCGTGGCGGTGAGCCCGTTCACCTCGTAGACGCGGCCCGAGAACCACGTCGCGTTGGTTCGCAAGTTCGCGACGCGGATGCGTCCCCCCGGCACGGACACGACGAACAGGTTTCCCGGCCGGTCGCCGGTGAGGAGACCGATCAGCTGTTCCGGCAAGCGACGAGCGGGCCCGACCGGCGCCCCGGTCGCGTCCAGTCTCTGTAAATAGGTGCCGCCCGGGATCCCGTCGACGTCGTATTCGAAGTAGACGGCGCCGCGTGGGGTGACGAGCGGCGATCCGTGGGCATGTTGAACGTCGGCGTCCTGCCGGCGTTCCAGGTCGACTCCCTCGTACATCGCGAGCGTCCAGGGGTCGGCCTGGTAGTCGTCGATCGCCGCGAAGATCGGCGTCCCATCCGGCAAAACCGCGCCACCCTCGATGCGCGCGTCGGCCGAGAGCGCCGTTCTTACGGGCACGGTCCACGTGCGGCCGTCGTCGCTCGACGACAGGCGAAACGTCCCGGTCACCGCGGTGAAGTACACGAGCAAGGTGCCCGACGGCTGCTGCAAGAGGATGAGCGGAGCAAGCGCGACTCCTCCGTCCGGCACCGACCCGATCACAAGCGCGTGCTCCGCGTTGCGGACGACGACGACGCTCGTCGAGTAACCGCCCCCGTACCAGGCCTCGAGAGTGCTGCCTTTCTGCGTCCGCAGGTGCACGATCGTCGATTCGTCGGAGGCAGGCGAGATCCGTGTCCAGGCGTCCGCAAGCGGCGTGAAGGCGAGCGTTGCGACAACTGCCAAACAGACTCCGAGGAACCGCGCCATGGCAAAAGCGTGCCGGACGAGCGTTAGGAACGCTTAAAGTCCCTGGCGCCGTGACATAGCCTGCCGTCCGTGCACCGGCTCACGAAGGCACAGGCGCGGCGCATCGCGGTCCGGGCGCAACTCCTCGACGCCCCCCGGCCGACCGATTTGCTCACCGTCGTCCGGCGGCTCACCCTCCTGCAGATCGATCCGACCGCCGCGATCGCGCCCAGCGCCGACCTCGTCGCCTGGAGCAGGCTCGGCTCGGCGTATCAGCCCGCGGAGCTCAAGCGGGCACTCGAGCAGGACCGGACGCTGTTCGAACACAACGCGCTTGTGCGGCCGATGAGCGACCTCGGCCCGCACCTCGCCGACGCGCTGACGGCGCGCAGCCACGAGCGCACCCAGACGTGGATCCGTGACAACGACCGCTTCCGCCGGGACATCCTGAAGCTCCTCCGACGGTCGGGACCCCTGTCATCGCGCGACATTCCCGACACGTGCGTCGTCCCGTGGGCGTCGACGGGTTGGACCAACAACCGCAACGTCACGCAGATGCTCGAGTTCCTGATGATGCGCGGTGAGATCGCCATTGCCGGGCGCGTCGGTCGGGAGCGGCTGTGGGATCTGGCGGAGCGGGTCTACCCGAGCGACGTCGTGGTTCCGCCGGTCGACGACGCGCGCCGCGCTCGGAACGAGCGCCGGCTCACGTCACTCGGGATCGCCCGGCAGAAGACGACCGCGATGCCGCTCGAGCCGGTCGACGTCGGCGAAACCGGTGAGCCGGCGGTCGTCGAAGGCACGAAGGGCGAGTGGCGCGTCGATCCCGCCCTGCTCGGGGACGAGTTCACGGGACGTACGGCGCTGTTGTCGCCGTTCGACCGACTCGTCTACGACCGTGCCCGCGCCCAGGAGCTGTTCGACTTCGAGTACACGTTGGAGATGTACAAGCCTGCGGCCAAGCGCCGCTGGGGCTACTTCGCGCTCCCGATCCTCCACCACGACCGGCTGGTCGGGAAGGTGGACGCGATCGCCGACCGCAAAGCTTCGGTGTTGCGCGTGCACGCGATCCACGCAGACGCGAAGTTCACGCAGGCGATGAACAACGCGGTCGAGCTCGAGCTCGAGGACCTCGCTGCGTGGCTCGGCATGGGTGCGGTCCAGCGCAGCTGAGGCGAAGCGTAGGGATTGACCTAGAGGTGGAGCGCTTTCTCGACGACCGCCGCGGTGGCCGCGGCGATCTGCTGGTGCCCTGCCGCGTTCGGGTGATCCCCGTCGCTCGAGAGGTAGTGCGTTTCGTCGAATGCGTAGGTCGGCCCTTTGAACGCGCCGGCCGGCGACCGCATCGTTCGTCGCTCTCACGGTCTTCCCCGTGCTCGTAGTGAGCCCATCGGTGGTAAGCGACGGGTACGGGCGCCAGTCGGCCGCTTGCTCATCGCGTTGGTGACGAACGCATGACGTTGACCAGCCTGCTGGCTATTCCATCGGCTCGAACCAGCGCGCGCGTTCGTCGGTCAGTTCCTCGAAGCGCTCCTCGACCCAGTATTCACGCGCGCGCGTGATTCGGCCGCCTTCGACTTCGAAAAACGAGAGGGCATAGTGCGGGCCGATGGCCGGATGCGGCACACGAACCTCCGAGACCGCGTTGTTTCCCGCTCCAACGACGCGCAGCACCTCGATCGACCACCCCTCCGGATAGCTGCGGTTGAACTCGACGAAGTTCGCACGACCCCTGAGCCGGAGGAGCGCGTTCGGCCATTCGAGGACGAGATCCTCTGCGACGAGCTCACCGACTCCGTCCCAATCGCGCGCCTCCATCCGGCGCCAGAGCTCGGCGACGACGTCGCTGGATTCGACCGGCGGATTTACTCCTCGCCCTCCCAGTACTCGACCCGCGGCCCCGGCCGCGAGAACATGATCGTCTCGCCCGCAGCGCCGTCCGCGAGGACCTTGCCGGTGTCGAGATACTCGATGATGTCGGGTTGGGTCATCGACGAGAGCATGAGCACGCGGACCGGCGCGTCCGTCCCGTTGATGATCTGGTGCGCGCCGTCCTTGCCGCGCGGAAAGCACGCGACGTCGCCCTCCTTCAGCGCCTGCTCACCTTGCGGGGTCCGGAGCGTCGGTTCGCCGCGCACCACGATCGCCCATTCCTCGTTCGAATGGTGCGTGTGGTACGGCCACAGCTTGTTCCCCGGCTCGACCTCGGCCATGCTCGCGCCGATCAATGCGCCGCCGATGTGGTGGCCGACGAATGCCTCCTTGATCCGCCACCCGTCCCGGTCGCGCGTTTCGTCCCAATCGTCGCTGTAGAGGTTGAAGATCTTCATTTCGGCCAAGCCTAGCGCCGCGCCGAAGTACCGTCAGACGGAACCCGGCCAAGGAGCACCCGCCGAACGCCGACAGGGGAGCGGGGCACCGCAGGAATAATGGCTCGACGATGTGGGGTCGGTTCGCGGCTGCGGTGGCAATGCTTTTCGCCGGCATCCTCCTGTCGGTCGTCGTCGGCGCGGGTCAGACAGCGAGCGGAGAGTCGACCTCCTGGACGACGCCCACGACGACGACGACGACGACGGAAGGCTCGACGACGGGAACGACGACGGCGACGACGGCGTCCACGACGACCGTGACCCCGCACGCCACGACCGCGGGGACACGGGCGACTATCGCGTCGACGAGCTCCACGACGACGGCTGCGAGAACGCCGGTGAAGACGACACGACGGGCACGCGTCGCCGGCGCAGCGGTGCGGCCTCTCGGTGCGACCTGTGCGGCCGCCGCGGTCGAGTTGCAATTTCCCCGCCGCGAGCCGCTCGCCCTCGTCCGACGTTCACGCCTGGGAGGCAGGCCCAGCGGACTGCTCACGTATCCCGCCGGCGGCGGCGCAATCATGGTCCACTCGCTCAACGTGGTCGAGAGATGTCCGCGCCGGAGGCAGCCGCGCGCATCGATCGCCATCCGGTCCTTGTCGCTTTTCGGCGGCGCGGTGACGGCCGACGGGGTATCGATCCGCGTCCGAGGCCGCCTCCGTTCCCGCGTCTCGATCCACGGCCTACGCGTGTTCGGCAGGCCCGCGCCGCCGCGCACGCAACACACCGTCCTTGCGCACTGGGGCTCGCTGACCGTCGGCCGATCCCTCATTGCCGGACGGGGAACGCGGAGACGTGTGCAGGCGGCTGTCGTGATCCATCTGCTGAGGGCGCGGGCCGGATTGCCGGCCGGTACGACATTGCGGATCGCGTTCGTGGCACTGCAACTGCCGAGGGCCGCGGCGCGACCCATTCGTCGCAAGCACAGCCGACCGCTCGGTCACGGGCCCCTGAAGCTGACGCCTGAGCCCGGGCTACGCGGCTATGTCTTTCCCGTTGCGGGCGCGTCATCGTTCTCCGACAGCTATGGCGGCTTCCGCGCCGACGTCTCCGGGAACTGGCATCACGGTGACGACGTCTTCGCCGCGATCGGGACGCCGGTGGTTGCGGTCGCGACGGGAACGGTCAACCGCGTCGGCTGGGAACGCATCGGCGGCTGGCGGCTCTGGGTCCGCGACCGCCGCGGAAACGAGTTCTACTACGCCCATCTATCGGGCTACTCACCGAAGGTGCTGCGGACCCGGCGGGTGCGAGCCGGTGAGGTCCTCGGGTTCGTCGGGAACAGCGGCGACGCGTTCACGACGCCGTTCCATCTCCACTTCGAGGTCCATCCGCGTCACCTGCTCTACCTCCACTACGACGGTGCGGTGGACCCGACGACGTATCTCGACCACTGGTCGCACCTGAAGGTCACGCGCGCGCCACGGCCGACGCTGCCGGCGCTCCCAGCCGGAAATCCCGGACACGAGGCCCGCTTCGTGTTCGGCGAGCTCCTCGCAGCGCGCGGCCTGACGCGTCACGCACCGACGACGCCGCCGCGGATCCGTGTTCCGGGTCACGATGTCGCAACTCGACCGTTCACGACCGCGCTTGCGCACGAACAGCCAGGCGGCGAACGGCATCGCGTGCCGTTCGTGCCGCTCACGCTCGCACTGGTGTTCGCCCTGTCGGCCGGAGTGGCCGCCGCGCTCATCCGGCGCCGGCGCGATGCGGCACCGGGAGCGGTCGGCTCGAACGATGCGTGAACGCTGGGAATTGCACCACGTGCCATCCGTGTAACGCCCCGCCTCCTCATCGGACTGTTCCTCAAACGCCTCCGCGCCGACGCGCGGACGTACGAACAAAGGAGGAACGTCATGAAGCAGATCCGGCTTCTGCTGGTTCCGTTCGCCCTCGCGCTCGCTGCCGTGGCGATGACCGCGACCGCGCAAGCGTCGAGCTCCGAACGAAGCGGCGCCGTGTACACGCTGACGAACTCGCCGAACGGCAACGCCGTCGCTGTGTTCGACCGGGATGCGCACGGCGTGCTGACTCCCGCCGGCACGTTCGCCACGGGCGGTAACGGGACGGGCGCGAACCTCGGCTCGCAGGGCGCGCTCGCGCTCTCGGCCGACGGGAAGCTTCTCTTTGCGGTGAACGCCGCGAGCAGCACGATCTCGGAGCTCGCCGTCCAGCCACACTCATTGCAGCTCGTCGGCGCGGCGGCGTCGGGCGGGACGACGCTTCACGTTCGGCCGCGACGGAATCTCACCGCTTGCCGGATCGGCGCGCCCGCTAGGCGCCGGGAGCGCTGGGCCCGCGCAGGTCGCGTTCTCCCCGGATGGCGCCTCGCTCGTGGTGACGGAGAAGGCGACGCGCACGATCGACAGCTACGTGGTCGGCGCCGACGGCATTCCGGGCACGCCTACGGTCTCGACATCCGCGGGGGCGACGCCGTTCGGATTCGCCTTCGACCCCAGTGGGCACCTGCTCGTCTCCGAAGCGGCCGGATCGGCCTCGTCGTACAACGTCCGCGCCGACGGAGTGCACCTGATCACGGGACCTGTGTCGACGAACGGACAGGCCGCGCCTTGCTGGCTCGTCACTACGACGGACGGCCGCTATGCGTACACCGCAAACGCCGGCTCGGGCACTCTCTCCGGCTTCTCGGTCGCGGCAGACGGCTCGCTCGCACTGTTGAACCCGAGTGGGATCAGCGCGGCGCTCGGGGCCGGTAGCCATCCGCTCGACGAAGCGGTCAGCGGTAACGGCAACTTCCTCTACGACCTCGCCGACGGCCAGCATGGGATCACGGGGTTCTCGATCGGAGCCGACGGCTCGCTGACGCAGGTCGGGTTCAACGGCGGCCTCCCCGCCGGCACGGTCGGGCTCATCGCCTCGTAACGAGCGGCGGGCGCAGCAACGCGAGGGGCGGGCGGCCGCCCCTCGCCGCTGCGACGACTCCTACAGGTCCGGGTATGGGGCGTCTGGCGCGTACTCGTGAAAGCAGTCCGGGCAGATGCCGTGCGTAATCAGATGCCGATCGGGCAGCGCCATCACCTGCATCTCGAGGTCGTCCCAGACTCCGTGGATCGAGCGTCGCTCACACCACGCGCAGATCGTCACCGTGAGGGTGAACAGGTGGCGCGGCGGCGCACTTGGTCTTGGGGCACCGGCTGCACCTCGACGCGCGGGGGCGGCCATGGCTGCTTCCGCAGTTTGCTCCGATTGCGCCCGGAGGTCAAACGTGCTTGCAAGTGCTATTTGCGCTAGGCTTCCCGCTCCATCCGCTCGAGCCGCGTGTAGTAGTCGGGGAACTCGTTCAGATGAGCAAGCGCAATCTTGCCCGTGACGATCGGGTCGTCATCGGTGACGTTCGTCATCAGGTCGTGCAGCCCGTGCTCGAGCTCGACGTCCATCCCTCTGCGGAACTGATCGACGTCGAACGGCGCCGACGACCAGTCGATCCCGATCTCTTCGCCGATGCGGCGGGCGTCGTCTTCGCCAAAACGATTCTGTTCCGGCATGGTGCTTGCCTCCTTCCTCTCGCGCGCGCCCCCAGAGCAGCTTGCCGCTGACGGCTACCGGGGTCAACCCGAGGCGCCGTGTGGCCCCCGCGCTTTCGCCCTCGCTATGCTTCCCGCTCGACCGCCGGCGTCCCAAGGAGGCGAGATGCGCACAGCGTTCATTTCCATCGAGAAGGGCTTCGTGACCTATTCGGAGGGTATGACGCGTGCTTTGCAGAACGTTGAACTTGGGAATCCTGGCGCATGTCGACGCCGGTAAGACAACTCTCACCGAGCGGCTGCTCTACGCCGCCGGCGTCATCGACACCGTCGGCAGCGTCGACAAAGGGACGACGCAGACCGATTCGTTAGCGCTCGAACAGCAGCGCGGGATCACGATCAAGTCCGCCGTCGTCGCATTCGCGATCAACGACGTTGCGGTCAACCTGGTCGACACACCGGGCCACCCGGACTTCATCGCCGAAGTTGAACGGGTGTTGGGCGTGCTCGACGGCGTCGTGCTGGTCATCTCTGCAGTCGAGGGTGTGCAGTCCCAGACACGTTTGCTGATGCGCGCGCTGAAGCGGATGCACATTCCGACCGTGATCTTCGTGAACAAGGTCGATCGGCGCGGTGCGTCCTGCGAGCGCGTGCTGGACGAAATCAGGGGCAAGCTGCGCGTGCGGGCGATCCCGATGGGGACCGTGTGCGGCGAGGGCTCGCGCGCCGCCGCCTACGAGCCGTACGTTGCGACCGACGCGGACTTCGTGTCGCGGCTGGTCGATGCGCTCGTCGATCACGACAACGCGTTGCTCGAGGACTACGTCGCCGACGAGACGCGCGTCTCCCCCGATCGGCTCCGGAACGCACTCGCGGCACAGACGAAGCGGGCGCTCGCCAACCCGGTGTTCTGCGGGTCGGCGATCACCGGCGCCGGCGTCGCAGCGCTGATGGCAGGGATCACGGAGTTGCTGCCGGCCGCCGCCGGCGACGGAGACGCAGCGGTCTCCGCGAGCGCCTTCAAGGTCGACCGTGCGCGCGCCGGCGAGAAGGTGGCGTACGTGCGGCTGTTCTCAGGCTCGATCGCCGTGCGCGACCGGGTGCTGCTCCGACGGGGCGGCGTCGCCGAAGCGGAGGAAGGAAAGGTGACGGCGATCGCAGTTTTCGACGGCGCAGCGGCCGTTCGCAGCCAAGCGGTCACCGCCGGCAACATCGCCAAGCTCTGGGGTCTCCCGCAGATCCAGATCGGCGACACGATCGGCGACGCTACGCCGCGACGGCCCACCCACCACGCGTTCGCTCCGCCGACGCTGGCGTCCGTCATCGTGCCGCGCGACCCAGCCGACAAGGCTGCGCTCTACACGGCATTGAGCGAGCTTGCCGAGCAGGACCCGCTGATCGACGTGCGACGCGACGCCGACCGGAACGAGATCTCTGTGTCGCTCTACGGCGAGGTCCAGAAGGAGGTCATCGACGCGACCATCGCCGAAGAATTCGGCATCGCGGTCGAGTTCCGCGAGACGACGACGATCCACGTGGAGCGTCCGGTCGGAACCGGCGAGGCCGTGGAGGTCCTGCATGCGGAATCGAACCCGTTCAACGCGACGATCGGCTTCCGCGTCGACCGCGCGCCTGACGGTGCGGGCGTCGAGTTCCGGCTCGAGGTCGATGCTCGCTCCGCTCCGTTGCACGTGTACAAGACGTTCGAAAGCTTCCGCGTCCATATGGGCGAATACGTGCGCCACACGCTGCAGGAGGGGTTGTTCGGTTGGCAGGTCACCGACTGCGTCGTGACGATGAACCGGTGCGCTTACAGCGTCGCCGACGGACCGCCGTCGAAGCGTGGGCCGGACAGCACTGCAGCGGATTTCCGAAAGCTCACGCCGCTCGTGTTGATGCAGGCGCTCGAGCGAGCCGGGACCGCAGTCTGTGAGCCGATCGCCCGGGTGACGCTCGAAGTGCCGGCAGCATCGGTCGGGGCGCTCATGCCCGCGCTTGTGCGGCTCGGCGCTTCATTCGATTCTCCGTCGCTCGAGGGCGAGATCGCGACGATCGAGACGGCCCTGCCGTTCGCGCGGGTGTACGACCTCGAACGGCAGCTACCGGGCCTGACCGGCGGCGAAGGCGTGCTCGAGTCGAGCTTCGGCGGCTACGAGCCGGTGAGCGGCGAGCCGCCGACGCGGCGACGAACGACGCCGAACCCGCTCAATCTCGGCGAGTACAAGTTGCACCTCGCGGGGCGCCGCGGAAGCGGCGCACGAGCGGCGGGCCATGCAGGGTAGGAGCATCGGCGAGCGCCGGCGCGAAGCGCTCGGCGAGATGAAGCGCAAAAGGGGTCAGACGCGAGGGTCTGACCCTTGACGTCTTAGCTGGTGGAAGCGAGAGCGGCGACTGCGATCGGCGCCGGTGTCGAGACGTCGTCGTCGCGCGCGGCGAGGGTCGCATAACGGCCGCCGGCGCGAATCAGCTCATCGTGACGGCCGGTCTCGACGACACGTCCGTGGTCGAGCACGACGATCTGATCGGCGTCGCGGATCGTCGACAGGCGGTGGGCAATCGCGATCGTCGTCCGCCCTCGCGACAGACGGTCGAGCGCCTCCTGCACCAGCCGCTCGGTCTCCGTGTCGAGCGAGCTCGTGGCCTCGTCGAGGACGAGGATCGGCGGGTTGCGCAAGATCGTGCGCGCGATTGCGATCCGCTGCTTCTCGCCGCCGGAAAAGCGATAGCCGCGTTCCCCGACGACCGTGTCGTACCCGTCGGGGAGCGCTGCGATCATGTCGTGGATGCGCGCAGCGTCGGCCGCCGCCTCGATCTCCGCGTCGGTCGCGTCCGGTTTGGCAAAGCGCAGGTTCTCTCGCACCGACTCGTGGAACAGGTACGTCTCCTGCGACACGACGCCGACGAGGTCGGACAGCGCACCGAACGTCAGATCACGGACGTCGACCCCGCCGATCGTTATCCGCCCGCGCGCGACGTCGTAGAGCCGGGCGGCCAGGTAACCGAGCGTCGTCTTCCCCGATCCCGTCTCGCCGACGAGCGCAGTCGTCGTCCCCGCAGCGACCGTGAAGGAGACGTCCTCCAGCGTCCACTGCTCCCCGTAGCCGAACCAGACGTGGTCGAACACGACGTCGCCGGGACGACCGGTGCTAACCGCGTCCGGCTTCTCGTCGATGTCGATCCGCTCGTCCAGGTACTCGAAGATCCGGTCGAAGAGCGCGAGCGACGTCTGCACGTCGAGACCGACCCCGAGCAGCGAGCCGACCGGGAAGAAGAGCCGTGTCTGGAGGGTCGTGAACGAGACCAGCACCGGGATCGACACTGCGGTCGAGCCGTGCGCGAGCGCGAGGCCGCCGAACCAGTACACGGCCGCCGGCATGATCGCGAAGCTCGTCTGGATCGAGGCCATCACCCAGCGTCCTGCCATTCGCTGGCGCACCTCGAGGTCGGCGAGCCGCCGCGACTCGCCCTCGAAGCGGTCGGCGAGCTCGTCGCCGCGGCCCATCGTCTTGCCGAGCAGGATGCCGGAGACGGAGAGTGATTCCTGCACGAGGCTCGAGATGTCCGCCAGGGTCTCCTGCGTCGTCTTCGCAATCCGCCGCCGTTGTTTGCCGACGCGCCGCGTCAGCAGTGCGAACAACGGGATCAGCGCGAACGCGAACAGCGCGAGTTTCCAGTTCAGGAGGAGCATCCCGATCATCGTCGCCGCGACGGTGGTGACGTTGGACGCGATCGACGTCGCGGTGTTCGTGACGACGTTCTGTACGCCGCCGATGTCATTCGAGATCCTCGACTGCACTTCGCCGGTCCGCGTGCGCGTGAAGAACGCCAGCGAGAGCCGCTGCAGGTGGCGGAAGACAGCGGCGCGCAAGTCGTGCATCACCCGCTGCCCGACCTGGTTCGACATGAGGGTCTGGAGGACGCCGAGGATGCCCGTCACGATGGCGATCACGATCATCCCCGCGGCGTTGATCGAGAGCGCCCTGGTGTCGTTCCGACCGATCGCCTCGAGCACCTGTTTGAGCAGGAATGCCGGAACGACACCCAGCCCGGCCGTGACGACGATCAGAAGCAGCACACCGGTCAGTCGAGCCTTGTACGGGGAGAAGAGGCCGCCGATTCGGCGCAGGTTTGCGCGGCGCGTCTCGGGATCCGCAGGCCGATCCGGCGGAGCCTCGGACGAGTGGAAGAACATGCCCATCCACATCAGGGTACGTCGCGGCGCGGGGTCAACGGCGGCCCGCGCTCCGACGAGTCGCGTATCGTCGCGCGCGATGCGTCGATCGACGCGGTCCCTTCTCGCCGCCTCCGCGGCCGGAGCGCTGCTCGCGGTTGCGCCGGCTACCGCTCCCCGCGCGGCTGCCGCGACATCGGCGTGCGCGACGCAAAACCTCGTCGTCTGGCTCGACACGCGCGGAGGCGGCGCCGCGGGCAGCGCGTACTACGCCCTCCATCTGACGAATCTGGGCCGACACGCCTGCACACTGCGTGGCTACCCAGGTGTCTCAGCCGTCGACCTCGCCGGCCGGCGCCTAGGGAGTGCCGCGGCGCGCGACGCGGCTCAGCCGTCGCGGACGGTTCTGCTGCAGACTGGAGCCACGGCCACCGCGACTCTGCGCATCGTCGACGTTCTCAACTACCCGCGCTCGAGGTGCTCTCGCGCACCGGCAGCCGGGCTTCGTGTCTATCCACCCGGGCAGACACTGTCGCGCGTGGTCCCGTTTCCGTTTTCGGCGTGCGCGCGGCCGGGACCCGCCTATCTCGCAATTCGCGCGGTGCGCCGATGAAGATCACGCAGGTCACGCCCGTCGTCACGCAGCTGACGCGGCTCCGCTTCGTCAACGCATTCCTCGTACGCGAGGACGACGGCCTGACACTCGTCGACACGACGATGGGCAAGGCCGCCGACGACCTGCTCGACGCGGCGCGCGCGGTAGGCGCGCCGATCAAGCGGATCGCGCTGACGCACGGTCACGGCGACCACGTCGGCGGCCTCGACGCGCTGAAAGAGCGGCTCGGCGACTCGGTCGTCGTCCTGATGCCCGACCTCGACGCGCGGATCCATGACGGCGAGTCGGTGGTCGAGGGGAAGGTGCCCGGGAGCTGGCCGACGCTACAGACGAAACCCGACGTGCGACTCGCTGCGGGCGACCGCGTCGGCAGTCTCGAGGTCGTCGCGACGCCCGGCCATACGCCCGGGCACGTCGCCTTCCTCGACACGCGCGACCGGACGCTGATCGCCGGCGACGTGTACACGACCTACGGGCGCGCGGCAGTCACGAACCACTTCTACATCCGCTTCCCGCTCGCGGCGATGGCGACGTGGGACAAGGGCAAGGACCTCGAGTCCGCTCGAGCGCTGCGTGCGCTCGAGCCGACGATCCTCACCGTCGGCCACGGTCCCCTGATCCGGAACCCGACTGCGGCGATGGACGCCGCAATCGCGCGCGCCGAGTCCGCCTAGCGGCTAATCGGCGAGCTCGCGGCGATGCCTGCGCAACCTGCGCAGCTTCGACTCGAGCTCTTCGCCGAAGTCTGCAAGCGTCCGTTGCCGCGCCCGAACGAGCGCGAGCTGGCGCTCGACGAGCGGGATCGACGCGTCGAGGATGCGCCGGCGCTCGTCGTCGGACGGGTCGCTCTGCCACCGCTGCCGGAGCTCCGCCCGCGCCTCCTCTGCCTCCGCGAGCGCCGTCAGCTCGTCGAGCGTGAGGCCGAGCAGATCGCGGAGCCTGATCAGCTCCTGAAGACGGCCGACGTCCGCGTCGGTGTACTGACGATGCGCGCCCTTGCTCCGCGCGCGGTCCGCGCCGAGAAGCCCGAGCTCCTCGTAGTAGCGAATCGTGCGGGTCGTGATTCCGACGAGGTCCGCGACCTCGCCGATCCTGTACGCGCGGTCATCCAGCTGTGTCGTCACGCGACCTCCTCCATCGGCTCGAGCCCGGTGGCCATCTCGATCGACCTCACCGGCTCCGCCGCCCGATCCTTGCCGCCACGCAGCATCGACGCAACAGCGGCGATCGCGCAAGCGAGGATCGCGAACACGAAGGCGTAGACGAGCGCGCTATGGAACGGCGATGAGATCAGGTGCGGGAAAAAGCTTCGTCCCGTCAGCTCGTGCGCCTGTCCGGCCGGCAGTGAGGCGAGCACGTGCGGCCCGAGCAGCGTCGCCATCGGGTTGTAGCCGAGGAACGACGCAAAGAGGGTCGCGACCGGGGGAAGGTGCGAGATCCGCGCGGCATCCGCCGCGGGCACCTGGTGCGCGACGAGACCGTGCTGCAGCGTGTGCGGCAGGCCCGAGGCGAGCCCGATGATCATCAGGGTGAAGAAGACGCCGATCGACAGCACGCTCGCCGAGTTCATGAACGTCGCGAGCATGCCGGCGCCGGCGCCGCGCTGCGACGGCGGAAGCGAGTTCATCACGCCCGCGCTGTTCGGCGAGGCGAAGAGGCCCATGCCGATTCCGTTCAACAGCAGGATCAGCGCGAACCACATGTACGAGAAGTCGACGGGCAGCACGATCAGGAGCAGGAAGCTGACGCCCGCGAGCACCATCCCCCCGGTCGCGAAGGGCCGCGCGCCGAAGCGGTCGGAGAGCCACCCCGACGCCGGGCCGGCGACGAGAAAGCCCGCGATCAGCGGCAGCATGTAGATGCCGGCCCAGAGGGGCGTCTGCGAGAACGCGTAGCCGTGCTCCGGTAGCCAGATGCCCTGCAGCCAGATGATCAGGATGAACTGAAGCCCGCCCCGGCCCATCGCCGCGAGGAGCGCTGAAATGTTCCCCGCCGTGAACGCACGGATGCGGAACAGGTCGAGGTGGAACATCGGCTCGTCGACGTGAACCTCGATGACGCAGAAGACGACGAGTAGCGCGACCCCGCCGATCAGCGTCCCGAGCACAAACGGATTCGTCCACCCCATGACGTGCCCGCCGTATGGCTGGATCCCGTACGTGATCCCGATCATCACGGCGACGAGGCCGAGCGCGAACGTCGCGTTCCCCCACCAGTCGATCTTGGCGGGCCGCCGCTCGGCGAGCTCGCGGAGCGAGTGATACGACCAGATCGTGGCGACGACGCCGACCGGCACCGAGACGAGGAAGACGAGCCGCCACGAAACGGGGCCGAGGACGCCGCCGAGGACGAGGCCGAGGAACGAGCCTGCGATCGCGGCGATCGAGTTGACGCCGAGCGCGAGCCCGCGCTGATCCGCCGGAAACGCGTCGGTCAGGATCGCAGTCGAGTTCGCGAACAGGAGGGCGCCGCCGACGCCCTGGCCGACGCGCATCAGGATCAGCCAGATCGCGGCCGCGCTGCCATGCATCCAGGTGACGGAGAGGAGGATCGAAAAAACGGTGAAGACGGCGAAGCCGAGGTTGAACATCCGGACACGCCCGTAGATGTCGCCGAGGCGGCCGAGGCTGACGAGCAGCACCGCCATCACGACCATGAACCCGAGGATCAGCCAGAGCAGGTAGCTCGTGTTGCCCGGCGCCAGCGGGTTGATGTGGATGCCGCGGAAGATGTCGGGAAGCGCGATCAGCAGGATCGAGGCGTTGATCGTCGCCATCAGCATCCCGAGAGTCGTGTTCGACAGCGCGATCCACTTGTAGTCGAGCTTGTGCAGACGCTTCATAGGCCCCTCGCCAATCGCTACTTAACGTAAACGTAAGGTAGCAGCGATGCGGCTCCGCCGCAGGCCAAAAACGCTCGGCTTAGCTCTTGGGCGGCAGCGAGCGGGCGAACTGCACGCCGCGCTCGACCCAGGCCGCCAACTGCCGCTTCGTTCTCACCTGGTCGGCGGCCACGCGGAGCCAGCCCGCCATCTCGCGTCCGCGCATCTCCATCGGGCGCGCTCCCGTCCTCGTGATCAGCGCGTCCGACTCGTCAGGATCGACGCGCACCAGCAGGCCTCCCTGCCCGCTCGCCGAAACGGCCATGTTGCCGTTGACGAGAAACGCCAGGCCACCGAACATCGCCTTCTCGGTGAGCCCGTGCTCCCGCTCGACAAGCTGCCGGATCCGTTCCGCCAGAGCCTCGTCGTAGGCCACGCGATGATCGTAACCGTCGGTCGGATCGATCCTCGGCTCCGTTGGTACAACCCCGGGGATGCCGATGTTCCACGTCCTGCTTCGTCAATCGGGCCCGGAATGGCGTTCGGGCCGGCCGCTCGAGCAGCAGGTGGGCTGGCACGGTCATGCCGAGTACATGGACGGGCTCGTCGCGGCCGGGGTGATCGTCCTCGGCGGCCCGATCGGCTCCGACGGGCGCGTGGTCCACGCGGTCGAGGCCGAGTCCGAGGACGCCGTACGCGCGACGTTCGCGCGCGACCCGTGGAGCGACACGCATCTGCGCGTGGAGGCAGTCGAGCCGTGGACGATCCGGCTCGACGCGCGAAGCCGTTAGCGCGGCTCCTCGTCCGACAGCGATTCCCGCGATCGCGCGACGAGCGTCTCGATCGCGTCGGCGAGGTGCTCCGGCGCGATGTTGTAGTCGCCGCGCTCGACGCGGATCTTGTGCGCTTCGAGCAGGACGTCTGCATGCGTATGTCCATGCGGCGGCTCGAAGCGGTACGACGCCAGCTCGATCAACAGTCCGAGCGGATCCTCGAAATAGATCGAGTCCATGAAGCCGCGGTCCTTGACGCCGCTGTGTCTGATCCCCCGCTCGTCGAGGCGTTCGACCGCCTGACGAAACGTCGCTTGTGAAAGCGCGAACGCGACGTGGTGCACGGCGCCGATGTCTGTCGACGTCCGCTCGGGGTCGGGCGTCCGCTCCTCGTTCGTGAAGACGGTGATGAGGCGTCCGTCGCCGGGGTCGAAGTAGAGGTGGCTCTCGCCCTCGTTGTCGAGGTTCGGCTGCTCGAAGACGAACGGCATCCCGAGCACGCCTTCCCAGAAGTCGATCGACGTCCGCCGGTTTGCGCCGACGAGCGTGATGTGGTGGACGCCCTGGCTCTGAAGCTTCCGCATCAGCACGCGCCGCCGCTGATTGCGGCGATCACGTCGACACGCGAGCCCTGGTCGAGCGGCGTCGCGAGCGTCGCACGCTCGCGATCGACGTAGACGTGGATGTGAGGGCGGAGCTCCGGGCCCGGTTCGCAAAGCCGGTCGCGGAGCCCCGGCCATTGCCGGTCGAGGTCGGCGATCGCGTCTCCGACCGTCGCCGCGTCGACGTCGACGCGGCGCGGCAGACCGCCGAACAGCGGCATCAGCGTCGTCGGGAGGTGCAGGTCCGCCATCACTCGATCGTCGCGACCTCGACGGACGAGATCGACGGCAGGAAGTCGGCGATCTGCATCCAGTTGTCGCCTGCGTCGACGCTCGCGAAGATCTGCCCCGTGCTCGTCCCGAAGTACAGGCCAGGATCGTCGTCGCGGTCGATCGCCATCGCCTCGCGCAGGACGCCGACGTACGCGTCCCGCTGCGGCAGCCCACGGTCGAGTTGCTGCCACGAGCTGCCGCCGTCGCTCGTCCGCCAGACTGCGGCGTGGCCGTCCACCATCGTCCGGCCGTGGCCTGGGTCGAGCGGAATCACGTAGAACGTGTCGCGGTCGTGCGGGTGCACGGCGGCCGCGAAACCGAACTCCGTCGGCAGCCCCTCCGTTATCTCCGTCCAGGAATGGCCTTCATCGTCGCTGCGATGCATCCCGACGTGGTTCTGCTGGAACATCCGCGCGCGGTCCGATGGCGAGCGCACGAGCTTGTGGACGCAGAAGCCGACCTCCTCGTGCGGGCGCGGCCAGTCGGCACGCAGGCCGCGGTTGCGCGGTGTCCATGACTTCCCGTCGTCGGCGGTCTCGAACACGCCGATCCCCTGGACGATCGCCCAGAACCGCGCCGAGTCGTCGCGGTCGAACATCAGCGCCGAGATCCCGAGATGGCCGGGCGGCTGGTTCGCGGGGTCGTCCCACTCCTCGCTCCCAGGCTGGCCGGCGAGCGTCGACAGAAGCGACCACGTGGCGCCCTGGTCACGGCTTTCGAAGATCCCGGGAGCCTCCACGCCGACGAGCAGCCGGCCGTTGTCCGCCGCGAGCGTCGACACCTTCGAGAGCTTCCGACCCGCCTCCTCGTCGTAGGCAAGGCCCTCGCTCGAGTGTGTCCAGGTCTCGCCGAGGTCCGGGCTGCGCCAGACGGCGGACCCGTGCCACTCGCTCGCCGCTGCCGCGTAGATCGCGCCGCTCCCGGGGTCGTGGATCGCGTGATAGACGGGCCAGCCCTCGCAGAACGGCCCGCGGAGCGTCCAATCCCTCCGGTCCGGGCTCTCCAGCAGAAAGCATCCCTTGCGCGTGCCGACCAGCAGCACCGTCCGTGCCATACGTCTCACCTCCGCGTCGAGATTCTTCGTACCTATCAGACTCGGCCGGCGCGGAAAAGTCATCGGTGCGTCGGGCGGCGCATCGAGCTATTCGACCGTCAAAATTCGGTCGATGGCGACGATGGCCGACCTCGACGAGATCGCCCTCTCCCTGCCGCAGGTAACGAAGGAGCTGTCCGACGACGGCCGACCGTCGTACCTCGCGCACGGGAAGATGTTCTGCTTTCACCGGGGGCGGCGGCATGACGCGCTCGACCCGGAAACGGGCGAGCGGCTCGAGGACGTCCTGATGTTCCGCGTCCCCGACCTGGACGTGAAGGAGCTGATGCTCGCCGACCCGCGCGGTCCGTGGTTCACGACGCCGCACTTCAACGGCTATCCCGCCGTCCTGCTCCGAATCCGGGATCTCGGGGGGATCGACCGGGAGGAGCTGTACGACGTCGTCGTCGAGGCGTGGCTCACGCGAGCGCAAAAGCGCGTCGCGAAGGCGTGGCTCGCGGAGCACGGCGTTTCCGAGGACGACCGATGATTTTCGGCGGCGAGCGCTGTCTGAGTAGACGACCGCAACGACGAGGAGGCTGACGATGCCGATCGACACCCGAAGCAAGATCACGCCGTGCCTGTGGTTCGACACCCAGGGCGACGAGGCGGCGACGTTCTACACGTCCATTTTCCCGAACTCGAAAATCGTGGACATCTCGCGCTACGGTGACGCGGGGCCACGGCCCGCCGGGACGGTCATGACGGTGCTGTTCGAGCTCGACGGACAGCGGTTCCTCGCGCTGAACGGCGGCCCCCAGTTCACGTTCAGTGAAGCCGTCTCGTTCCAGGTCGACTGCGCGACGCAGGAGGAGGTCGACCGCTACTGGGACTCGCTGTCCGAGGGCGGCGAGGAGGGGCCGTGTGGCTGGCTCAAGGACAGGTTCGGACTGTCGTGGCAGATCGTGCCCTCGGCGCTGCCGCGGCTGCTGTCCGACCCGGACCGCGAGAAGTCACAGCGCGTCATGGCGGCGATGCTCGGAATGAAGAAGATCGAGATCGACGAGCTCGAACGAGCCGCAGAAGGGGTCGTGGCGTAGGACCCGTTTGACCGGCGCGTGCGAGGTGCCTAGCTTCTGCGCGTGGACACGCCGCGCCAGAAGCACCTCGTGCTCATCCTCGCGCGGGAGTTCGCGTCGAACCTCTCGACGCCGACATTGATCGCCGACGAGGGCGGCCGTCTCGTCTTCTACAACGAGGCGGCCGCCGCCGTCACGGGCACGCCCTTCGCCGAGATCGGAGAGGTCCCGCTCGACGAGTGGACGGCGAGCTTCGTTCCACGCACGCTCGACGACGACGTCGCCGACCCTGCGCCGGCGGAGCGACGTCCGACGCGGATCGCGCTCGACGAGCGTCGTCCGTCGCACGAGCGGTTCCTGATCACCAGCCGCGACGGGGTCGAGCGAGAGGTCGAGATCAGCGCGTTTCCGCTGTTCGCGCACGCGGATGAGTTCATCGGCATCGTCGCGATCTTCTGGCGGACCTAGGAGCAGCACGGAATGCGCGTGACGATCTGGGGATGTCGCGGCTCGCTCGCGACACCGGGCGTCGAGACGGTGCGCTACGGCGGGAACACCTCGTGCGTCGAGGTGTCGACGTCGGACGAGCGGACGGCGCTGGTGCTGGACGCCGGCACCGGCATTCGCCGGCTCGGTCTCGAGCTCGTCGAGCGCGGGATCGAGCACGTCCATCTCTGCCTGACGCACCTGCATCTCGACCACCTCGAGGGCCTGCGGTTCTTCGCGCCGCTGTGGGACGAGCGCGTAACGCTCGACGTGTGGGGGCCACCGTCGCCGGTCGTCACCCTGCGCGAACGGATCGCTCGGTCGTTCTCACCCCCGCTCTTCCCGATCGACCTGCGCCGCGTCCCGGCACGAGTGAGCTTCCGAGACATCCCGCGGGAGCCGTGGGCAATCGACGGCGTGACGCTCTCGGCCGAGCTTGTCATGCATCCAGGGCCGACTGTGGGGTTCCGGATCGAGGAGGGCGGCGCGACGCTCGCATACCTGCCGGATCACGAGCCGGCGCTCGTCGGGCCGATCGCCGAGCGCACGCGCGACTGGCTGTCCGGTGGCTCGATCGCCGCAGATGCCGACGTCCTGCTGCACGACGCGCAGTACTTCGCGGACGAGTACGACGACCGGATCGGGTGGGGGCACTCGAGCGTCGAGGACGCGGTGACGTACGCCCACATGGTCGGCGCAAGACGCCTCGTCCTCTTCCACCACGAGCCCGACCGCGGCGACAGCTCGCTCGAACGGCTCGGCGCGCAGGCGCGGCTGCTGGCCGCAGAGGGCGAAAGCGAGCCGGTGCTCGCGCGCGAAGGGATGGTCCTGGAGCTCGCCTGACCCGTGGCACCGATGAGTTTCCCTCCGTGAGCAGGTCTAATGATCGATGCTGGACCTGCGATGACGCCTCTCGTCCTCGAGCTCGACGGCGAGCTTTCGCGCGCGGCGCTGCCGAGTCTCTCGGCGCACGTCCAGGCGGTGCTCGACACGCATGAGCACGACATCGTCGAATGCGATCTCGCTCATGCGGCCGCAGACGCGGTCACGGTCGAAGCGCTCGCGCGCCTACGGCTTGCGACATTGCGGCGCGACTGCCCGCTGACGCTCCGCGGCGTGACACCGGAGCTGCGTCAGCTGATCGAGTTCATGGGCCTGCGCGCAGCGCTCGGGTAGAGCGTTCTAACTAGCCGTCGAGGCGCGGCGGCAGGCCGAACAGCGGGAACAGCGTCGCGGTGTCGAGGAAGAACGTCAGCTCGCGGATCGCCCCATCCTCGATCTCGACCACCTGCAGCGCCCACGGCTCGAAGCCGCCCTCGGGGCTCGGCTTGTACTGCCCGTACGCGGGCGAGCCGTTGGCCGTCACGGTCTCCACCAGCCGCGAGCCCTGGCAGCCGATGCCAGGCCCCCACCACCACGCGAAGATGTCGTCGCGACCGCGAAGCCACAGGTCGTACGGCGGCATCGACTGCGTCGCGTCCTCGCGGATCAACGAGGTGAGCGAATCGATGTCGTAGCGCTGGAAAGCGTCGACGTAGCGCGCGAGCAGCTCGCGGTCGGCGTCGTCGAGCGAACCTGGTGCGGCGTCGCGCGAGACGTCGGCCGCGCCGAGCGTCGCACGTGCGCGCTGCAGCGCGCTGTTGACCGACGCAACGCTCGTCTCGAGCAGCTCCGCGACCTCCGTCGCCTGCCACCTGAGCACCTCACACAGGATCAGCACCGCCCGTTGCCGAGGCGGCAGGTGCTGCAGCGCGGCGACGAACGCGAGGCGCACCGTTTCGCGGCTGAGCGCGACGTCGGCGGGATCGGCGTCGTCAGCGACCATCGCGTCGGGAACCGGCTGGATCCACGTCGCCTCCGGCAGCACGTTCAGGTTCGACGCGACCGGCTCGCGCGCCGGGCCGAGGTCCATCGGGCGTGCACGCCGCTCCCGGCCTTCGACCATGTCGAGGCAAACGTTGGTCGCGATCCGGTAGAGCCAGGACCGGAGCGCCGCACGACCTTCGAAGCGATCGATCCCGCGCCAGGCGCGGATCATCGTCTCCTGCACGGCGTCCTCGGCCTCGAACGGGGAGCCGAGCATCCGGTAGCAGTACGCGGTCAGCTCGCGCCGATACTGGTCGAGTTGCCCACCGACGTCGGCACCTGTGGGCGCGGGAACTGTGTCGCGCATCGCGAGCATGGTACGTGGTGCCGCAAGTCGGAGATGATCGGCTCGATGGCCCGTAGCCCCTTCGACTTCCAGGGCCGCAGCGCGCTCGTCACCGGCTGTGGCAGCGAAGCCGGGATCGGTTTTTCGGCGGCGCGGCTGCTCGGGCGGCTCGGCGCCCGGCTCGCCGTGACCTCGACGACCGAGCGAATCGAGGAACGCGCCGCCGAGCTTCGCTCGGAGGGCGCGGAGGTCTACGCACACGTCGCCGACCTGACGGATCGCGCCCAGGCCAACGAGCTCGTCGGGGCGGCGGGCGCGGCGATCGGTCCGCTCGACGTCCTGGTCCACGCGGCGGGCATGGTTCAGACCGGAGTCCCGGCGCGTGAGGTGCGGTTCGCCGAGCTGGCGCCTGAAGAATTCGAGCGAGGCCTCGCGATCACGCTCGCGACCGCGTTCCACGCGAGCCAGGCGGTGCTGCCGTCGATGGTCGAGCGCCGTTACGGCCGGATCGTCTTCGTCTCGTCGGTGACGGGGCCACTCGTGACCGCACCGGGCTCGGCGCCCTACGCGACGGCGAAGGCGGCGATCGACGGGATGATGCGGACGATCGCGATCGAGCACGGCCGCGACGGCGTCACGGCCAACTCCGTGCAACCCGGCTGGATCGCGACCGCCTCGTCGGAGCCGGACGAGCTGGAGGCGGGGCTCCACACGCCCGTGGGGCGACCCGGCACGCCGGACGAGGTCGCCGGCGCGATCGCCTATCTAGCGTCCGAGTCGGCGAGCTACGTCACCGGGCAGACCTTCGTGGTCGACGGCGGCAACGTGATCCAGGAGCCGCACGGGATCGACCTCTACGGCGACGCGTAGGATCGGCGCGTGGCGGCTCGACCCTCGCCTGTCGCGAGCGTCCTCGAGGCGCCGCCGCCCCGCTTCTCGCCGAGCGAGGCCGCGACGATCGCGAGCGAGTTCTTCGGCGTGCGTGGCCATGCGACCGCGCTCGGAAGTGAGCGCGACCAGACGTTCCTGATCGAGGACGGAGGCGCCGGCGCGGTGCTGAAGATCTCGAACCTCGGCGAGGACCCGCAGATCCTCGACCTCGAGGCGCAGGCGATCCTCCACGTGCGTCGCGTGGACCCCGAGTTGCCGGTCGCGGCGCCGCACCGCGCTCTCGGCGGGGGCTGGCACGCGACGGCGGAAGGATCCGACGGCCGTCACTTCGTGCGCCTGTTCGACCGTGCGCGCGGCCGCACCGGCGGCCCAGAGCTTGCCGACGACGCCGTCTTCGCCTACGCGGCGACACATGCACGCCTGAACCGCGCGCTTCGGACGTTCTTCCATCCGGCGGCGCAGCGCGAGCTCCTCTGGAACCTTGAGCACGCGCCGAAGCTGCGACCGCTGCTGACATCGATCGGCGACGCGCAACGACGGCGGCTGCTCGACGGCGTGCTCGACCGCTTCGACGAGCACGTCGCGCCGCGCTGGCAGCACCTGCGCGCGCACGTCGTTCACGGCGACCTGAACCTCGACAACGTCGTCCTCGACGAGCGCAACCGAGTCGCCGGGATCTTCGACTTCGGCGACACCGCCTACAGCGCGCAGGTCGGCGATTTCGCGGTCGGGCTCGCGTCGCTGCTTCGCGGCCGCAGGAGCGACGACGTTTTCCGCACCGCGCGGATCGCGATCGACGGCTACGCGTCGCGGCTGCCGTTCGAGCCGGTGGAGCTGGACGTCCTCGCCGATCTCGTCGCGGCGCGGCTCGCGACGATCGTGACCGTCAGCGCCTGGCGCGTCGAGCGCTACCCGGAGAACGCGGAGTACATCCAGGCATGGGACGCCGATTCATGGGAGCTGCTCGAGCTGTTCAGCGAGACGGGAGCGGAAACGGTCGCACGCGAGCTCGGCGCGCGGCGCGCAGTCGTGCCGACGCCGGAGCTCGCCGATCGGCGCCGGCGAGCACTCGGCTCGGCGCTGACCGCGCTCACCTACCGGCGGCCTGTGCACGTCGTGCGCGGCGAGGGCGTGTGGCTGTTCGAGGCGGACGGGACGCGGCTCCTCGACGCGTACAACAACGTCCCGGTCGTCGGCCACTGCCACCCGCGCGTCACGGAGGCGGTCGTCCGGCAGACGCGGCTGCTCAACACGCACTCGCGCTACCTCTACGAGCCGCTGATCGAGCTCGCCGAGCGGCTCGCGCGGTCGATGCCGGAAGGGAGCGGTCTGGACACCGTGATGCTCGTGAACTCGGGCAGCGAGGCGAACGACATCGCGTGGCGGATCGCGACAGCAGTGACGGGCAGCGCAGGCGCGATCGTGACCGAGCACGCCTACCACGGCGTGACGCACACGATCGCGGACTTCTCACCCGAGGAATGGCCGCGGGAGTTCCGGCCGCCGAACGTCGCGACGATCGCGCCCCCGGGGGAGCACGCGCCCGGCGAAACGGAGCGGGCGGTCGAGCTCCTGAACGCGCGCGGGGTCGGCCTGGCTGCGACGTACATCGACGGCGGCTTCACGAGTGACGGGATCCGCACGCCGGAGCCCCACGAGGTTCAGGCGCTCGTCGACGCCACGCACGCTGCCGGCGGCCTTTTCGTCGCCGACGAAGTCCAGGCGGGCCACGGCCGGACCGGCGAGCACCTGTGGTCGTTCGCGGCGTACGGGATCACGCCGGACCTTGTGACGCTCGGCAAGCCGATGGGGAACGGCTATCCCGTCGCCGCCGTGATCGCTCGCAACGATCTCGTCGACCGGTTCGCGTCCATGACCAGCTTCTTCAGCACCTTTGGCGGCAACCCGGTGGCGGCGTCGGCTGCGCTTGCGGTGCTGGACGTGATCGACGACGAGCGACTGGTCGCGAGCGCGGCGCGCGTCGGCGAGCGCCTCCGCTCCGCGCTCGCGGCGGTGGGGCGTCGCGACGACGCGATCGCCGCGGTGCGCGGTCGCGGCCTGCTCGTCGGCGTCGAGCTCGGCTCGCGCGGCGCACCGGATCCGGACCTTGCCGCGCGCGTCGTCGACCGACTCCGCGACAACGGGATCCTGATCGGGCGGACGGGCCGCCTCGACAACGTCCTCAAGATCCGGCCGCCGCTCGTCTTCCGCGACGAGCACGCCGACGCGGTCGCCGCCGGGGTCGAACGAGCGCTGGCGGCCGAGCGCTAGCGGGGCTGCGGCACGATCCGGATGTACGGCCGGGGCGACTCCCAGCCCTCGGGGTACGTCTCCTTCGCCTCGTCGTCCGAGACCGAGCCGGCGATGATCACGTCGTCGCCCGGCTGCCACTGCGCGGGCGTCGCGACCTTGTGGTTCGCCGTCAACTGGAGCGAGTCGATCACGCGCAGCACCTCGTCGAAGTTGCGGCCGGTCGTCATCGGATAGACGAGGATCAGCTTGATCTTCTTGTCAGGACCGATCACGAACACGTTGCGCACGGTCTGGTTGTCGGCTGCCGTGCGGTCCGACGCCTCGCCAGACGTGTCGGCGCCGAGCATCCCGTAGAGCTTCGACACCCGGAAGTCCGCGTCGCCGATGATCGGGTAGTTCGGTTCGTGCCCCTGCGTGTCGGCGATGTCCTCCGCCCATTTCGCGTGCTTGTCGACGGGGTCGACCGAAAGGCCGACGATCTTGACGCCGCGCTTGTCGAACTCGGGCTTGATTCCGGCCATGTACCCCAGCTCGGTCGTGCAGACAGGAGTGAAGTCCTTCGGATGGGAGAAGAGGACGGCCCAAGAGTCGCCGATCCAGTCGTGGAATCGAATCCGTCCTTCTGTCGTCTCGGCCTCGAAGTCCGGAGCCGTCTGTCCAAGTTGCAGCGCCACGCGTTCGACCTCCTGTCGTTTGCGCCATCGTAGTCAGGGGGGGTCGCGCTACGCGAGAATGCGGACGTGCACCTCGCCGCCCCGGAGCGCTACGAGCAGATGCCGTACAACCGCTGTGGCCGGAGCGGCTTGCTCCTGCCCGCAATCTCGCTCGGCCTCTGGCAGAACTTCGGGGGCGAGCGCCCACTGGAGGCGAGCCGTGCAATCGTCAGGCGCGCCTTCGACCGCGGCATCACGCACTTCGACCTCGCGAACAACTACGGGCCACCGTACGGGTCGGCCGAGGAGACCTTCGGCGAGATCCTGCGCACGGACTTCGCGCCGTACCGCGACGAGCTCGTGGTCTCGACCAAGGCCGGCTACGACATGTGGCCCGGGCCGTATGGCGAGTGGGGCTCGCGCAAATATGTGCTCGCAAGCCTCGATCAGAGCCTGCGCCGGCTCGGCCTCGACTACGTCGACATCTTCTACTCGCACCGGTACGACCCGGACACGCCGCTCGAGGAGACAATGGGCGCACTCGACGCGGCCGTACGCCAGGGCAAGGCGCTGTACGCCGGGATCTCGTCCTACTCGGGGAAGCACACGACCGAGGCCGCAGCGATCCTCCGAGATCTCGGGACGCCGCTCCTGATCCACCAGCCGTCGTACTCCCTGCTCAATCGCTGGATCGAAGACGAACTTCTCGACACTGTGGGTCGCGAAGGCATCGGCTGCATCGTCTTTTCACCGCTTGCGCAGGGGATGCTCAGCGACCGGTACCTCCACGGCGTTCCCGAAGGTTCGCGGGCGAGCCGCGACGGGTCGCTCGCGCGCGACAGGTTGAACGACGAGACGCTCGCGAAGATCCGCGCGCTGGACGAGATCGCAGGCCGGCGCGGCCAGACGCTCGCCCAGATGGCGCTCGCCTGGACGCTGCGTGACCGCCGCGTCACCTCGACGCTCGTCGGCGTCAGCAGCGTCGAACAGCTCGAGGCGAACCTCGACGCGCTCGAACGCACGGATTTCGGCGAGGACGAGCTCGCCGAGATCGACCGCTACGCGACCGACAGCGACATCAATCTCTGGAGTAGGTCGAGCACGACCGAGTCTTGAAACGCGTTCGACGACGGACCCGGCGACGCCGCGAGCGAACCTCTCGGTACCCTGGACAAGATGAACGACGCCGCCCGCGACGAGCACGACATCGTCTGTCCGCATTGCAAGAAGCATTTCACCGGCAGCCTCCTTCCCGGCGCTGCCGAGCGGTACCGAGGGTTCAAGTGCCCGCATTGCAAGCTGTTCGTCCCCGCCAAGCGCGCCTCCACCCCGCGCTAGAACCACTTCCGTCCCTGGTTCAAGGGACACCGGCCGAGCGCCGATATCCGGCGTATGGCTGTCGACGTCGCCGCCCCGCGGCCTGAATCACACATTTCGCCCGCCCCGCGCCTCATTGTTCGCGTCGCTGCGGTGCCGACGTGGGTCTGGCTCGCCGGGATGGTCACCGCGAGCTTCGGCGGCCGTTTCCTCGCCGCGCTCGCGCGCGTCGCGCCGTACTACCTGCCGGACGAATACATCTATCCGTCGCTTGCCCGCGGCTTCGCCGAGCACGGCCGGCCGCTGATCCGCGGCGTCGGCGTCCACTTTCCCGCGCTGCTCGACCCGCTGCTGACGGCGCCGGTCTGGCTCGCCACCAGCAATCCCGAGACAGCTTGGCGGCTCACGCAGGCGATGCACGCGGTCGCGTTCTCGGCGGCGGCGATTCCTGCGTACGTCCTCGCACGGCGCCTTCGCGTCTCGCGGGGACTCGCGCTGCTCGTGGCCGCGATCGCGGTAGCGGTGCCGGACGGCGTCTACGCCGGATCGATGCTAGCCGACGCGGTCGCGTATCCGATCGTCCTTGCGACGCTCTGCGTCGGCGTGCAGCTGACGACCTCACCGCGACCCCGCACCCAGTTGGCGTTCGTCGCGGCGAGCGCACTCGCCGTCACCGCACGAATCCAGTACGCCGCGGTCCCGATCGCCGTCCTGCTCGGCGTCGTGGCTGCCGATCGCTTCCGCCTCACGAAAACGGTCAAGCGTCTGTGGCCGACGCTCGCGCTGCTTGCCGCACCCCCGGTGCTCCTGTTCGGAGCGTTCGGCCGCGCGCAGGTACTCGGCGTCTACTCCCACGGCAACCACGGATTTCACGGCGGCGCGATCCTCCACTGGATCGCCCGCGACGCGATGCTGCTCGCGTACTCGACCGGTTGGGTGATCGTTCCGGGCGCGATCGTGGGAATCGCGTACGCGCTCGGACGGCCACGCACGCGCGCGGAGATCGGATTTGCCGTCACGGCGCTCACGCTCGCAGGCGCGCTCCTGCTCGCCGCTGCGCAGATCGCCGACACCGACTCCCAGCGCTTCCAGGAGCGGTATCTCTTCGTCCTCGTCCCGCTTGCCGCCGTGGCATTCGCTCTCTATGCCGAGCGTGGCTTTCCGGCGAAGCTCCCCGTCGCGCTCGCCTCGGCGGCACTGCTGGCGTTGGCGGCACGCGTGCCGCTCTCGGGGTATGCGGCGGCGCACAACAAGGACGACTCGCCGACCTTGTGGGCAGTGCTGCGGCTGGAGTCGATAGTGACGACGGGCAACGGCGCGCTCGCGGTCGCCGTAGTGGCGGCGCTGCTTTCGGGGCTCGCGGCACTCGTCGCGTTCAAACGCGTCGGGGCCGTCGCCGCGCTCACAGCGGCCGCGGCGGCGTGCTGCGCCCTGTCGGCCGGCGCCACGTCGTTCGACTCCAAGATGAGCCACGACGTGCGCTCGTCGTTGCCGCACGACCTCGAGTGGGTCGACCACGCGCGGCTTGGTGCCGTCGATCTCGTCGCTCCTCCGGGAGCCCGCAAGGAGCAGTCATGGGAGCAGCTTTTCTGGAACCACTCGCTCAAGCGGCTCCTTGTGCTCGGCTCGCCGCGGATCGACCAGTTCGCGACCGCACAGGTTCGCGTCGCGCCGGACGGCCGCATGCTCGTCGGCGGCCGGATCGAGCGCCGACCGCTGCTCGTCCAGACCTATGCGTCCCTGGTCGAGCTGACCGGCGTCCGGCGCGTGCGCCACGAGCTGATCTTCGATCTCTACCGGCCGGTAGGGATCCCGCGGCTTCGCCTGCTGGCGGCGGGCCTGTTCGCCGACCGGTGGCTCGCGCCGCGCGGCGCGATCACGGTGTGGAATGCGAAGGGGCAGCGGCTCGCCGTCGATCTGTCGCTGCCGGCCCGCAGCCAGGCGACGACGATGCGCTTCATGGCGCCGGGACTGCGCCGGCTCGTGCGGGTGCGACCCCGCAGCAACGTGCGCCTCTCGTTCCCCGTCCCGACGGCGGGCGCGTGGAGCGTGCATTTCGCAACGCCGAGGTCAGCGTACTTGGCGGACGACAGGGCGGTCAGCGTCGTCGCACGCCGTGTCGCGCTCGTGCACTAAAAGAGTCAGACCCGGACGGGTCTGACTCTCTCCGCTAGACGCAGTCTTTGAGGCCTTGCGCCTCTGGCAGCGCTTCGAGCTTCTTGAGCGTGTTGTTCTCGATCTGGCGGATGCGCTCGCGCGTCACGCCGAAGGCACGCCCCACCTCCTCGAGCGTGCATGGCTGCGCGCCCGACAGGCCGAAGCGGAGCTCGATCACCTGGCGCTCGCGCTCGGGGAGCGCGGAGAGCGCGTGCTCGATGTCCTCACGCCGCAGCGACAGCGTTGCCGTGTCGAACGGCGACTCTGCGGACTCGTCTTCGACGAAGTCGCCGAGCTCCGATTCCTCCTCCTCCCCGATCGGCTTCTCGAGTGAGATCGGGAGCTGCGACATCCGCAAGATCTCGCGCACCTCGTCCGTCGTGATCTCGAGCTCCTCGGCGATCTCGTCGGGGCGCGGCTCTCGCCCGAGCCGCTGCACGAGCTGGCGCTCGATGTGCACGACCTTGTTCAGCTTCTCGACCATGTGCACGGGAATCCGGATCGTGCGCGCCTTGTCGGCAATTGCTCGCGTCACCGCCTGGCGGATCCACCACGTCGCGTAGGTGGAGAACTTGTAGCCCTTCCGGTAGTCGAACTTCTCGACCGCCCGAATGAGGCCGAGCGAGCCCTCCTGGATCAGGTCGAGAAATGACAGCCCCCGGCCCAGGTACGACTTCGCGATCGAAACGACGAGCCGCAGGTTCGCCTGGATCATCTGCGTCTTGGCAGTCATGTCGCCGCGCTCGATGCGCTTGGCGAGATAGACCTCCTGGTCGGCCGTGAGCAGCGGCACCTTGCCGATCTCACGCAGGTAGAGGCGCAGCGAGTCGAGTGAGGGCTCGACGCTCAAGTCGAGCTTCGGCGCCTTCTCCTCCTCGGGCTCCGGCTGCTCGTGCGGCGGATGCTTGTGCGTTTCGCCTTCGACGAGCTCGACGCCGTGGTCGATCAGGTACGTGTAGAAGTCTTCGACCTGATCCTTCGTGAGCTCGACATCCTCGAGCCCGGCGGCGATCTCGTCGTAGTTGAGAAGCCCTTTCTCGAGACCGTCCTGAACGAGCTTGTGGAGCTCTTCGACGTCGGGCAGAGAGATGTCGACGGTGAGCAACTCGGCTACCTCCCGGCTTGCAGGTTGATGGGGACTCGATCGACCTACGAAGACGCGAATGGCCGGCGTACTGCTCCCCGGCTCACCCTCTCGCCCGGCGGAGTTTACACAGCCGCCCGCGTTCGCAAAATGCGATTTCCGGGCGGCTATGTTGCTTGGGCAACGATCTCCCCGACGCGCTCGCCGTGACTGTTATCGATCGGGAGCATGGCGAGCTCGGGCACGTCGAGGTCGAGCTTCGCGAGGAATGCGTGCGCGGCGGGGCCGAGCGCGCGACCGTTTCCGTCTTCGGACTTGAGTGCGACGCCGATGCCGTTGCCGCCGGCACACAGCAAGCCCTCCGCGCCGCCCTTCGCAATCCATCCCGGCAGCACCTTCATCAGGATCGTGTCGCTCGCCTTCGGCCCGCGGATCAAATCGGGATACGCGCGCATCGCTTTCGCGACACGCGCGCCGCCGTCGAGCTGCTCGAAGCGTGAGAACGCGTACGCCATCCGCTCGAGCGGGAGGGCGAACGTCACGACGCCGCAACCGTCGACACCGGTTGGCAACTCGTCCTCGTCGACGTCCGCCGCCTCCGCATGAACCGTGTGCATCGCGCGCTGCACCCGATGTCCCTCCATTCGATACCCCGCGCTGCGCCATCCGTGCGCGCGGCAGAGCGCGAGCATGCCGGCGTGCTTCCCGGAACAGTTGTGGTTGAGCTTGCGCGGCGGGCTTCCGTCGGCACCACATTCGAGCTCGTCTTCACCTGCCGGCGCCTTCGAGAGCAGCGCACGCACCGCCGCGAGCTGGTCTGCGTCGGCAAGGTGCGACGCCGATGCGATCGCGAGGTCGCGGTCATCCGCATCGTCGCGCGCACGTGCGAGCGGGACTGCCTGCAGCGGCTTCGACGACGAACGCATGAAGCAGACGAGACCCGGGTCGCCGGCCTCCGCAATCACGGCACCGTCCTGCACCGCGACGGCATGGACGCGGTGGCGCGCCTCGACGACTCCGGCGCGACGGACGACTACGGTTAATGCGTCCATGGCGACGCTGAGCCTAAAGACGATGCGCGGCCGCTGATGCCTGAGCTCCCGGAGATCGAGGCCTGGCGGCGCGCGCTAGACGCGCCCCTCTCGGCGTTCCCGATCGCGAAAGCGGGGCCTGCGCACGTCGCGACGCTGAAGACCTTCGACCCGCCGCTCCGCACGCTCGAGGGTCGACGCCTCGCCGGCGCGGAGCGCCGTGCAAAACGGCTGTTGTTTCCGACGGACGACGGCGAGCTCGTCCTCCTCGTCCACCTGATGACCGCCGGGCGCCTCAAGGTCCTGCGCTCCGGCGAGAAAGGTCCGAAGGCGCCGGCGTTCCAGCTCACCTTCGAGGGCGGCTCGCGGCTGGTGCTGACGGAGGCCGGATCGAAGAAGCGAGCGGGCGTCTGGCTCCTGACGCCCGAGGAGGCGGACGTCGAGCTCGGGCATCTCGGTCCGGACGCACTCGGCATCGGCGCCGAGCGGCTAACGGAGATCTGTGCGGGCGAGTCGCGGCGGCTGCATTCGCTCCTGCGCGACCAGCGCGTGATTGCCGGAATCGGCCGTGCGTGGGCGAACGAGATCCTCCATCACGCGCAGCTGTCGCCGTACGCGCTGTCGCGCGACCTCGACGGTGGTCAGGTCGAGCGGCTGGCGCTCGCGATCGACGCC
>VAXB01000091.1:0-15693 GCA_005883995.1 Actinomycetota bacterium
GATCGAGGTCGTCCCAGACAGCGAGGAGCAGGATCTAGCGGTCGCGGTCTGGAAGTGACGCAAAGCGCGGCCTGAAGACCTCCGCATCGTCCGAAACGTCCGCAATCTGGATCTCGTGTGTTGCGCCGGCGAGGTGTTCGGCCAACGCGCGTTGGCGGTGCATGCTTCGACGAAGGTTGAGGCGAATGTTCCGCGCAACCCCGATAAGCCACGGTCGCGCAGCACCGGGTACGTCATCGAGCCGACGCCAGGCGACCAGGAACGTCTCAGCGGTCACGTCGTCGGCAATCGAAGGATCGCGCCGCCAGACGTATCGCCGAACCGCCTCGAAATGCTCATCGAAGAGGCCCGCGAAGCACTCTTCTCTTGTCAGCTTGTCTGTCAGCGGTCCTCCTCGTAGAGAGACATCATCTCTTCCTGTCCGGCAGAGCAGCTGAGATTTCAGGTTGCCGACAACCTTGTCGTGGCCGCGGCTTGGCCCGCTTTACGACACTGCGGTACGAGCGTGGTCCGCACGCTCGACGGCACGTGCAAGTTCCACGCGTGAGGCGACGTCGAGCTTTCGGAAGATATTGCGCAGGTGCGTCTCGATCGTCTTCTGGCTGAGGAATAGCTCGGCCGCAATTTCGGGATTCGTCTTGCGGCCGACGACGAGCTGCGCCACCTGGTGCTCGCGTTCGGTCAACGACTCGATGCCCGTCCCGTCGGTCTTGCCCCGGCGGGTGCGGCGGTGGATGTGATGGCCGAGCTTTCGTAGCTCCTGTTCCGCCTCGTCGCGATACCGCAGCGCGCCGCGCGCCTCGAACTCGCGCGCCGCACGTTGCAGCTCGATCGCGGCACGGTCACTGTCGCCGCTTCGGGCGAGGGCGCGGCCTGCGAGCGTGCGCGATAAAGCTGCCTCGACCGGCGCCCCCACTGCGTCAGCGGCGGCGGCCGCGGAAAGGGCCCGCTCGGCCGCGCGGGAAACATTACCGGCGTCCAGCTCGACGGCTGCGGCCGCCCGATCGGCCCAGACGGCAGCCATCGGGAGTCGTACGGCCGCGGCCCACCTTTGCGCAGAGTCGGCTGCACGTTTCGCCTCACGCTGACGGCCGAGTTCGAGCCGACAACGCGTGAGCACTTCCAGGTATCGCCCCCTCGGGCTGCCAGCAATGAGCACGAGCTCCTCGCCCCCGGCAGAGCCGACGAGCACCTCGAGTGCATGCTCCGGCTGCCCTGTCTCGAGCAGGGCGGCGGCGAGATCGGCGGCGGCTTCGGCCGAATGGAAGTTGCTATCGGCATGTTGGCTGAGGTCGAAGCTTTCCTGCGCGGTCGCGAGCGCGAGGTCCACGTTCCCCATGCGCAACGCGGCGGCCGAACGGCCCATCAGTGTCCAGACCAACGCGTGCGTGTTGCCCAGCAAGCGGGCGGCCTCGATGCCGCCGTCGAGCAGTTCTACGGCCTCGGCCAACTTGCCGCGCTGGCGCCACACCCCGCCGAGGATCGCGACCAGGAGCAGAAAGAGCTCGCCCTGGCCGGTAGCACGCGCCACCGCGAGCGCGCGATTCGCGTGCGCGTCGGCCTCGGCGTACCGGTCGAGATAAAGCTCCACTCCGGCGAGCCAGGCCGCGGCCTCGAGGTGGCGCGCGAGCTCGCCGTCCGTTAGCGAATCGACCAGGGCCGCCGCCTCTGAACGATTCGATTCGGCGCGCGCGGCTTCTCCCATCATCGAATCCGCAAGCGCGAGCTCGGCGAGGGCCGCTGCCGTCAGAGGGGCGTCTCCGAGTTGTCTCGCGGCGCTCACCGCTCGCTCTGCCGTCGCATGCATCTCCTCGTACCTCGCGCGCCAGACTCCGTTGACGGTCAGCTCGAGCATGAGCATCACCGCCTCGCGCGAGCCCTGGTCGGGCAGCTCTGCGAGAGCACGTTCCAGGCGGTCACCGGCTTGAGGTTGCCGGCCGAGGAGGCTTTCGACCCCCGCACATGCGCGTGCGAGCCTGGCGCGGATCGCGTGCGACTCGTCCGGCACGACCGCAATCGCCTCGAGCAAGGCGATGTGGCTGTCGGCGAAACGGCCCGCCGCGGTCAGCGCCTGTGCGCGCGCGAACAGCAGCTCGCCGCGCTCCTCCGCCGGCGCGCTCGGCGGCAGTAGGCGCAGCGCTTCCGCGAACCAGTGCGCCGCGCTTGCCGGCGCAAGGCGGACGGTTTCGTCGCCTGCGGCGCGCAGGACGGCAACCGCGTCGAGGTCGCCTTCGCGCGCCGAGCGCTCGATGTGGTGAGCGCGTGAAGCGGCGGTGGCACCGCGCGCCGCAAGCGCCTCCGCACACCGCCCGTGGGCACTCAGCAGCCAGCCTCCAGGGGCGGCGTCGTAGACCGCGCGTCGCACGAGGGGATGTCGGAAGCGGAAGCGGCGCGGTACGTCGGTGTTCCGGACCAGGTCGAGCTGAAGGAGCTCGTCGACTGCGTCCATCGCCTCAGCCTCGGACGTCGCCGCCCCGGCCGCGGCAAGCTCGGGCTCGAAAGGATCGCCCGCGACCGCGGCTCCCTCTAGGACGCGGCGTCCGCCGGCGGACAGCAACGCAAGCTCTTCGCTCAGCGAGGCCACGACAGCGGCCGGCACGTGAGCGCCGGCCAGCGAGATCTCGGGCGCGCGGGTCGCCGCACCATCGCGGCTGAGCGACCGCGCGAGCTGCTCGAGATAGAACGGGTTGCCGCCGCTCTCCTCGTAGAGCGCTGTTGCGTCGGCTGCGTCGACCGTCTCGCTCAGAAGCTCGCGAGCCTCGGCCGGCGTCAGCGCGACGAGCTCGACGCGCGCCAGCGCTCCCTCACGATTCGCCCGCTCGAGCGCGCCAGACAGACGCTCGGGCAGCTGCCGGGGGCGCACTGCCACGGCGATCAGCACGGCGGCGGCGGGCGGCCGCCGGAGCAAGGCACCGAACAGCTCGACAGACGCAGCGTCGGCCCAGTGGAAGTCGTCGAGCACGAGAACGACGGGCCTCGTGTCTGCAAGCTGCTCCAACAGCGCGCGCACGGCGCGATGGCTGCGGTAGCGCTCGTCCTGGAGTGCCACCGCGCCCGCGGTCGCGAATGCAGAAAGGGAGGGGAACACGTGCGCGAGCTCCGTCCGAACGTCCTCGTCCAGGCGCGCCAAGCGGGTCGCCGCGAGTCCGCGTAGGTACTCGTCGAGCGCGTCCACGAACACCGAGAACGGCAGGTCTCGCTCGAGCTCTGACGCGGAGCCCGAGAGGACGAGCCGGCCGCGTGCATCCGCGTGAGCCGCGAACTCCGCGAGCAGGCGCGTCTTCCCGATCCCCGGCTCTCCTACGAGCTCGATCGCGGCCGCATGACCATGATCGATCTCCGCCAGGGCGTGATCGAACGCGCGGAGCTCCTCGGCGCGGCCTACGAAGTCGTCGGTTAGCAGGATCATTTCGCTCCCTGGCCATGGTAGGTCAGGGGTTCCGGATCCCGAAATCAGGGTGCGAGGATCAGGGTGACCCCCTGATGTCAGATCGGGCCGGCGGCGGCAATCTCGCTGCATGGCTCAGTACTTGCTTCACCACCACCACGCGCCGCACGAGTGCGGTGTCGTCTTCGCATCGTTCAAGGGGCACGAAAGCCCACTTCGCCACCGACCGACCGTTGCGTCGTGTCGCTCTGGCGGACACGCGATCTGGTGGACGGTCGAAGCGGCAACCGTGGTCGACGCGCTTGGCCTGCTGCCCGCGTATGTCGCTGACCGCACCACAGCCACGAGCGTGAGCGAGGTGCGGATCCCGTGAGGCGATCCCAACTCTCCATGTCTGACCGAGAAGGAGGAGCTATGAACGCCGCACCATCACAGACGCGCGAGCTCGCGGCTCGTGACAACGACGGCATCTCCGTGCGGTTGCTCTGGGACCCGCGGGAGAACGCGCTCGCCGTGTCCGTCGAGGACACACGCGCAGGAGCTTCATTCGACCTACCGATCGCGCCCGAGTCCGCGCTCGATGCCTTCTACCACCCCTTCGCCTACGCAGCCTGACATGGGCGAACGCCATCCCGAGAGGAGAACCGTGATGCTCCGCAGCAAGCACAGCAACCACCGCAACCTGGCAGCTCGCATGGGCTGTTGGAGCGCGGCGCACTGGAAGACCGCCACATTTGGCTGGCTCGCATTCGTCGCCGTCGCGTTCATGCTCGGCAACGCGGTAGGGACGAAGAACGTCGATCCGAACGCCTCGGGCCCCGGACAGTCGGGCCGGATGGACAGGATCCTCGACGCGGGCTTCAAGCTGCCGGCGAACGAAAGCGTCCTGATCCAGAGCCGGTCCGCTCGAGCGGGCACGCCGGCGTTCGACGCTGCTGTTGCGGACGTCGTCGCGCGTGTGTCGAAAGCCACAGCCGTGAAGAACGTGCAGTCGCCGCTCGATCCGCAGAATGCGGGTCAGGTTGCGAAGAGCGGCCGTTCGGCCCTCGTCGAGTTCGAAATTCGGGGGGACGCGGTCAATGCGGGCGACAAGCTCGGTCCCGTCCTGAAGAGCGTCGACGAAGCGCAACGCGCGCATCCGGGCTTCTTCATCGGTGAGTTCGGTGGAGCCAGCGCGGCGAAGGGCGTCGACACGGCGTTCGCGCACGACCTCAAGAGCGCCGGCGCCCTCTCGATCCCGCTGACGCTGATCATCCTCGTGGTCGCGTTCGGCGCCCTCGTGGCGGCCGGGATTCCGTTGCTGCTGGCACTCACGGCCGTCTTTGCGACGTTCGGGCTAGCCGCGCTGCCAAGCCATCTCCTCCCGCTCGCGCAGGAGGCACCCGCGGTCGTGTTGCTGATCGGGCTTGCAGTCGGTGTCGACTACTCGATGTTCTACTTGCGGCGCGAACGCGAAGAGCGCGCCGCTGGACGAAGCGAACGCGCGGCACTCGAGGCCGCCGCTGCCACCTCCGGCCGCTCGGTACTGATCTCCGGCCTGACGGTCATGGTCGCGATGGCCGGGTTGTTCCTGAGCGGCGATGCCACCTTCGCGTCGTTCGGGTACGCGACGATGATTGTCGTCGCCGCCGCGATGCTCGGCTCGCTCACGGTTCTTCCCGCCGTGCTCGGAAAGCTCGGCGACCGGGTCGAGCGTGGACACGTCCCGCTCGTCGGCCGGCTCCGACGCGACAACGGCAACGGCCGATTCTGGGCCGCGCTCGTCGACCGCGTCCTGCGGCGACCGCTGCTCTCCGCTGTCCTCGCGGTCGGGTTCTTGCTGGCGCTCGCCGTGCCCGCGCTACAGCTGCACATCTCGACTCCCGGGCCCGACACGTTCCCGAGCTCGCTGGCCGTGGTCAAGACCTACAACCGGATGCAGCAGGCGTTCCCGGGTAAAGCGCTGCCCGCGAACGTGATCGTCAAGGCGCCGAACATCAACGCGCCCGCAGTCCGCGACGCGATCGCGAACCTGCAACAGCGGGCGCTCGCGAGCGGGCGAGCGCACAGGCCGATCACGGTTGACACGAACCGGGCCGGGACGATCGCGAACATCACGATTCCGATCGACGGGACCGGAACCGATGCCGCGTCGAACGCGTCGCTCGCGATGTTGCGCACCACGATCGTTCCCGACACCGTCGGCGCGCTTCCCGATACCGAGGCAGGCGTCACCGGACTGACGGCCGAATGGAAAGACCAGCAGGACCAGATGAAGTCCAAGCTCCCGTTCGTCATCGGCTTCGTCCTGCTGTTTGCGTTCGTCCTGATGCTGGTTGCGTTCCGCTCGATCGTCGTCGCGATCAAGGCGATTCTGCTGAACCTCCTCTCCGTCGCCGCCGCCTACGGCGTGCTCGTGCTCGTGTTCCAGCACGGGCTCGGGAAAGGCGTGCTCGGCTTCGGCTCGACCGCCGGGATCGACCCGTCCGTGCCGTTGCTGCTGTTCGTGATCCTGTTCGGCCTTTCGATGGACTACCACGTGTTCATCGTGAGCCGGATCCGCGAGACGTTCGATCGCGGCGCGAACATGGACGACGCGATCGCGGACGGGATCAAGTCGACCGCGGGAGTGGTCACCAGCGCGGCGATCGTCATGTTCGCGGTCTTCTCGATCTTCGCGACGCTCTCGATGCTGATGTTCAAGCAGTTCGGCGTCGGCCTCGCAGCGGCGATCCTGATCGACGCGACCATCGTCCGAGGCGTACTCCTGCCGGCGACGATGAAGCTGCTCGGCGAGCGCAACTGGTATCTGCCCCGGTGGCTCCAGTGGCTTCCCCGGCTCGAAGGCGACGGGGCCGAGAGTGCGCCGGCAATCACACCGACGCCCGCCTCCGCATAGACCTCTGCCAACCCCGGCCCTTCATTGGGCCGGGGAATCCCCGGCAAGACCCGCGAAAGGATTGCTCATGACGACTTCAGCAAACGCACCAAAGACGCAGCCCAGGCGGGTGAACCTGATGGCAGGTCTCCGCAAGCGAGCGCAGGTCGCCGTCCTCCCGGAGCTCACGCTCCGCGGCGTGAGGAAGGTTCACGGCAAAGGCGACGCCGCCGTCGTCGCCCTCGACGACATCAGCGTCACGCTTCCTGCCGGGTCGATGACGACGATCATGGGACCCTCGGGATCGGGCAAGAGCACATTCCTGCACGTCGCCGCGGGCCTCGACCGGCCCGACCAGGGCGCCGTCACGTTCGGGGACACCGAGCTGACTCGACTGAGCGAGCGGCGACTGACGATCCTCCGCAGAGAGCGGATCGGGTTCGTCTTTCAGGCTTTCAACCTGATGCCGTCGTTGACGGTCGCGCAGAACATCGGCCTGCCGCTGCGCCTCGACGGGCGTCGGCCGAAGCGTTCAGAAGTTCGTGACGCCGCAGCGCGGGTGGGGCTTGCCGACCGGCTACGCCACCGACCCGCACAGCTCTCGGGCGGCCAACAGCAGCGAGTCGCGATCGCCCGGGCGCTGATCGCACGCCCCGAGATCGTGTTCGCCGACGAGCCCACCGGCGCGCTCGACACTCGCAACGGGCGCGCCGTCCTCGAGCTGCTGCGCAGTCTCGTCGACACCGACGGGCGCACGGTCGTCATGGTCACCCATGACCCCAAGGCCGCCAGTTACGCCGACCGCGTGATCTTTCTCGCGGATGGTCGCATCGCCGGGACGCTCGAGGGCGCCACGGCCGACGAGGTCGCCGAGCAGCTGGCGCACCTCGGGGACTGAGCGATGTTGCGCCTCGCTCTCCTCACCGCCCGCACGCGCCCCGGCAGCTTCGCGGGCGCTCTGCTCGCCTTCGCCATGTCGGCGGTTCTCGTGATGGCCGGGGGCATGCTGCTCGAAGCGGCGCTACGGACACATCCTCCGGTCGAGCGTTACGCCGCTGCCGCGGCGGTCGTCGCCGGCGACCAGAAGACCGGCCACGATCACGACGTCGATCTGACCGAACGCGTCCGCGTCGATGCGTCGCTGACGTCGAGGCTGGAATCGGTTCCCGGCGTACGGGCGGCGATCGCGGACGTCGGCGTGCCGGCCGTCCTCGGACCGCGCACCACCGAGGCCCACAACTGGAGCTCCGCGCAGTTGGCGCCGTACACCCTGACTGCCGGGCGGGCTCCGCGCCGGTCCGACGAGATCGTGACCGGCTATCCGTCCAAGCTCGGCGCGCGCCTACTCCTCGCGTCGACCGGGCGGCCACGCCGCGTCACTGTCGTCGGGATTGCGCGCCCGCGGCGCCCCGTGCGGAGCCGCAGCGTGATCTTCCTTACGGATACGGCCGCGGCGCGGCTGGCCGGCCATCCAGGACGGGTCGATGCGATCGGGATCCTCGCAAGTCGCGGCTTCGATGCCTCGCGGTTAAGCGCCGCTGCGCGCAGCGCGCTCGTGCTGACCGGCGATTCGCGCGGGAAGGCCGAGTCGCCCGAGCTTCAAGCGGGCCGGACGAGGTTGATCGCCGTCGCTGCTTCCTTCGCGGGCCTCGGCGCGTTCGTCGCTCTGTTCGTCGTCGCCAGCTTGATGTCGCTCGGGGTGCAACAGCGTGAGCAGGAGATTGGCCTCCTGCGCGCCATCGCGGCGACGCCGACCCAGGTCCGCCGGATGATTGCCTGGGAAGCGACCATCGTCGCGGTGCTAGGCGCGGCGGCCGGGATACGGCCGGGGATGAGGCTTGCGCACGTACTTGCGCGCGGGCTCGTAAAGCACGGGATCGCGCCTCGTGGTTTTGCGGTCGGCGATGCACGTTTGGCTGCGGCAGGAGTCCTCGCCGGCAGCGTGGCCGTTGCGTTGCTCGCCGTCTTGTCTGCCAGCCGGCGCGCTGCACGCACTGCTCCGACGCGCGCTCTCACCGAGGCCGCTGTCGAAACGCGACTGATCGGACCTGGGCGGCTGATCGGCGGCCTCGTTGCGATCGCCGCGGCGGTCCCGCTTTTCGCGGTGTCCGCCGCGACGACCACGCCTGCGACGGCCGCTGCGACCTCGGAGCTCGATGCGATCTTCCTCGTGATCGCGGCCGGCTGTCTCGGTCCGCTCGTCGCGAAGCTCGCGGCGAGGCTGTTTCGACCCTTGTTCGGAGCCATCTCGCCGGTCGGCGGATTTCTCGCATCGGCGAACCTCGGGGCTGCGAGCCGGCGGTTTTCGTCGGCGAGCACCCCGCTGGTGCTCACTGTCGCCATGAGCTGCACGCTGCTGTTCAGTACGACGACACTCGACCACGCGGTCACCGCACAGCGGCATGCCGGGCTTTCGGCGAACCTGGCACTTTCGAGCTCGGGTCCCGGACTTCCGCCGTCGACGTTGAACGCAGTGCGCTCCACGCATGGCGTCGACTCGGCGGTCGCGCTCACGCCGACGACGCTGGGCCCCTCGCTCGGCGTCTCCGGCGACCCGATCCCGGCCGCGATCGTCGCCGGCGGCGCCGGCGGTGGCCTCGACGTCGGTGTTACCGCAGGTTCGCTCGCCGGGCTGCACGGCGACACGATCGCGCTGGGCCGCAACCGCGCGAACGCCGCCCACGCCCACGTCGGTGAACGCGTGCCCGTCACGCTCGGCGACGGAACCAAGACGAACGCGACCGTCGTCGCGATCTACACGCGCACGCTCGCCTTCGCCGCCCTGCGATCGCTTGCATCGCGTTTCCCGGGACTGCGCGTCCGCACGCACGCGTCGTTGGCAAGCGCCGACGAAGCCGACCGCGAGACGAACCGCTGGCTCGGTCCGCTGTTCGTCGGGATCATCTTCGCGTTTACGTCGATCGCAGTCGTCAACACGCTCGTGATGATCGCGCTGAGGCGCGGCCGCGAGCTCGCACTCCTACGCCTCACCGGTGCAACGAATCGCCAGGTCCGCTCGATGGCTCGCTGGGAAGCCGCGCTCATCGTCGCGATCGGGTTGGGCGTCGGACTCGCGATTGCCGCGACAGCGCTGCTCCCGCTCAGCCATTCGCTCACGGGCGGTCTGCAGCCGTACATTCCGCTCAACCAGCTGGCGGCGATCCTGGGCGTCTCGACGCTCGTGGCGGTGATCGCGCTCGCCGTTCCGACGCGCCTCGCGCTGCGGAAGCGACCGATCACGGCGCTCGCCTCAGCCGAGTAAGCCTCGACGGGCTCCGCGAGATCGGCGGAGGTTGCAGATCACCTCCGCCCGAGCTCGTGGTTGGCACCTGGGCGGAGATCCGCCAGGATGGCAGTTGGACGACGTTCGGGGTAGCCATTCTCAGAGGGGAGGTCGCGCGCACGGCCGAGTTCGCTCAACCGTTGGTTGCAGCGCCCGAACGCGCCGCGCACAAGTTGCGACGCGACGTCGGCTTCGTCGGGCTGCTGTTCGCGTCGTTCGGCTCGATCATCGGCGCCGGGTGGCTGTTCGCCGCCCTCTACGCTTCCTCGCTCGCCGGACCCGCCGCGATCATCTCGTGGCTGATCGGCGGTGGCGCGATGATGCTGCTCGCCCTGACCCATGCCGAGCTCGGCAGCGCGTACCCCGTGGCCGGAGGCACCGCCCGGTTCCCGCACTATGCGTTCGGCAGCGTGGTCGGCTTCACCAGCGGCTGGGTCGCGTTCCTCGGCGCTGTAACCGTCGGGCCGATCATGGTCGAGGCGACGCTCCTCTACGCGTCGAACTACATCTCCTCGCTGACGACGATCTCGGGCGGCCGGCCGGTCCTGACCGGGCAGGGCTACGTCGTCGCGGCCGTGCTCTTGCTCGTCTTCTGCACGATCAATGTCCTGGGCGTGCGCTGGCTCGCCGAAACGAACATCGTCGCCGTCTGCTGGAAGATCCTCGTCCCAGTCCTCACAGTCGTCGCGCTCGTCGCGACCGCAGCCCACCGCGGGAACTTCACCGCCGGCGGCGGCTTCATGCCCTTCGGGTGGAAGGGCGTTTTCGTCGCGCTGTCGTCGGGAGGCGTCATCTTCGCGTGCCTCGGCTTCGAGCAGGCGGTCCAGCTCGGCGGCGAGAGCCGCAACCCGAGGCGCAACATCCCCCTCGCGATCATCGCCGCGATGCTCGTCGCGATCGGCCTCTACGTCGCGCTCCAGATCGCGTACATCGCGGCACTCGATCCATCGAGTCTTTCCAAGGGGTGGGGTGCGGTTTCGTTCTCCGGCAAGGCCCAGCTGTTCGGACCGTTCGCCGGGCTCGCAACGGCACTCGGCCTCGGCTGGCTCGCCGTGTTCCTCTACACCGACGCGATCGTGTCACCCGGCGGAACCGGCCTCCTCTATACGGGCGCGAGCGCTCGCCTGTCATTCGCGCTCGCCCGGAACGGCTACATCCCCGGGGCGTTCGCGCGGCTGACGTCCAGAGGGACGCCGCTCTTCGCGATCGCGTTCTCCTTCCTGTGTGGCCTGGTCATCCTGCTCCCGTTCCCCGGTTGGCAGCAGCTCGTCGGCTTCATCTCCGCGGCGGCCGTGCTCACGTACGCGATGGCCCCGCTCGCGCTCGGAGCGCTCAGGCGTCAGGATCCCACGCGGCCGCGCCTCTTCCGCCTGCCGGCCGCATCGCTGGTGGCGCCGGCCGCGTTCGCGGTCGCGAGCGAGATCGTGCTCTTCACCGGTTGGGCGGTTGTGTGGAAGCTGATCGTGGCGATCCTGATCGGCTTCGCGGTCCTGACGCTCTCGACGCTGACCGACACGAACGAACGCTCGCTGTCGCTCGACTGGCACAGCGCCGTCTGGCTCTGGCCGTATCTGCTCGGCATCGGCGCCATCTCGTACCTCAGCTCGTTCGACACGAACACGCCGAGCTCGATTCCACTGCTCGGTCTCCACGGGCCCCGCAACGTGCTCACGTTCGGCTGGGACATCCTCGCTGTTGCTGTCCTCAGCCTCGCCGTCTACGCCTTGGCGATCCGGACTCGGCTCCCGGACGAGCGGGCGCTCGAAAACGTCGGCGACTTGGCGGCCGAGGCAGAAGCCGATCTCTCGCTGCACCCGTGCGGGATTGCCGACCGCGACGACCCGCGCCGGCAGGTCTCGAGTGACGACTGCGCCTGCCCCGACAACGGTGTCGGCACCGATCGTGACGCCCGGACAGACGATGACGCCTCCGCCAAGCCAGACGTTGTCGCCGACCGTGATCGGGCGTCCGTACTCCCAGCCAAGCCGTCGAGCCTCGGGGTCGATCGGATGTGTCGCAGCGAGAAGTTGCACACCCGAGGCGAGTTGACAGGCTACGCCCAACCGGATCGGCACCACGTCGAGCATCACGCAGCCGTAATTGACGAATGTGCCGGCGCCGATGGAAATGTTGTAGCCGTAGTCGCACCGGAAGGTGGGGTTGACCACGACGCCGTCGCCGACGTCACCGAACAGGTCGTGCAGCAGCCGCGCGCGCTCGTCGCGCGCGGCGTCGGGTGTGGCGTTGTATTGCTCGAGGAGCGCCGCGGCACGTGCGCGACCGCTGACGAGCACGGGATCGTCGGCAAGGTAAAGCTCACCGGCGAGCATCCGCGCCTTCATGACCGGCATCCACGAACGCGGGTCGGCCGTCGGTGCTGGGGCGGCTTATCGCTGAAGTCCGTCACGTTGCCTCGGGGCTGCAGCGACGTACGGGCGGTGCTCAGGTCACGGCTTTCTTCAAGAGTGCTCGGATCTTGGCCTCTTCGGCTGCGGTCAGCTCCGTGAGGGCGTAGGCGACCGGCCACATCGAGCCGTCGTCCAGGTTCGCGGTGTCGTTGAAGCCGAACATCGCGTACCTCTCCTTGAACTTCGTCGCGTTGCGGAAGAAGCAGACGACCTTGCCGTCCTTGTTCGCATACGCAGGCATCCCGTACCACGTCTTCGGCGAAAGGTCGGGCGCGCTCTCTTTGATCAGCGCGTGGAGCCGCTTGCCGATTGCGCGATCGTGCGGCGACATCGCGGCGAGCGCGGCGCGAACTGCGCTTTCCCCGTCCTCGGCCGCCTTCAGTTCTCTCGCGCGCGCTCGCATCGCGGCTTTTTCCTCGGTCGTGAACCCTTCGTTCGTCTGGGACTTGCCTTTCTTCGACGTCGTGCTCATCGTGCTCCTTTCGTGCGTTCGACGATGTGTGCGAAGCGGTCGAGCCGTTGTAGCCAGGTGCTGATGCCCTCGAAGGCGTAGGGCTGGAGCGTGCATCTGCGGGCACGGCCGATCTTTTCGGTGGTGACGAGCTGCGCGTCCTCGAGCAGCCGGATGTGCTTCTTCATCCCGGTCAGTGACATGCCGAAGGGGTCGGCGAGCTCGCTGATCGTTGCGCTGCCGGTGCCGAGTCGTTCGAGGACGGCGCGGCGGGTCGGGTCGGCAAGGGCTGCGAAGGCGCGGTCGACGGTCGAGTCACACTGAACCATACGGTTCACCATAGCACGATAGCCGCCGATCCCGCAAGTCGAGGGCGCTCGAGTTCGGGAGTGTTGTTGCGGACGCGGCCGCTTATTCGCCGTGTCGACCGACACGGCGACACGACCGTTCGACTCCGCACAGAGGTCGGGTTCTTGATCGGTCGGGCCGCCGCGACGATCGCTGAGAATCTCGAGCCCGCCGCGGTGGAATCGCCGCGGCGAGCTCGAGAACTCGAGTGATCGCTGCTAGTCGGTCACTGGATGACGAGTTGCACGGTCGTCGAGTGCGACACGCCGCCGCTCGTGCCGGTGATCGTCAGAGTGGACGTGCCTGGACTCGACTTCCTCCACGTCGTGACCGTCAACGTCGAGGTCGACGTCGTCGGGTTCGGGCTGAACGACGCCGTGCCCTTGGTGGGGAGGCCGGCGACGCTGAGCGACACGCTCCCGTTGAACCCGTTGACCGCGCCAATGGTGACGGTGTAGCTCGTGGAAGCGCCGCGCGAAACGGTCCGGCTTGACGGCGTCGCGCTGATCGTGAAGTCGGTGGCCGGCGCTTGCGCCTGGACAACGAGCGTCACCTGAGTGGTGTGAGTGAGCGTCCCATCGGAAGCGGTGATCGTCAGGGGGTAGCTCCCGGCCGTGGTCGAGGAGTTGGTTACGACGGTCAGTGTCGAGGACGCAGTCGGCGTGCTCGATGCAGGGTTGAAGGTGCCGGTGGTACCCGACGGAAGACCGCTGACGCTCCAGTTGACCGTGCCGCTGTAGCCGTTCGTCGCGGTTGCGGTGGCGGTGTACGACGTGGTGCCACCCGCCGTCACCGTCTGGCTCGCCGGCGAGGCCGAAACCGTGAAGTCGGGAGTTGCCGTCGAGCCGCACCCCGCCACCTTGAAGGTTCCGATGCGCGTGTGCCAGTTGAACGCCCCGTTCGCGGCGATGTACTCGTTCGTGTACCAGAACGTGCAGTCGTCGATCGGATCGACGCTGAGGCTCGAGTAGTCGCCCCAGCGGCTCAAGGCTTGGACGCCGAGGTACTTCGTCTGCGAGCCGGTGCCTTCGATGATCGATCCTTCGCCCTGGCCCATCACGCCGAGCGGGTCGGAAATCGCGTGTGCGGTGTAACGGATGGCGGGGTGGATCGCCGAGCTCGAGACGCTGTAGCCGAGACCGATGTCGCCGTTGCCGTCCATCGCCGCGCTGCCCATCCACCGGTAGCTCGAATCCGGCGCGTACGTTCCCTGCTGATACAGGACCGGATCGGAGGTTGCGCTGGTGACGTTACGAAGCTCGTACCAGCGCACACCGACCGACGAGCCGGCAACGATGCTGTGGTTGACGACAAGTGAGTCGTGGCCGCCGAAATTCCGGTACTCGAGCCTGTACATGAGCCGATCGGCGAGCGAGTCGAGTTGCTGCGTCGTACCGGACTGCGGTATGCACGTCCCCCCGCCGTTGCACGCCGGCGCGAACGCGGCCACGGGAAGCGTGGTTGGCCCCGTCAGCGCCGTGTTCGCCGTGTTGGACCAGTCGACATGGAACTTGTAGAGAAGTAGGTCGTTGGTGCCGAATTCCAGGATCGGGTTCGGCGCGCCGGCTGGGGGCGCTGTCGAGCCGTCGGAATCGGACGGGAGCATTCCGCCGTCTGTACTGCCGAGCGTCTTGCACTGCTGCGTCGCCGCCAGGCCGGAGAGCATACTGGCACGATCCCAGGCGCAGATTTCCGGGCCGACGAACGGGCCGGTGGAGCTGGTGAAGAGGTTGAAGGTGACGTAGTACGCGTCCGACCACACGCCGAGCTTCGGGTAGTCGGGGAAGTTCGCGTACTGGAATGAGTACCGGTAGTACTGACCCGTCGGATCGCCGGTCTTCGAGACGGCGACGCAGTCGAGGTACGGCGTCGTCGAGACCGAGAACTGCTGGAAGACCCAGCGGTCTGCGGCGCGGTCGTAGGCGACCGTCGCGTCGCCGTCATTGTTCGACTGGCAGCCGCCGCCGAAGCCGCTCCACAACGTGTTCGTCGGCACCGGCCCGTAGACGGGCGTCCCCGCCTTGTTGAAGATCGCGAAGTCGGAGTTGACGATCTGGACGTAGTGATTCGGGCCGACCGCGCCGTTCGGATCCGGCGGTGCCGAGTTGACGCTGAACGTGCCGGAGGGACCCGTGAACCCCTGGCCGATCCCCTCGAAGTTGAGCCCGGCTGCGGGTGCGGCGGCCGTGCCCGGCGACGCCTGGAGCGCGGGGTCGGGGGCAGAAGTCGAACCGCCCTGGATAGGCAACCGCCCGGCCTTCTTCTTTTCGTTCTTCTCCTTCTTGTCCGGCTCGGGCGTGACCCCGATCGCCAGCTGAGTCAGCGGCGCCGACAGGTCGTGCTGGACTGCCGGCCCGGAATCGTTCGGCTGATTGTTGCGCGCAAGTGCGGCGCCGCCGCTGACGAGCACCGCGACAAGCGCGACTGCGACCGCCGTAACGGCCACCATCCCCCTCGATTTCATGACCCTCCCTCGGAACCCGGATTGGACGCCCGAAGATTAGGGCGTCGTAACTCGGATTACTAGAGCTGCGCCGTAGCGGGCAGAAACGCCGCGAGTTAGGTACGACGCCTTGGCGAGGTTCATTTCGGCGAGTACGCGAGCGTCGGCGACGACGTCGACCGTCACCGGAGACAAGGACCGGCTCGCGATCGTAAGGGAGCGCCGGCCGCGAAACGATTTAGCCGCGTGGGTCGAAGGTCCTATTGGCGTTGACAACTGTTAGTGCAATCCTCGTGAAAGGCAGTGCTCGGATCTAAGGGGGAATGAGATGAGGGGCAAGGGGTTGGTGCTGGCCGTCGTGGTGGCGTTGCTGTGTGTGTTTGCCGGTTCGTTCGTGTCGCGCGGCGGCGCGACGGGATTCGGTTCGGCAGCGTGCCGGAACGGAGTTGCGGATCGAATCCGCGGGAAAGTTGTCTGCATCCATGTTGGTGGGAAGTGCCTCACTGCCCACAACG
>VAXB01000091.1:15764-19559 GCA_005883995.1 Actinomycetota bacterium
GTCACAGCTCGAGGACATAAAATTGGATGTGACGCCGACCGGTGACGGGATCACCGGGTTTGAGATTCATACGGTGAACGAGTCATGCGATCCCGGCGGCGCGTTCTATGGTGGCTCAGGAATCACCGGCACGATCCCGATCGCATCGAATGGAACGTTCTCGGTCAACTTAACGGGACCGTTCACGCTCAGCGACGGGACGGTCGTGAACGACACGTTCACGTTGCACGGTTCGTTCAGTGGGCCGACCGCAATCGGCAGCTTCAAGGAGTCCGACAGCTTCTCGTCCGAAGGAACGCCGTTCTCGTGCAACTCCGGGGATCAGACCTTCACGCTGACGAAGAGCTGATAGTCGGGCCAGCGCCCGGGCGGCGGCCCGCCCCGGGCGCTTCTTCCTGAGGCGTTCCTTGTGCTCGTCGTGATTGTCATCGCCAGCGGCCTCGTGCTCATCGCGTGGTTACGCTGCCGCCCGACCCTTGCTCCCTTCAGTCACCCCCCTTTGCAGTCCCTTTGCAGCCACCGGCCAACGGGCAGTGCGTCCCGTTAGCGGGAGAGAAAGGTCCACAGGTTGAGGAGCAGGCGGTCTGTGATCGTCGACTGCGAGGAGTCGAAGTTCATCGCGCCGGCGGCGAAGACCCTGCCACCGCTAGGCGCCGTGTAGAAGGTCATCTTCGCCGTCCTGCCCGGGCCGAAGATGTTCGGCAACTCCGCGAGGACGGCGATGCCTCGCGGTGACGAGGGCGCTAGCGTGTCGATTTCGACGCCATACGAGAATCCGAAGCGCGAGCCGTTGTCGAGGTGGGTCCCTCGGAACAACCATGGTGCTCTCCGGGCACCGGTGACCACGTAAGGTCGGTTGCGGTATACGCCGCGGTTCCAGTCGAGGTACTGCACGCCGACGAGCGCGGCCTCGGGACGTCCGATGTCGCGGAAGTGACCGGTACAGCGGATCGCCTCGCCCGTTCGGACGACACGGGCATAGAAGTTGTTGGCGGACAGGAAAGCGAGATTTCCGCCGAGGTCGCGGTAGCGGCTCATGACGTCGAACTCGCGTGACGTGGCGTACTCCTCGTGGCCGGCAAAGATGATCAGCCTGTACAGCCGCGCCAAAGCGTCCGCGCTCGATGCGGCGTCGAGATCGTCATCGGCGAGGTAGTCGGCGTGCTTGCCGTACAGCCAGACCCAGTACGGGAAGCTGCCGAGGTGAGGTGGCACGCCGCGATTGAGAAACGGCCGATCGAAGCGCACGGTGTCCACGCGCGGGTCGGCGTACCACGTGTCGCCGAAGCCATTGCGGTCCTGATCGAGGAAGTTGTACGCCTCCCACGTATTCGTGGGCAGAACGATCGCGACGTCGTTTGCGCCGGCAACGGCGGCTCGAACAATGAACGGCGCGTAGCCAACGCCGCCGCGCGACACCAGCCGGGCGAAGTAGAGCCCGCTCTTCCAGGTGCCGATACGGATCTCGACACGCGAGCCGCGCACGGCGAGCGGCACGCCAACGGACATACCCGTCATGACATTGGCGCGTCTCGAAGGCGGCCGTCCGGCGAAGGCGCGGAAGATTCGTACTGTTGTCCGGTCGCGGGCGCGGATGACGTTCAGCCGTGCGAACTCGCCGGGGGCGTAGCTGCGGCGGGTGAAATAGGCCTCGATCGCGTCAGGCGGCCGACCCCGATCCGCCACGAAGTGATGTGGACCACACGGCGCGAATGCCTGGCCCAAACCGGACGTCGCCTCGCCTCCGGTGCTGCCGATCGCTGCCGCCGCAGCGACGAGGAGTGGCGGCACAAACAGAAAACGGGCAGTCACTTGGCGCATTTGCCTCTATTCTTACCGCCTCCTGTGTCGCGGAATCTACCGCCGCCCCGTGCGTACCCGCAGCTCGCTGCGTCCGGAAAGCGCACGTAGGCATCGGCGTTACGCTCGGTGGAATCCGCGCAACGTTGTACTCCTGGTGTTCGCCGTCGCAGCCTGGTGTCGGCTGCGGCCGTGCTCGCGGAAGATGACGCGATCCGATCGCCTGGTCTGCGACCGGTAGCGCGGCGCGATACGTAAGCGGCGCGTTCGGAGGTCGGCCTCTGATATCCGCGCGCGGGTAAAAGACAAAGGGCCGCTGCCCACCAGAGTGATCATGGCGGCACGTCCACCTCGTCGACCGTCGGCAGCTGACGTTCAAGGCTCACGCGAGTAGCAGGAGAGCAGCCGCTGCCGGCGGGTCGCCTTGCACACGCGTTCAGCGCTCTCGTTCTTCTTACGCCGCGGCTTGCGATCGACTGCTGCTCGGCCGGCCGGTTCTCGCGTCGATTAGCGGAAAACTTCGAAGGCGCCCTCGCCGCCGAGGTAGGCGGGGTCGCGCTCCGCGCGGCCGATCTGCGAGAACTCACCTGCTGCAAACAGCAGCGCGCCGTCCGGTGAAAGCGCGACCGCGTTGACTGCGCCGTCGGGATCTGGATCCCAACTCGTCAGCGTGCCGATTTCCGCATTGACCGCGGCGAGATTGTTGCGCGCCTTGCCGCCGACGTTTTCGAACTCTCCGCCGATGTAGAGCACGGAGCCGTGGAGCGCGAGCGCTGAGACGTTGCCGTCGATCCCGGCATCCCAGCCGGTCGCGAGGCCTGTCGCCGTATCGAGGACCGCGACGCCTCGACGAGACGCGCCGCCGATCGACGTGAAGTCGCCGGCGACGTACAACTGGTCGCCTGCCGCAACGATCTGGCGGACGAGCGCGTTGGCCCCCGAGTTCCACGACAAGAGATCGCCGCTCTGCGCGTCCAGCGCGGCGAGCCGCTTGCGCGTCTTGCCCGCGACGTTCGAGAATGCGCCGCCGATGTATATCGTCTGCCCGTCCGCGGCGGCCGCGATCGTGGCCACGAACGAGTTGAGCTGGCCGCCCCACGACGCGAGCGACGTCGTTTCTCCGTCGACACGCGCGAGACTCTGCAGCCCCGGCGTCTGGCCGATCGTGAAACGACCGCCGACGTACAGCGTGTGTGCGTCTGTGGCGAGCGTGAGCGCGCGGACCGTTCCGCTGAGCGGCGGACGCCACGACGCAAGCGTGCCACCGTCGGCACTTAACAGCGCGAGCCCGTCGCGACGCGAAGCCCCGACGGTGCGGAACGCGCCGCCGGCGAACAGCCGGCCCGCCAGCGCACCCGGAACGAGGACATTCACCGACGCATCGGCGCGTGGATCCCAGCTTGTCGCCGCGCCGCTGACGGCATCGACCGACGCGAGGTTCGAGCGGGACGCTCCCCCAACGGACTCGAACTCGCCCCCGAGGTAGACCTGTCTGCCGAGCGGCAGCACGGCGTGCACCGTGCCGATGACGTTAGCGTCCCATGCGGTCGCCTTGGCAGATCTCGGGTCGAGCGCCGCAGTCGCCCGCCGCGACCTACCGCCGATCGAAGTGAATGTGCCGCCGACATAGACGCGTGAGCGGGCGACGGTGATCACGTCGACCGCACCATTCGACTGCGGGTTCCAATCGGTGGCGGCGCCGGTGCGTGCATCCACAGCGCCAAGGTGACGGCGGTTGCGCCCGTCGAGCCGCGAGAAGTCACCACCGACATAGACGGCGCGCCCATTGCGCGCCATCGCGAGGTCGTATACCTCGCCGTCGGCCGACGGGCGCCACTTCGTCGCCTTCGCCGATTTCACGTCGACCGCAGCCAGCCCCTCGCGCGCCTCGCCGCCGACCCGTGCGAACTCTCCGCTGAAGTAGAGCGTGCGCTGGTCGCTGCTCATCTCGAGAACCTCCACGTTCGCAAAGTCCTTCGGCTTCTTCGCCGCCAC
>VAXB01000144.1 GCA_005883995.1 Actinomycetota bacterium
ATCCCGGAGTGGTACGCACCGTTCGGGATCGCGGCGCTCGGCGGACACATCTTCGTCACCTATGCGTCGCGGGCGCCGGTGAACGGAAACGACGCGCCGGTCGGCGGCTATGTCGACGAGTTCGACCCGAGGGGGCGGCTGATCGCCCACGTCGGCGCGTCGACGCAATTCGACGAGCCCTGGGGTCTCGCCCTCGCGCCGCGGGGGTTCGGCCGGCTCGACCGGGACCTCCTCGTCGCGAACTTCGGCAGCGGCCGCATCAACATCTACGGCCCGCGCGGTCGCACCTGGAACTATCGCGGCCGGATGCCCATCACCGTCCCGGGCGTCTGGGGGATCAGCTTCGGAACGGGCGACATGAGCGGCGCCCGGACGTCGCTGTTCTATGTCGCCGGCCCCCATCGTTGGCACGGAGCGTCGGAGGTCGACGTCCACGGGGTCTTCGGCGTCATCGTCCCCAGCGGCTGACCACGCCGGCGCCTCATCGCGCTGTTTCGCCTTGCGAAATCTCCGCATTTTGCGAACTCCGAGGAGTGGCCGTTTTCAGGCGGGGAACACATAAACCTCCGAACGAAAAGGAGGATTTCGCATGCAGCTACAGACACTGCAGGACCTGTTCGAGCACGAGATCTCGGACCTGTACAGCGCCGAGACGCAACTCGTCGAGGCACTCCCGAAGCTGGCGCAAGCGGCGTCGAACGACGAGCTGCGGCAGGCGGTTCAGCACCATCTCGAGGAGACGCGCGACCATGTGCGCCGGCTCGACGAGATCCGCGGCCAGATCGGCAGCTCCATGTCGGAGCAATGTGACGGGATGCGCGGGCTGATCCAGGAAGGCGAGGAGATCATCTCGGCGACCGGCGACCCGAACGTCAAGGACGCCGCGTTGATCTCGGCCGCGCAGCGCGTCGAGCACTACGAGATCGCCGCCTACGGCACCGCCCGCACGCTCGCCGACGAGATCGGCCTGGGCGAGGCCAAGGACCTCCTCGATCAAACGCTGGATGAGGAGAGCAACGCCGACAAGCTGCTGACGAAGATCGCGACCGGCGGCATGTTCAAGGCCGGCGTCAACCAGCAGGCCCAGAGCTGATTGCTTCAGGGGCGGGGGCGCAAACGCGCCCCCCGCCCCGTTTGCGCTCGGGACGCTGAGAGGAGCAATCAACCGTGGATCTGGCCCGCGGCCCTTCTCCGAGACCGCCACGCGGGGTAGCTTCTCGCCGGCGGCCTGTGAGTCATACGAGAATGGCGTCTTGTACCTGGCCTACGGGCCGCAGACGTAGGACTGCTCACGCCGGTATCTCTGCGTCTGGCGGCGACCGGTCGGAGCGCCGCAGGAACCGACCTGCCGTCGCCCCCCGCGCGAGCCTCCGCGTCACCTCAGCCGCGACGATGCCGCCGTCCCCGCCGTCCACGATGACTCGCATTGCTCCGGCGGCATCACCCGTCCCCGGGACAACGAGCACCGGAACCAGCCCCGGCACGGCCTCGAACGTCGGATCGTCCACGATCACCACCGACGGGTCTGCCGTGAACATCGCCTTCGCGACGCCGGTATCCAGATCGTCGACGGCGGCTCGAACACGCCCGTCGAAGCCGTGGCCGAAGACCCGATGCTCGATCCGCCTCAGGATCATCGGGTCGAGACGCGGCTCGCTTTCTGCCCGGACGATCACGACATCGCCGTGCCCGCCATCGGGCCGAGCGAGCAGGCTCGCTGCGCGCATCGCCGCATCCGACGGCTCAGCCGACGATGTGACGACGAGCACTCGTTCGCCGAGCGGAGGCGTGTGCGCGGTCTGCGCCGGAACCCACCCGACGACCCTCTGCGCGAGGACAGCAGCGACGATGATGCTGACGAGGATGAGCACGAGGACCGCGTTCACGAGCGCGGTTCCGAAGAGCCCGATCTCGAATCCGATCAGCGTCACTGCGAGGGTCGCCGCGGCCTGCGGCGCGGTGAGTACGAACATCGCCGCTCGCTGGGGCCAGTCGAACCCGAGCAGCCTGCCGGCGACCCAACAGGCGATCGCCTTCCCGCCGAGCGCGCCGGCGCAGACCAGCCCGGCGAGCCCCAACGTCTCACCCGTGAACATCACGGACGGATCGAGGAGCAGGCCGATCGAGACCAGGAAGACCGGGACGAAGACGGCCGTGCCGAAGAACTCGACGCGCTCCATCGACGGGCCTTCGTTCGGGACGAGCCGGTTGAGGGCGAGACCTGCGAAGAACGCGCCGACGATCCCCTCGATCCCGAACACCTGCGCGACCATCGCCATGAAGAGCAAGGCGACGATGATCAGGAGATACCGCGCAGGGCCGTCGGCGCCCCATTGCCGCAAGCCGGCATCGACGGCGCGCGGCAGCGCGAACAGCCCCACGAGCAGGAGCACGACGAGGCCGATCCCGATCTCGGCCAGGACGATGGCGGGTGAGCCCGATCCCGTCTGCGTCCCGGCGACGACCGCGAGGACACCCAGCGCGAGCACGTCGGTGAGCGCAGTCGCGCCTACTGCCGCCGCAACCGCGGGGTTGCCGCCGAGGCCCGCATCGCGAAGCGTCGGATAGGTGAGGAGC
>VAXB01000092.1 GCA_005883995.1 Actinomycetota bacterium
TGCACGGCGCGGGCAGCGGGCCGTGGGTATTCGACGGTTGGCTCGATGCGTTTGGAGATCTGGCGGTCGAGGCAGTCGATCTACAAGAGGGGCTCGACGTCTCGTCGGCGTCGATGCGCGACTACGCAGCGAATGTCGACCGGCGCGTTGCCGGTTTGCCGCAACCTGTGGCCCTTTGCGGTTGGAGCATGGGTGGCCTGGTTGTTTTGCAAGTGGCTGGGCACGTCACGCCCCATAGCGTCGTCGTTATCGAGCCGAGTCCGCCCGGCGAGGTGCAGGGGTTTGCGCCGGCCGCCTCGGCGCGGGAGGGTCTATTCGATCCCGAGGCTGTCTATGGGCGCTTCCCGCCGGGAGTTCGCGCGCGACCCGAGTCGCAACTGGCGCGTGCTGAGCGTAAGCGCGGCATCAGTGTTCCGACGCTTCCATGCCCGTCGCTCGTCGTCTACGGCAACGAGTTCGCCGACGTGCGTGGCAAGCGAGTTGCTGCGCTGTATCGGTCACGCCGAGCGTTTTTCCCCGGGCTAGACCATTGGCAGCTCGTGCTGAGCAGCGATGTGCGCCGCACGGTCGCTGATTTCCTCGCTGTTGACTGACGCTACGACCGGAGCGACCTTCCGAAGCGACATCGGGCTCGCGTGCGTGAGCGTCCTCTCGCCCAATGTCCGGCCGCCGAAAAAGGAGCGCGTTCGTCAATCGAGCCGGCGACGATCGCCGGTCATCTCTGACGCGCCGTGTGCGCCAGTCGTCGCCTCCCTCGAGCGGTGTCAGGGGGCTCCAGCCGGACGATTCAGCGATCACGCTGGTGGTGCGAAGTTCCTGCACATGTGCGGGATCGCGCATGAACAGCAGGGCTGCCCCCCGGCCGGAATCGCGTTCGGTCCGGTGACCATCGCGGTCGCAGCATCGCAACGTCACTCCGAACGGATGACGCTGCTCGTCGGCGATAGGCGAAGAATCGGTCGGCGGGGGAGGTTCGGCCGGCCGGAAGGACTGACACGAAACAAGCGGGACGCGATCGGAAGACATTGGGCCGAGTCCAGGACCGCGTTTCGGCCGTGTCACAGTCGGCCGCGGAATGGGTCGAACGGCAGGAGCCTGGTTCGTCGACCGGGGTGGCGATCGGCGCTTGGCGGCGCTACCGCTCGATCGAGGGGCCGCTGCAGTCGGCGCTGCTCTCCTTGTACATCCTGGTTGCGGTGCTGCCGGCGCTGCTCGTCATGGAGGAGTACCTGGACCCACACCCGAACGCCCTCGCGCACCGGATGGTGCATCACTACCACCTGAATGCGCCGACGGCGAGCCTGATCAACAGCGTGCTCGGAGAAGGCCACGCGCACGAGCTCGGCTCGGCGCTGCTCGCGATTGCGAGCGCACTTTTCTTCGGGCTCAGCTTCGGCCGCGTTTTGCAGCTCGTGTATGCGCGTTCCTGGAAGGTCGAGCTGCCGACGCGCCAGACCGACCTGGTGCTGTACGCGGTCGTGCTGCTGAGCGTGCTCGGGTTGATCCTGCTGTTGCTCGTCCAGCTGACGGAGCTCCGGGGCGCCCCCGCCTGGACTGGATACGCGCTCGACATCGGCTGGGTTGCACTGCTGGTGCTCTTCTTCGTCTGGGCGCCGTTGCTCTTGACCCACAAGCTGATCAAGCGACGCGACCTGCTGCCGGGCGCCGCGTTGACCGCGCTCGGCCTTGCCCTGCTGATGATCGTCTCGAGCCACGTCATGCAGTTCTGGGTCGACCTGTACGCGCGCGACTACGGCGGCCTCGGCGTCGTGTTGGCGATCTACTTCTGGATCGCCTTCAGCTCCGGGCTCATCGTCGCCGCCGCCAGCCTCTCCCCGGCGCTCGCGGACCGGCGGGACCTGCGGGGCGGGCAGTCCCGGCGGCCCGCAGCTTGACGGCTCCGACTCCGCGCCGATTTGCTCGTGGATCGCGTAAGCGTCCTAACGTGCGGCTGGCGAGCTTCAGCGATGATCGCACGAGCGAAATGGCCGACTCGACGAGCCTGCCCAGGCCGCGCCATGTTGCGCGTGCAGCGTCGCAGCTCCTACTTGGCCGCGAGGGACGAATCGGGAGCACGCTCTACGGGACGATGATCGTGTTGACGGCGTTGACGGCTTCTTACGCGGGCGAGCGGCACGATCCTTGGAAACTCGTCGAGCTCGTGGTGAGTGCGGTGGTTGTCTTTTGGCTGGCGTACGTGTACGCCCACGCGCTGTCCGAGAGCATCGAGAGTAGGAGTCGGCTTAGCCGCCGGGGCGTGTCGAGCGTTGCGAGCCGAGAACTCGGGCTGATGCTCGCGGCGGTCGCACCGATCGTCGCGCTCCTACTCGGTGCCGTTGGCTTGATCAACGAGCGAGAGTCGATCTGGCTTGCGATTGCGTTCGGGTTCGTCACGCTCTCGGCTCAAGGTGTCCGCTACGCCCGCGTAGCCGGATTAGGTCGACGCGGCACCGCGCTGATCCTTTTGCTGAACCTCGTTTTTGGTGCCGTTATTGTCGTGTTGAAGGTCACGCTTGTGCATTGAGAAGAGGCTCAGATTCAGGCATGAAACGACGATGAGCCCCCGCGCTCGGATTTCGATCACCGTCCCCGAACGCCGGGCGTGTAGATAGGTCCAGCCGCAGCCGACCGCATTGCGGTGCGCGAACGTTCCTACGCGCGGCGTCGGGTCGCCGAACGATCACCGCATCGGTGCACCGATCGGCAGCGGTGATACGTCATCCTGCCGGCGTCGTGTGCGCCAGTCGCCGCCCTTCTCAGGCGGTTTCAGGCGGACTCAGGCCGAATAATTCGGCGATCCCGCCGACGGCGCGAGGTTCCGGCACACGCGCCGGATTCCGCATGAACACTCGGATGCCCCCGGCCGGAATCGAACCAGCGCACGCGGTTTAGGAAACCGCTGCTCTATCCACTGAGCTACGGGGGCTTTTGGCTCAACCAAGCCGTTTCCGGCTCAGCTGGACTATTCACTGTAACGGCGACACAGGCGCCGGCACTTCGCGGCGAGATCGCTCCCGCCGGCGATGGGAACGTCGCCGTTGACCGGACGATTCGGCGTGTTCAGGATTGGCGGATGTCGCACCCTGATCCGAACGGTCCGGCGGATCTCACACCGATACAGGTCGGCGAGGTTTGGGAGAACCCCGTTACCGGTGAGCGCGCAACGATCCTGGAGCTTCCGTACTTGAACGACGCCGGCCGCGCCGTTGCGGAGCTCACCGCACGGGTCGGCGCGCGTGTTGTCGGGGAGCACCGTCACCCGGCACTCGTCGAGCGCTTCACAGCGCTCGAGGGCGAGTTGATGGTCAAGCGCGACGGGCACACCAGCATCCTTCGTGCGGGCGAGACGGCAGTCGTCGAAGCGGGCCTGTGGCACGACTGGTGGAACGCCAGCGACCGAGATGCCGTAGTGCGCGTCGAGGTCACCCCCGGGGAGCGCTTCGCCCACATGATCGAAACGTTGTACGGACTCGCGCGCCTGGGACACACCAACGCGAAAGGCATGCCACATCCGCTCCAACTCGCGCTATTCGCGCGCGAGTTCAGCGACGTGATCGAATTCCGCACGCCACCGGCAGCCGTGCAGCGCGCGTTTTTCGCGGCCTTGACTCCGATCGCGCAGCGGCGAGGCTATCGCGCGACCTATCCGCAGCTTTCGCGAAGCGTCCTTGCCCCGCGTCTATGAGGTCGCGTTCGGCGTCGTCCGCCATCACCGAGGCGCACGAGAATAAGCTCGGCGCGTGATCTCGTCCGCAGAGTTTCGCGAGCGACGCGAGCGGCTGCTCGAACAGGTTCGCGGTGTCGGCGGGACGGGCTACGCGCTGTTCGACCCTTCGTACGTCCACTACTTCACGGGATTTTGGTTCCTGTCGAACGAGCGGCCGATCGTTTACATGCAGAACGCCGAGGGCGCTGACGCGATCTTCGTCCCGGAGTTCGAGGTCGAGCGGACGAGCGCCGAAGCGTCGTTCAAGCGGATCGAGTCGTATCCGGAATACCCGGGCCTCGAGCACCCGATGCGGATCCTCGCCGGCGTCGCTCGGGACCTCGAGCTGCGTGGGCGAATCGCCGTGGATCAGGATGGCTACCCCGGGATCCTCGGCTATCAGGGGCCGCCGCTCAGCGAGGTGACGGGGGCCGAGGTCGTGAGCGTCGGCGCGCGAATCGAGGCGATGATGGCGCGCAAGAGCGCGACGGAGGTCGAGCTGATTCGCGAAAGCGGGCGCTGGTGCGCGTACGCGCACGCGCGTCTGCAGGAACACACGCGCGCCGGCGTCAGCGAGGCGGAGGCGAGCTTGCAAGCGCAGCAGGAGACGACGCTCGCGATGCTCGACGCGGATGGTTCCCGCGGGCTGCTCGGTTCGGGTGACGGTGCGAAGGCGGGGTACCGCGGGCAGATCGGAAAGCGGAGCGCGTGGGCGCACGCGGTCGCGCACAACATCCGGTTCCAGCCGGGCGACGTCCTCGTCAGCGAGACCGGCGCGCCCGTCTGCGGCTATCAGGCGGAGCTCGAGCGCGCGATGGTGGTGGGGCCGCCGACCGACCGCATGCAGTTCCTCTTCGAGCACATGCTCGCTTCGAGGCAGGTCGCCCTCGACGCGATCCGCCCAGGGGCGACTTGCGCCGACATCGACGCCGCCGTCCTCAGCTATTTCGAGCAGCACGACCTGCAGCGCTACTGGCGACAGCACACCGGCCACGGGACCGGCCTCCGAAACCACGAGGCGCCGTTCCTCGACGTCGGCGATCCGACGCCGCTCGAGCCGGGCATGGTGTTCACGATCGAACCCGGCCTCTACGACGACGAGGTCGGCGGGTTCCGACACTCCGACACCGTCGTCGTCTCCGACGACGGGTACGAGCTCCTAACGGACTACCCGACCGACCTCGAGAGCCTCACGATCCCCAGCTGAAATCCGGTTTATACGCCGCCTCCCCGGGAATCGCTTTGGATCTTGCTTCGCGACTCGAGAACCAGGCAAGGCGCGTATTTGGTCTGCTACGCGGTCTTCATTCTCAGCGGCCGGGCTGCAGCGCGACTCGCCGCCGACTTCCGGGCACTAGGCGCAGCAGGGGACCGGTTAGGCCCCCTGCCGGTGATCCTTCAGCTTCCGGTCGTCGCGTGCTGGCTGCTCGTCCGGCCGATCTCGCTCGCCGCGTTCGCGACGTGCTGCGCGCTCGCGCCGGCTAGGACGCAGTAAGCGCCCTCTGCTTCAGCGCGTCGAACTCGGCGGCCGTGATCGCACCGCTGTCGAGGAGCTCCTTGCCGCGCGCGATCTGCTCCGCGGGATTGCTACTGGAAGCCACCGACCGGATGTACTCCTGCGCCTGTGACTCCGATTGCTGCTGCTGCGCCGCGTTGCGCTCGGCCATCTTGCTGCCCTGGGAGATCAAATAGAACAGGGCGCCCAGGAACGGCAGGAAGATCAGGAACACCGTCCAACCTGCCTTTCCCATGCCCGACAGATCGTGCCGGCGGAACACGTCGGACAAGATCGTGATCAGGAACCAGATCCAGATCACCCACGCGAAGAAGATGAACATCGACCACATGACGTCCAAAAACGGATAACTACTGGCGACCATCTGAGACAGTCCTTTCGTCGGCGTTCGACCAGCTCTCGAGCACTTCGGATCCAATCCTCGGGCCGACGGGGGCCGCGGGCATCATCCCGGGGGGATGATCGGTCGATGCCGTGACTAGCGGCCGGCGCCGGCCCGCGGGGTCGGAATCTCGCGTCGGCCTCGGTCGTTCTGAACGATCATGACGACGGTTGAGCCCGAGCAGATCGGCAGCGTCGGCCTGCGGCCGGCGAGGTGGATCGCGCCGCTGTTCGCCGGCGCAGGTCTTGCGCTCCTTCCGTGGGTCGTCGTTCTTGCCGAGCACCTCCCCTCGACGCATGCCGCGCCCCATTGGGACATCACCTGGATCGGCTTCGACGTCGCATTGAGCGGCTTGCTCGTCGCCGTCGCGACAGCGGCCTGGCGCCGCTCGCCCTGGCTTGAAGGCACCGCGATCGCGGCCGCAGTCATGTTGCTGATCGACGCGTGGTTCGACGTTACGACTTCTGCGTCGGGCTTCGAGCTCGTCACGTCACTGACAGAGGCACTGCTCTTCGAGCTTCCGCTCGCGCTTCTCTGCCTCCTGCTCGCCCGTGACGCAGAACGCGTGATCGCCTCGGCGCTGCGAATAACCGGTCGCCGCTAGCCGCTTTTCCGGATCGTCACCGGATCGCCCATCTCGGACGCACATCGCGACGAGCGCGTCGTGCTTACTCGTGGATCTTCGATGTCGGGATCCTCTGGATGTGGTAGCCGCTGATCGGGTTCGTGGCATCGACAATCAGAGCGATGTACTTGGGCTCGCCGTTGCCCGAGTTGTCTCGAAAATACTTGTCGATTCCGGCCTTTAGGTCGCTGTCCTGAAGGTCACTCCAGTGCCCGTTCGGAGGCGCGGGCCTTGCCTCTGGCGTCGACATGCTTCCTCCCTTTGTTGCTGTTGCCACGAACCCTAGAGTCAGCTCGCGGCGAGGTCAACCAGGCGTCCGTGCTCTCGGAGGAGGCCGAGCGCCTCGAGCGTCATGTACCCGCGCCATTCGAGGTGGGACGTTGCCGAGCCGGAGTCCCACCTCGTGGGCCAGCCGCCGTCCCGTTGCTGCTCTGACCTGAGGGCATCGAGGTGCCGGTCGAGCTCATCACGGGGAAGAGTCGGCGCGCACGCTCCGCGGTGATGCTCAGCTGCAGCGGCGACGGCCGCGAGCGCGTCGAGACCGAACGCCACGAAGACCGGCTGGCTCCGTCCTCCCGGTGGAGGAACGCGCGCGCGGCGGCGAAGTCGATCACGCCGCATCACGTAGAAGAATGTTCACGCGTGCGCGCGAATATCACAACTCGACCGACTCGTGCGTAGGCGATGTCGGACGTGCCACGCAGAATGCGCGCGTGACGCGCGTTCGCGCAGCGGTCGGAAGCGCGCTCTTTCTGGTGCTCGCACCGGGTGTGGTCGCCGGGCTCGTGCCGTGGCTCTTGACCGGTTGGGATGCAACCGGCCCGCCGGCCTGGATCCGAGCGGTCGGCTGGATTGCGATCGGTGCGGGCTCGGCCGTTCTGCTCGATGCGTTCGCGCGATTCGTCGTCCACGGCCGCGGCACGCCTGCCCCGGTTGCGCCGACGGAGAAGCTCGTCGTGGTCGGCCTGTACCGGTACGTGCGCAACCCGATGTATCTCGCCGTCGCTGCGGTGATCCTCGGCCAGGCCGCCGTGCTCGGCCGCTGGGTGCTCGTCGGCTACGCGCTCGCGTTCGGCGCGACCGTCTGGTCGTTCGTCCACTGGTACGAAGAGCCCGCTCTCCGACGGCAGTTCGGAAGCGAGTACGAGGAGTACCTCCGCATCGTTCCGGGCTGGTGGCCGCGCCGCCGGCCAGCCGGCTCGACCTAACGCGCGCCGAGAAGCGCGCGGTCGAAGAAGCGGGTCACGCGCCGCTCGTACTCGCGCGGTCTCGCGTCGATGCCGCCGGTGTGTCCCGCGCAGGGAACCCGCCAGAGCTCTTTCGGGTCGCCGGCGTTTCGGTAGTACTTCGGCGTCAACCCGCGAACGTTCGGCTGGTCGTGCTCGCCGTAGATGAACAGCACGGGTCGTGGCGCGATCCGCGCGACGAGCGCGTTGAGCTGCGGCGGCGGCAGGCGGTTCGAGAAGAGCGCCACACCCGCCGACACCACCATCGACGTCGGAACCTCGGCCCGGTTCCGCCAACCAGCCAGCGACGCGTCCTCTCGGACCGAGCGGGAGCCGGCTCCGTCCGAGACGACCGCTTTCAGCCCGTGCGACTGGGCGGCGGCCTGAAGGAGCGTCTCCGCGCCGACCGACAGCCCGATCCCGCCGATCCGGCCACCGCGTACGTCACGTCGGTGCTCGAGATACGTGACCGCTGCGTCGAGGTCGGTTGCTCCGGACCACCCGAATTCATTGGGATCGCCGTCGCTCTTGCCCTCGCCGCGCCTGTCGAAGAGCAGGACGCCGTAACCGTGGTGCACGAGCATCCGTGCGGGCCGCTGCGAGCCGGCGCGCCCCGGCGCCGCGATCACTGCGGCCCCGTTCCGTGACGGAACGTACCAGCCCTTCAGCGTCAAGCCGTCGCGTGTCGAGAACTTCACGTTCTCGTACGCCGCGTCGAGCTTCGCCTCCGGCACGACGGCGCGTGCCGAATGCGTGAACACGTAGGACAGGCCGAACGGCAGGAACACGAAGTACGCGGCGCCGACGGAGATCACGACGATGATCGCCCTGCGCAGGTAGCGGCGCCAGATGCTCGAATGCCGCCGCCGCGTCTGCCACAAGGTCGTAACGCCGACACCGACGAGGAGCGCGCCTCCCGCCACCGCGAGCAGACCCGTGTAGTCGTCGCCTGATGGGCCGACGGCGATCGAGTAGTAGACGGCTTCGCCCGCGCCGATCACGACCCCGAACGCACCAACTGCGATCGTTAGGATCGCGCGAGCGCCGTGCCCGACCCGTCGGTACCAGATCGCAACGAGCGCGAGCGCCGCAAGCGGCACGAGCCCGCTGACCAGATGGTCGACCGCGGCGGTACCCGGCTGCGGCTGGACGAAGTTGTCGTCGGCGATGTGAACGCCGATCAACGCGAGGCCGAGGTACGCCGCGGCCTCCCTCCGGCGGACGCCGCCGGAGGGAGGTGAGCCGTCGGTTCTCATTCGTACTGCAGCGCCTTCAGCACGTTCAGGCGCGAGGCGCGACGCGCGGGGATGACCGCGGCAAGCACGCCGGCCACGATTGTCGCGGCGACGAACAGGGCGAGCGTTCCCCACGGGATCGCGAGCACGATGCCTTCGCTGGAGAGTGCCTGTGTCGTGAGGATCGCGAGGAATCCCGACTGCTCGCAGCATCCCGAGCTCGCGCGTCCGCTCGAAGACCGAGAGAACCAGCGTGTTCACGACCCCGAACAGGCTGATGATCACCGACAGCCCGAGCAGCCCGTACAGCAGGTTGAGGGCCTTGTTGATGTCGGTCTCCTGCGTCTGCTTGAACTCGGCCGCCGTCTGGATCTTCGAGTCGGGGAACGTGCTCAGCGATCGCTCGAGCCGGGCGGTATTTACCGCGTTGTCACCGCCATGAATGTTGATCAACGTCATCACGTTCTGCGGTTTCGAGTAGTTGGCGTCGAAGGCCGCCGTCGAGATCGTGACGTCGCCGAAGGGCGAGCCACCCTTAGGTGCCTTGAAGATCCCGCGAACGCGCAGCTGGAGCCTTCGGCCGTTCGGAACCTGCACGGTGATCGGCGAACCGAGCACGAGGTGGTGCTTCTTCGCGTAGTCGGTGTTCACGAAGCCGCCGTCGAGCCCGAGCCGTGCCGGGACGTTCTCGCCGCCTTTGACCCAGTCGATGTCGACCGTCTCGTTCAGGTTCGAGGTGACAGCGCTGATCTGGGTGTTGTGGTCGAAGATGCGCGCATCTCCGCCGCGGATCGGAGTGACGGCGGTGACGCCGCTCGTGCGCGCTGCTGCAGCGTCGGTCTGCTTCGGGAACGGCGCGAAGCCGTCCTGCGCCGTCACTGCATAGTCCGCTGCGAACAACTTGTCGACGGCATCGGAGAACGAGGAGCGAAGTCCGGCTCCGAGGATCGCGACGAACGTGATCAGCGCCAGCCCGATCATCAGCGCCGACGCCGTCGAGGCCGTCCGGCTCGGGTTCCGCATCGCGTTCTCACGGGCGAGCGACCCCGAGCTGCCGCCGATCTGCGTTCCCGGCCATCCGAGTACCGACGCGAGCGGCCGCACGGCCCGCTTCGCATTCAGCGAGACGCCGATGAACAGAAGGAGGACGCCGAACCCGAGGGCGAAGAGGCGAGTCGGCGTCGTCAACCCGGACGCGAAGATCCCGTAGACGAGGAGCAGGATGCCGAGCGCGAGCGTGACGAGCGACACGACCGGTCCAAGCCGCGAGAAGCGCGAGGGCGGCAGCGTCGCACCTTCGCGAACGGCTGCGATCGGCGGGACGCGTGTCGCCTTCACCGCCGGTCTGAGGCTGGCGAGCAGGGTGACGATGATCCCGACGGCCAGGCTGACGATGATCGTTCGCGTGGCGATGACGGTTCCGCCCTTCGGGAAGTCCTCGCCGAGCGCCGAGAACAGCGCCGAGAGGCCCCTCGCGAGCACGAGGCCGAGCAGGAGGCCGAGCACCGATGCGAT
>VAXB01000024.1 GCA_005883995.1 Actinomycetota bacterium
ACCTGATGGTTCACCTTGTCGACGTTCTTCCAGGTCACCGAATCGTCCTGGTTGATCGTCACGTTCCTGGTCGAGAAGCTGCCTTTTCTGATCTCGACGGTGACATTCCCGGTCGTCGCCGTGCTCGCCGCTCCGGCGAACAGGAGCGCTGCGACCGAAACCACCGCCAACAGGAGCCTGCGCATTGTCGGAACCCCCTCCGCCCGCAATCGTTGGCTTGCAGGTAGATAAGACTACGAACCGCCGTTAAAGGTTCGTAAGGGTTGTGTGCGCCTGCTATGACAGGAAAATGGCGAAAACCGGGACGGGCTTCGACGCGTAGAGAACCAGAAGAGATGGGGCTCACGCTCGCCTTTCCCGCCGCAGTGCCGCCGGCGGCCCACCCAGACGACGCGGTCGAGGAGACGGCGCCAACCGGGCCGACCGACGGCGAGCTGATCCAGCGGATCGGCCGTGGCGATGCGGGGGCCTTCGAGCTCCTCTACCGGCGGTTCTCGAGGCCGGTCTTCGGGCTCGCCCTCCGACGGCTCGGAGACCGGATGCGGGCCGAGGACGCCGTCCAGGAAACGTTCGCGGCGATCTGGCGGTCGGCCCGGACGTACCGCTCCGACCGCGGGCCTGGAGCCCCGTGGCTCTACGCGGTGGCGCGGAATGCGATCGTCGACCGGGCGCGGAGCAAGACCGACACGCCGGGCGACATCCCCGACGCCGCGTCGCTCGAGCTCGGGCCGGCCGAGCGGGCGGAGTCGTCCTACGTGTCGTGGCGCGTCCACCGCGCGCTCGAGACGCTCCCGCGGAACGAGCGGGATGTGATCGAGCTCGCGTACTGGGGTGGGCTTTCACAGAGTGAGGTGGCGGACTTCCTCGGAATTCCGCTCGGGACGGTCAAGACGCGCACGCGCGCGGGCCTCGGCCGCTTGGCCGACGTTTTGGAAGGAGAACTTCGATGAGCAGGCAGGACACGCCCAACTTCGACGATCTGATCGGGCGCGAGGTCTCGCCTGCAGAACGCGCACGGCTCCACAGCGTCCACGAGCTCTTGGTCGAGGCCGGCCCCCCGCCGGAGCTGTCGCCGGAGCTCGAGGAGGTCCCCTGGCCGGACGAGGCGCTCGCGCCGCTCGGGCTAGTCCGGACGCGATCGCAACGCAAGAAGTCGCGGCCGTGGCCGCTGTACGCGGCGGCGGCCGCGGCGCTGCTGCTGATCGGCTTCCTCGCGGGCCAGGTAGGCGGCTCGAACAGCGGGTCGTTCTCCACGTCAAACGTGGTCAAGATGCACGGCGTCGCGAACGCGTCGGCCGCGGCAGCCGTGATCCAGGTCGGGCGCCCAGGCAGCGACCAGAACTGGCCGATGGAGCTCACGATCTCGAACCTTGCGCCGGCACCGAACGGCGGCTACTACGACCTCTGGCTGTCGAAGCACGGCAAGCCGGTCTTCCTCTGTGGCTCGTTCAACACGCGCCGCGCGGCCGACACCGTCGTCCGCCTGAGCGCGGCCTACCCCTTGAACGACGGCAGCATCGACGGCTGGATCGTCACGCGCCACGTCGCCGGCACGCCGGAGACGCGAGGGCAGGGCCCGCTCGTGATGACGACCTGACGCGCTAGGGAGCGGTGCGCCCGGCGGCGACGAAGGCCGCGTGCGTCACCGGCATCTTCTGGGCGAAGAACTGCTCCACCGCATCGGCGTAGCGCCGGATCTCACGCTGGGCCGTCTCCGCCGCGCGCAGCGAGACGAAGTTCATCAGTGCGCGTGCATTGACCGTCCAGAAGAACTCCGTGTAGGCGCCGACCGGCATCACCGCGCGCGCGAGCTCACGCGCGACACCGGCCTCGACCAGCCGCTCGTAGGTCGCGAACGCGGCCTCGTACACCTCGCGCAGCTCGTCGCGCGTCCGTTCGGCCAGCTCTGCGTCGACGGGCTCGAACGAGTACGCGCCGGGCTTACCCACCTGCGAGCGAACGTCCTCCGCCTCCGGGACGTAGAAGTCGTCCGTCGCCTTCGCATACCGCATGCTGAACTCGTTGAACGACCCGACGCGGTGACGGAACCACTCACGCGCGACGAAGATCGGTGCGCGAACGTGGAAGCGGAAAGCGTTGTGCTCGAAGGGCGTTCCATGTCTGTCGCGCATCAGGAAGCGGATCAGCCCCTCGTCGGCCTCCTCCATTTCGTCCTTGCGGCGGGCGAAGCTGACGCGGGCCGCGTTCACGACCGAGAGGTCGGTCGCCATCGCGCCGTCGAGGCGGACGAAGCCGTGGTCGAGGACGCGGATCGCGTCCTCGGCTATGACTCTCTCGGTCGTGGCCACCTCGCCGGCGAGTGTAACGAGGGTGCATGTCGGAGCTTCCGGCTGGTCGTATCCATCCTGGAAGCCGGGCTTCTATCCCGCCGGGACCGACGCACGCGAGTTCCTCGGGTTCTACGCACGGCAGTTCGACACTGTCGAGCTGAACACGACCGGCTACCGGCTGCCGGCCGAGGAGCAGTTCAGGCGCTGGGCCGAGCAGGTGCCGGAGGGCTTCACGTTCGCGCCCAAGCTGCCGGGAAATCGGGCGCGCATGGTCGGAGAGTTCTCGGCGCGCGTGCGAACGCTCGGCGACCGCCTCGGCCCGGTGCGCGTCCAGCTGATCAACGCGCGTGACGAGGGCATGCTGGAGCTGCTCCTCGGCTCGCTCGACCCCGACCTGAAGCTGGCGTTCGACCTCGGTCACGAATCATGGGCGGGGATCGAGCCGCGGCTCGCCGAAGCCGGCGCGGTCCGCGTCAACGACCTGGAGCACGAGGCCCCGTTTCGCTACGTGCGGTTCCGCGAGCCGCCGTACACCGACGACGAACTCGAGCGGCGCGCCGAGCGCGTGCGCGCGATCGACGTTCCTGTGTACGCGTACTTCCGCCACGAGGAAAAGCCGACGGCTCTGACGTACGCAGCACGGTTCAGGGAGCTACTCGAGCGCTGAGCGCGCTGCGTCGTCGAAGCTCGTGAGCTGAATCGGCGCGAGCTCGCGAATGCGCGTGTCGCGAACGGTCGTCTCGTTCTTCAACCCTTCGACGAGCGGCCGAGCGATGCCCGCCTTCACCGGCGTGACGAGGTGCAGCCAGAGCGAGGAGAGGTACGGCGTGAGCACCGGGATCTCGATGATGTACGGGTGCTTGCCGCGCAGGTGCGCGATTCGCTCCATCATCTCGCGGTAGGTCATGACATCGGGGCCGCCGACGTCGTACGTCCCGCCGAACGCCGCCTCCATCCCTCCGACCGCGCGGAGATACGCGACCACATCGGTTAGCGCAATCGGCTGCGTCGCCGTCGACACCCACCGCGGCGTGAGCATTGCGGGCAGCCGGTCGACGAGCGCGACGATCGTCTCGAACGCGGCGCTCCCCTTGCCGACGACCATCGCGGCACGCAGCGTCGTCACTGGCACAGACGTTTCCGCGAGGCGCTTGCCGGTCTCGCTCCGGCTGCGGAGATGCGGCGACAGATCGGACGCGTCATCGCCGAGGCCGCCGAGATACACGAGCTGCCGTACGCCGGCGCGCTCCGCGGCCCGCGCGGTGGTCTCGGCGGCCGTCAGATCGCGCTCCTCGAAGTCGTCGCTGCCGAGTGAGTGCACGAGGTAGTACACGACCTCCGCGCCGGCGACCGTCGAGGCGACGGCGTCGGGATTCGTTGCGTCGGCCGCGACCCACCTGATCCGGCCGTCATTCGCTCGGGGACGCCGCGAGACCGCGACGACGTCGTGGTCGCGGGCAAGTTCTGCGACGAGCGGCCGGCCGATCGTCCCCGTCGCACCGAAGACGACAACCTTCACTCCGCTGCCTCCGCGACCAGGCGGGCAAAGTAGCGATGGCTGATCGCAACGTGGACGCGGCTCTGCACCTGGTCGTAAAGCGCGCCGGTCCAGTCCGGCTCGCCCTCGCGCGCGGCGAGCTGCGGGAAGATGCCGCGGATCGACGACCGCAGCCTAAGTCCGTCACCGTCGATCTGGGCGAACGAGATCTCCCCGGCGCGCCGTCGGGCGAGGAACCCGCCGAGGATCGGATACGTGCACCGCGCGAGCGCAGGCGAGGCCTCGAGACGGGGGCGGTCGAAACACAACAGAACCGGCCCGCCGAGCAGCCGGAGCTCGATGCGGCCCGCGCGCGCTCGTGCCCGGATCACGTGACGCGTCGAGCGCTCGACCTCTCGCCAGTACGTGCGACCGAGGCGCTCCGCGCCGTGCGAATCGAAGGGGACGACCGGTACGCGGACTCGCACCTCCTGCTCTGACTCCACTGCGCCGTCGCGCGTTTGCCGATGGCGGCTGCGCCATCCGTCGACAGATGCGCGCGTGTCGCGTTCTGTCAGTGCTGTCGACAGAGCTTGTCGACGCCGATGATCGAGTCGAGCAGCGCGTTCTGGTGCTGCTCATAGGCAACGTCGGCGGGGTTGCTCCGGTTGTAGTCGTGCAGGCCTGGAACGACGACGCTGACGTCGGGCGTCACGCCGGGCCCCTCGACCGTCAGCCGGTACTTCTCGCCGTTGCCGGGGCCGCGCGGCGTCGCCGGATATCCCGCCGGGTGCGGATAACCCCTGGTCGGATCGAACGCATAGAACCCGTAACAGAAGATCCCGGTCGGGTTGTGCGACACGAATGAGTTCTCGCGGCGCCAGCCGTTGCCGTAGCGGGAGTTGTACGTGTCGAGATAGAGGAGACGGCCGTAGCCGTCGGTCGGCGCGCCGACGTGCGTCGTGCCGAATCCATAGACAGGTTGGCCGGCGTAGGTGAGGCGGCCGAACAGGTCGTGGTAACGCCCGCCGTAGATCCAGTCCGTCCAGACCTCGAGCTTCGCGAGCGGGCCGCGCCAGTGCGACAGGTGGAGCTCCCACGCCCGTTGCGCCGGCATCCACGGCGTCATCCCGAGGTCGGGCAGCGGCGTCTGCCAGCCCTGCAGCGCCCAGTAGCTCCCATCCGCCGCACGGCAGGCGGTGACGAGAAACGGGATCGTTGGGCCGTCGTAGCGGCCGCACGAGTTCCGGAACGTCTGCCACGCTCCACCGGAGTAGTTCTTGCGGAAACGAACCTGCGGCTTGCCCGACGTCGGCTGGCGCGCATCGACGGCACCCCACGCGAGGATGTGCCAGGTGCGGCCGCGTGCCTGGTAGGTGAGCAGCGCCTGCCCTTGCCTGTCGACTGCGAGGCGGACATTCGAGGCGTTGCGGTCGATCAGCTGCGACGCTGACGCTGTTCCCGCGGCTGCGAGCACACAGAGGGCGGCGGTGGCAAGGACTAGGCGCATAAGCCCGGAATCGGCTGCGGGCCGTCGGGCCTTGAGCTAGAAGCGAGCGACCGCTCCCAGGTGTTTCTCGTGCGCTCCCGACGCGACGATCTCCGCGATCTGAGACCCAGCGTAGCGCAGTTCCTCGTCAGTGGTGTAGAAATGTGGCCCGAGCCGGATCCCCGCATCGGGCCGGAAGTCGCACAGGATCGCGCGCTCGGACAGCTCCTTGTGGACGGCCTCGAACTCCGGCGTCCGGATCGTCACCGTCCCACCCCGGCGCGCCGGATCGCGCGGGCTCGCGACGTCGAACCCCGCCGCGTCGGCTAGGTCGATCAGCAGCTGGGTCTGACGCAGGGAGTTCGCGCGGATCGTCTCCACGCCGACCTCCTCGATCAGGTCGTAGCCCGGTGTGGCGGCATACAGCGCCGGCACGTTCGGCGTTCCCGTCAAGAAGCGCGCCGCCCCGTCCGCGTACTCGAGCTCGGGCTCGAACGCGAACGGACGCGCATGCGCCTGCCAGCCCATGAAGGTCGGCTCGAGGACCTCCGCGAGGTCCGGGCGGACGTAGAGCCAGCCGTTGCCGGGCCCGCCGCAGAGCCATTTGACGCTGCCGCCGACCGCGAAGTCGACGTTCAGCGCCGTTACGTCGAGCGGGACGATCCCGGCCGACTGGTAGGCGTCGAGAATGACGTGCGCGCCGACCTCGTGCGCACGGCGCACGATCGCGGCGACGTCCTGGATCTCCCCGGTCTTGAACAGCACGTGCGTGATCGGGACGAGCAGGGTGCGTTCGTCGATCGCGTCGACGATCGCGTCATCGTCGGGGACGACGACGACTTCGAGGTCGGGCTGCGCCTGGTAGAGGTAGCGAACCGACGGGAAGTTGCCCTCCTCGTAGACAACGCGGTTGCGGAGCGGGTCGACCGGGTGGAAGCACGAGAGCGCGATCGCCTCGGCGATCGCGACGTTCTGGTGCATCACGGTCGATCCTGCGGGCGCGCCGATGATGCGGCCGATCTGGTCGCCGACGGTCAGCGGCATCGTCCACCAGCCCTCCGCCCACGCGCGAATGCCGCGCGTCTTCCATGTATGGGCGTACTCCGCGACGCGCTCCTCCGCACGCGCCGGCATCGCGCCGAGCGAATGGTTGATCAGGTACGTGGTCTCGCCGAGGATCGGGAACTGCGCCCGGTAGTCCGTCAGCTCCATCGCGCGGAGGGTACTAGCCGCTTCGAGCCATGTCCCGACCCAGCGCGCACGCCCCCGAGGGGGACGCGAGGGCCCCTGCAGTCACGCTACCGCGATCTCTTGGACGCTGGGGTGACGCGAGTGTGCCGAAAGTGGAACGGCGTCAGGGGACGTCGGAGAGATCACGCTCGGCCGGGCCGACGTAGCGCGCCGACGGGCGGAACAGCCGGCCTGTTCGCTTCTGCTCGAGGATGTGCGCCGACCAACCTGCCACGCGGGAGCACGCGAACATCGCGGGCGCCAGCGGCGGTGGAATCTCGGCGACGTCGAGAACGATCGCGGAGTAGTACTCGACGTTGGTCGCAAGAACACGGTCCGGCGACTTCTCCTGCAGCGCCTTCAACGCCACACGCTCGAGTTGCTCTGCCACCTCGTACTGCGGCGACCCGAGCTCCTTCGCGGTTCGCTTCAGGATCCGCGACCGCGGGTCCTCGGCGCGGTACACGCGGTGCCCGAAGCCCATGATTCGCTTGCGGTTCGCGAGCGCGTCGTGCACCCACTTCTCCGGGTCGCCCATCGCGGAGACCTCGTCCAGCATCGGCTTGACGTACGCGGGAGCGCCACCGTGCAGCGGGCCAGAGAGGGCCCCAACCGCCGCGGAGAGTGTCGCACCGCAGTCTGCCCCTGTTGAGGCGACGACGCGCGCGGTGAACGTCGACGCGTTCATCCCTTCGCGACCACCTCGTCGGGAACAGCGTCGGTCTTGCCGTCGGCGACGCGCGCCGACCGCGCGACGATCGACATCATCTGGGCCGACAGTCGCCCGAGATCCTCACGTGCCTGCTCGACGGAAATCTCGTTGAGCTTGCCGAGGTTCCACTCGCCGCCGAGGCGCGCGGTCTCGGCCTGCAGATCGGCCGGGGCATTGCCCGTCAGCCCCACCGGCTCGTACGGCTCGGGGTCGGGCATCGTCGAGTGGAGGTCGTCGTCGACGAGGAGGCCCCAGACGTTCTCGTACGGGACCTTCCCGATCAGCGGCTCGACGTCGACGCCGCGGTAGCGCAGCATCCCGCCGTCGCGATCGGGCTCCATGATCTCCGTCTCGACGGCGACGACGCCCTCGAGCCCGGGCCGGAAATCGCTGTTGTTGCTCACGTAGCTTCCTCCAACTCGACCTCGCGGCCGACCGACCGCTTGCGCGCCGCGTCCAGCACGAGCGCTGCAGCTGCTGCGTCCTGGATCGCGACCCCTACGGACTTATACAGGGTGACCTCATCGCGGGAGCGGCGTCCGGGCTTCGCGCCGGTGACGAGTTCGCCGAGGTCGGCGTGCACGTGCGACGGGTCGATGCCGACGAGCTCGGGGGCCCCGGCCGGCGGCAGCGCGAGCGCGGAGGCACGCGACTCGACGACGAGGGTCGCCTCTGCGACCGTCCGCTCGTCGACCTCGCGGCCGGCCGGATTGAGGCCCACCGAGTTCACGTGCGCGCCCGGGCTCAGCCACTCGCGTCGGACGACCGGCTCGACGGCATGGGTTGTCGCAGCGACGATGTCCGCTCCGCGGATCGCCTCCTCATACGACGAAGCCGCCGTTCCGCCGATCGCCTCGGCGAACGCGCGCACGCGGTCCGGGTCGCGGCCCGCCACGCGGATCTCTCCGATGTCGCGGACACGCGGAATTGCGTGCGCGTGCGTTCGCGCCTGGACGCCCGTGCCGATCACCGCGAGCACGCGCGCGTCGTCGCGCGCGAGCAGCCGCGTCGCGAGCGCCGACCCGGCTGCCGTTCGCGTCGCCGTGATGTGCGTTCCGTCCATCAGCGCAAGCGGCGATCCGGTGTCGGGGTCGAAGATGCAGATGACGGCCTGGTGCGTCTCGCGATCGGTGTTGTGCGGGAACAAGGTGACGAGCTTGCAGGCGAGCCCCGCCGAAGGAAGGTACGCGGGCATGACGCCGAGGAGCGCCTCGTGCTGCGCCACCAGGGCCGCGACTCTCGGCGGCATAGAAACCTCGCCCCGCGTCAGCTCCGCATGCGCGTCGGCGAGCGCATCGACGAGCCGGTCGACGTCCAGCAGTCCGCGCACGTCGTCCTGCGACAGGAAGAGCATCCGCGTCAGCTGATCCGCTTCAGCAGGCCGAGCGCCTGCTGGTTCCACGGCACGCGATGCGTGACGCCGGCGCCGCCGACCCGCCCGCGGTTGGCGAGATACCAGTCGTAGGTCTCCGTCAGCGCTGCCTCGTTCGACAGGCGCGGCTGCCAGCCGAGCATCCGCTGGGCCTTCGAGACGTCGACGAACGAATCCTTGTGCGCGGTCTTGTAGTGCCATTCCGCGAGCGGCGAGACGTGCAACAGCTCGAGCGCGCGCAAGGCGACCTCCGCCGGCTTCACCGGTACCGGTTGGAGCCGCGACGACGAACCGGCATGCGCGATCAGCGCGCCGAGGTCGTCGCGGACGCTGCCGAACTCGGTCGCACCGACGTTGAACGTCTCGCGCCCGGCTGCCGGTGACTCGGCGGCGCGGACGATCGCGTCGACCAGGTCTTCGACGGCAAGGAGCTGGTAGCGGTTGTTCCCGCGGCCGAGGACGTAGATGCGTCGGCCCTCGCGGATCCAGTCGAACAGGATCTCGAAGACACCGAGCCGCTCGGGCCCGATGAAGGTCTTCGGCCGCACGATCGTCGTCTCGACGGCAGCGACGCGACAGAGCGCCTCGGCGTCGATCTTCGACTCGCCGTACCACCCGACGCCGACGAGCGGGTCGTCCTCCTCGATCGGGTGCTTCTCCGGGACGCCGTAGACGGCCGTCGACGAGATGAACACGACACGGCGGACGCCAGCGTCGCGCGCCGCGCGCAGGACGTTCTCTGTTCCCGTGACGTTGACCGACCGGATCGACTCGCGCGATGCCTGGATCGGCAGCGCGGCCGCCGCATGCACGACGACGTCGGCGCCGGCGACGAGCTCCCGGACGCGGGCCTCGTCGCGGATGTCGCCGCGCAGCTCGTGGACGGAGCGCTCGAGCTCCGGCTCGTCGAGCGGCGCGACGTCGAGGCTGCGGACGTCGTGGCCGGCCCCGAGGAGCCGCCGCGAGAGATGAAGGCCGAGAAAGCCGGCGCCGCCGGAGATCGCCCACAACATCCGGCTGACAGTAACGGGAGGAGTCGGGCGACCGCGTCGAAATGGGTCCGGGTCATGCGACGCATCGTCTGCCTGCTCGTTCTCATCGGTTTCGCCTTCCCCGCGGCGGCCTCGGCCGCCCGCGTCAATCCCCAGGTCGCGGGCCTCCAGGTCGCCCTCCGCGCCTACGGGCTCTACGGCGGCCCGATCGACGGGATTGCCGGTGCTGCGACAGCGCGCGGCGTTGCGGCGTTCCAGCGGCGCGCCGGCCTTCATGCCGACGGCCGTGCCGGGCCGGCGACGCGACGCGCGCTGGGACCGCTCGGCCGCCCGCTCTTCGGGCGCCGGACACTGCGGCGCGGGCGCTTTGGCTGGGACGTTTCCGTCCTGCAGTTCCTGCTCGCTCGACGCGGCGAGCTCGTGGCCGTCGATGGCTACTTCGACGCACGGACCGAGCGCGCGCTCCGCCGCTTCCAGCGCGCGCGGAAGCTCGCCGCGGATGGGATCGCCGGGCAACGGACGCTCGCCGCGTTCTGGCGCCGGCCCGCGACAGCGGTCCACCCGGTCCTCGTCCGCGCCGTGACCTCGACGCCGGCGACGCGCGTGCGCACGCTGTTGAACTACTGGGCGCGCGTCTACGGCGTCGACTCGACACTCGTGCGCGCCGTGGCCTGGATGGAGTCGGGCTACCAGACGAACCTGACCTCCTCGGTCGGCGCGTGGGGCGTGATGCAGATCCTGCCGCCGACCTGGAGCTACGTCGAGACGGTGCTCCTCGGGCGGCAGGTGCCGCGAACGGCGTCCGGGGACATCAAGATCGGCGTGCTGTACCTGCGCCAACTACTGCGTGAGTTCGGTGGCAACTCACGGCTGGCGCTCGCGGCGTGGTATCAGGGGCCCGCCGCGGTGCGCAAGCGGGGCGTCCTGCCGGAGACGAAGGTCTTCGTCGCCAACGTGCTCGCCTTGCGCGCGACGGTCTGAGCCGGCACGCCGCGCGGCGGCGGTTTCGAGTCGACGAGAACGGCGGCCGCGAGCAGCACCGCCATCCCCGCGATGCTCTCGCCGAGCACGCTGCGCGGCAACGACGCGAGCGACCCTTCACCGCCGGCAGCGACGCGCGGAACCGCTACAAGCCGGTGGAACGCGCCCCAGGCGAGCGCGAGCGCGACGAGCCCGAGCTTCACGAGCAGGACGTGGCCGTAGCGCGTCGTCCACAGGTCGTGCACGTGCGGGAGCCGGAGGATGCTCAGGTACGTCCCGGCCGCAAGCACGAGCGCGACGAGGACGGTCGCGAGCGACGAGAAGCGTAAGAACGACGCACGCCGGAGCTCCGGTGCGAGCGGGAGGACGACGACGGCAAGCTGGACGAGTCCGCCGATCCAGATCGAGGCCGCCGACAGATGGACCCAGTCGGCAAGCTCAGACTTCCACGAGGAGCCGGCGTCCGCAGCCGAATGGCCGGAGAGGGACAGCCCCGACGTCAGCAAGAGTGCTAACGCGAACGCGCCCCAGAGGAGCGCGGTGCGGTCGGTCAGCCACGCGAGGAAGAGCAGCGCAGCCAAAAAGGCAAAACCCAGCGTCATCGCGACGAATGCGGTTCCGACGCGCGTGCCATTGGCGATCGGCGTGAGGTCGCCGTAGAGCAGACGCGCGAACGGCAACTGCAGCGCGTCCTCGGCGCGGAGGATGAACCCGATGATCCCGATGTCGATCGCGGCAAGGGCGCCGAAGCCGGTCAGCAGGAAGAAGCGCTTCTCGGCGCGCGGCGGCAGCACGCCGCGCACGACGAGCAGCCGGCAGCCGAGACCGCCGGTCACGAGCGCGAGCGCAAGGAAGTACAACCACCGCACCACGTGCTCCGAACGCGTGGGTCCCGACGCTCCGTACGCCTCCGTCGGCGGCGGCGCCGCGACGCCGAAGCCGAACGTGTAGACGCCGGAGACGACGTGGCCGTCCCCCGCGAGCACGTGCCAGCGGACGGTGTACGGACCTCGCGCGAGCCGATGGAGCGGAGCGACGACGTGGCGTCCCGAGAGCTCCGGATGCGCAGGCGCCGAGACGAGCCGACCGAGTGCGTCGACGACGCGGATCGTCCCCGGCAGCACGGTGACACGCTGGTCGAAGCCGAGCACGACCGCACGCGGGGACGTCTCGACGCGTTGCTGGAAACCCGGCGTCGCGTGCTCGAGGGTCGCGTGCGCGGATGCAGCGGCGGGGAAGGCGAGCGCGAGGAGGGCGACTACCGCGAGGCGCCTCATCGGTGCTGCACCCCTGCGAGCGGCGACAGGTGCCCGAAGATCGGAGCGAGGTCACGATCGCAATAGAGCATTACGGCGATCAGGAGGAACGTCGCGGCGAACGCGCCACCGAACGCCGTCGAGCGCGGTCGCACGCAGCGCGCGAGCGGAACGGCGGCGCCGATCACGAGCGTCCACCCCATCAGATGGTGAAGAAACGACGAGCGCTGGAAGAACCACGCGTTCTGCTCGTGGACGAGGAACGCCGTGCCCGACACGAGGAACGCGAATGCCATCGCGAGGCGCCACCAGGGGCTCGTCAACTTCCCGCGCACGAGCCCGAGCTCGGCGGCGCCCGCGAACATCAACGCCTGCGCCCACGCACCGTGCGCGAGCATGTGGATGGTCGAGTTCGTGAAGAACGTCATCACCGGGAACATGAGGACGCCCAGCGTGAAGGCGATTCCGGGCCAGAGGTAAGCGCGCCAAGCGCGCGTGCGCCAGACGTCGGGGCCGACGATCGCCTCGCCCAGGAGGCAGAGGCCGAGAATCAGGAAGCCGGTGGCGAACAGCCAGTGGACGTGCTCAGCCGGCGGCTGCATCAGCTTGCTCCAGGTCTTCGACGAGCCCCGGGACGACGAGCACGTGGAAGAGCACGCCGACAACGAGGACGAGGAGAGGCGGCTCGACGAAGAGCCACCAGAAGCTCTGGCCGTGCGGATGCAGCAGCGTGATCCGGTACGGCTGCACGAGCGCCCAGGCGACGGCTGCGACCGCGGTCAAAGGGCCGATGACAGAGATCGCGCGCACGCGCCAGGTTCGGCGGTGCGAGACCTTGAGTTCGCTGACGAGTTCTGCGTTCACGACATCCTCCCGTGATCAAGGGGCCAGGACCTGCACCGCGGGCGGATGACGCCCGCGTCAGGCCAGGGCGGGAGGCGGCCGAACTTCGAACGCGAGCCCGAAGCGGCCGCGCGGCGACCCCTCGTCGCACGCGACGGGCGATGCGACGGGCGGCGCCGCTCGGCCGAGGCGCAACGCACGCGCTGCAACCTCGCGGGCGTACTTCTCGTAGTCGCTGAGCCACGCCGCAACGGCGCGGTACACGACGGCGACGAACACCGAGAGAACGGCGAAGACGGGAAGCGCCGACGTATGGAGCCAAGGGCCGAGCAGCGGCCAGCGGCCGGCCGACAGCTGTTCGGCGTCGGTCTGCACGAGGAAGATCAGTGAGGTCGTCGCAAACGAGCAGAGCCACAGGCGCGGTGACAGCGCGAACCGGACCCGGACTGCTGCACGCGTCCGCGTTCGCCCATGCGCCGTCAGCAGACGGTCGGCCGCCGCCGCGACCGAGCGCGCCTTCGCGACGCGCCAGGCGACGCGCGCCAGCATCAGGGCGACGCCGACCTTCACGGCGACGAGCAGGATCGGGTAGTAGTCGGCGCCGCTATAGGAAGGGGCGGCGACGTGGCGCCCGAGGTTGAAACGGTGCGTCAGAGAGCGGCCGATGAGCTCCGCAACGAGCGCGAGCAGGCCGAGCGCCAACCGCGCAAACAGGGGCTGGTGACGGCGGCACCGCTCCACACCGGAAGTGTGCGCGTAGCGGCGCTCGCTGGTCAACCGACGAGCGTGACGGTCCATTCGTCGGCGCAGCGGTCTTCGAAGCCGACGAGCAGGATCCGCTGCCACTGGCCGAGGCAGAGCTCGCCTCGGGCGTACGGGATCTGCTCGGTGCGTGGGCCGAGCAGGAGCGAGACGAGACGCGTCCGCTCGACCGACTCGAGCGGGATCAGACGCGTGAGCAGGCACTCGAGATCGGCAAAGAAGCCGGTCTCGCGCTCCTGCACGCGGATCAGCGCCGGCTCGCCGTTCGGCGAGACGTACGCGATGCCGCTGCCGCCCGCCGAAGCGATCTCCCGCCGCACCTCGTTCGTGATGTCCAGGACGGTCAGGTTCGGGAGGGCAGCGGCGATCGAGACGGGGATCTCGACACTCGTCATCGCGCCGTGACCTCACGGGGGAGGCGGAACTGCACGTTCTCGCGCGCGACCGTCACTTCCTCGAGCTCGTCCCACCCAAGCGACGCGAGGCGCGCGACGGTCGCCTGGACGAGCTCCTCGGGCGTCGATGCGCCCGCCGTCAGGCCGACCGTCTCGTGACCGTCGAGCAGTGTCCGGTCGACCGCGGCGTCGTCGTCGATCAGCTGTGCCGCGGCGCCCGAGTTCCTCGCGACCTCGACGAGTCGCTGTGCGTTGGAGCTGGTCTGGGAGCCGATCACGAGGATCAGACTCGCCTCCTCCGCAAGTCGTTTGACGGCGTCCTGGCGGTTCTGGGTCGCGTAGCAGATGTCATCGGCTGCCGGCTGCCTGAGCGTACCGAACCGGCGTTGGAGAGCCTCCACGGTCTCGTGCACGTCGTCCAGCGACAGCGTCGTCTGCGTCACGACGGCGATCGGCTTGCCGTTCGCCTCGAGCAGCTCCGCGTCCTCGGGCGACTCGATCACGACCGTCGCCTCCGGCCGCTCGCCACGGGTCCCGATCACCTCGACGTGATCGGCGTGCCCCACCAGCGCGACCAGGTGCCCCGTGTCGGCGTAGCGGCGCGCCTCGGCGTGGACCTTCGAGACCAGCGGGCACACCGCGTCGACGACGCGCAGGCCGCGCCGCTCGCAGTTCTCCCGGACGGACGGCGCCACGCCGTGCGCCGACAGGACGCAGATCTGACCCGCGGGGATATCGTCCTCGGAGTCGACGAAGACGGCGCCGAGGCCCTCGAGCCGGCGCACGACGTGCTCGTTGTGGACGATCTGATGGCGGACGTAGATCGGCGGCCCGTGCTCGGCGAGGAGACGCTCGACGATCTCGATCGCACGGTCGACACCCGCGCAGAACGACCGAGGTGCAGCGACGAGGACGCGCTTGCTCATGTCAGCGCCACCCGCTTCAGGCTCTGCAGAGCGCGCGACACCGCGCGGGCGGCACGCGCCGTCTCGAGCGGAGCGCGCGCAAACCCGCGGACGAGCCCTGCGGCGTCGACCGTGCCGTCGGCCTTCGCGCCGGCGGCGAGGCCGGCGAGCTTCAACTGCGGCGTGTCGCTGACCGCCCGGATGCAGCCCGCGAGGCGACCGCTGCGTGCGAGCGTCCCGGACTCCATATCGACGGCGTCTGCGCCGGTCGCCTCGTGCAGCGCCGCGCGCGCGGCGGGGTCGTCGACGATCCGATCGGTGCCGAGGATCGTCCCGGTCGATGCGGCGGCGACGCCGAGCGGACCGCCCTCCCACAACACGGTGCCGGCCTCGTCGACGACGCGCGTCGCGTCGATCACGGTTCCGACCGGCAGGCCGTCGCGAAGCGCGCCCGCGATGCCGAACGACACGAGGCGCTCGGCCTCGGGCACGCCGTTGGCCGCGGCGAGGCCGATCAGCGCGGTCGCGCCGAGGCGCCGCGCGGCGCGCTGCTCCGCCGTCGTTGCGCAGGCGAAGGTCAGCCGACCAACGTCCAAGCCATGCTCCTCGCGCTCTCCTTGATGCTGCCGGCGGCCTCGTACGCTGCCGACGGCTCGAAGCCGGAATGGATCGCGCAGTGCTCGCAGCGCGCATCGTTCCCCGGCCCGTAGTCGTCCCACTCGATTCCGTCGAGCAGCGCGTCGTAGGTCGGGAAGATGCCGTCGGTCAGCAGGTAGCACGGCCCCTTCCAGCCGTACGGGTTGCGCGTGATCGAGCCCCATGGCGCGCACGCGAGCTTCCGCTCGCCGGTCAGGAAATCCTGATAGATCGGGCTCGCGAGCCACCGGTAGCCGCGCTGGCGGGCGACCTTGCGGATGATGCGGAACTTCTCCTCGTGCTCCGCGCGCGTCATCGTGAGCGCGGGGTCGATCTGCGAGTACTGGTAGCCCGGCGCGATCAGCATCCCGTCGATGCCGACATCGTTCGTCAGGTACCCCATCATCTCGATCACGTCGTCGACGGAGGTTTCCTTGAAGATCGTCGTGTTGGTCGTGACGCGGAAGCCGGCCTCGCGCGCCTTCCGGATCGCATCGACGGCGATGTCCCAGAGGCCCGGGTAGTCGCAGACGTAGTCGTGGATCTCGCGCATGCCGTCGAGATGGACGACGAAGGTCAGCCGCTGCGACGGCTTGAACACCTCCAGGTACTGCTCCAGCCGGAGCGCGTTCGTGCAGAGCTCGATGTTCTTGCGCATTTCGAGCATCCCCGCGACGACGTCCTCGATCCCTTTGTAGACGAGCGGCTCTCCTCCGCAGATCGAGACAACCGGGGCCGGGCACTGCGCGCCGGCGTCGACGCACTCCTCGACCGTAAGCCGCGCCTTGTTCGACTCGTACTCGCGGATCTTCCCGCAGCCGATGCAGGCGATGTTGCACGCGAGCGTCGGCTCGAGCATCAGGACGAGCGGATAGCGCTCCCCTTTTCGCTGCTGCTGCGCGACGTACTTGCCGATCTGGACCGTTGACCGAAGCGGAAATTTCACGCGGAGAGCCTTTCTCGTAGTCGCCCCAGGGCGAGGAGCGGGAAGGTCAGTCGGTAGAGGTGATAGCGAATCATGAAGTCGAGCGGGAAACCCGTGCCCGTGAATTGCTGTTCGTCCCAGTCGCCGTCGGCGCGCTGGATCCGGCAAAGATAGTCGGCCGCGCGACGCGCGGACGAACGTCCGGCCTCGCCGGCCGCGACGTATCCAAGCAGGGCCCACGCCGTCTGGGACGCCGTAGCGGCGCCGCGGCCGCGCCAGTCCGCGTCGGCGTACGAGCGGATGTCCTCGCCGAAGGCCCCGCTCGGCTGTTGCACGGAATCGAGCCACGCGGTCGCGCGGCGCATCGCCGGGTGCTCGGGCGGGATGCCACAGGCGGCGAGGCCGGGCAGCGCGGCGCCGGTCCCGTACAGGTAATTGACGCCCCAGCGCCCGAACCAGGAGCCCGCGCGCTCCTGTTCAACGAGCAGCCAGTCAATCCCGGCGGCCACCGCCGTCTCGTAGCCGGCTTCGGGCCCGAGCACCTCGAGTGCGTGCGCCGTCACGTCGGCGGTCGGCTCGTCCGTGACCTTGCCGAAGTCGCAGAACGGGATCCGGTAGAGCCACATCGCGCTGTTGTTGAGGTCGAACGCGCCCCACCCGCCGGCGGCTGATTGCATGCCGACAGTCCAGTCGAGGCCGCGACGAACCGCCTCGTCCCCGATCCCGAGCTCGCGCAGAGCCAGCGCGACGACCGCCGTGTCGTCGACGTCCGGGTAGCGATCGTTCTCGAACTCGAAGGCCCAGCCGCCTGGCTCGAGGTCCGGGGCGCGGATGGCCCAGTCCCCTCTGACGCGCACCTCCTCGCGCAACAGCCACCGGCCCGCCGCCTGCAGCCGCTCGTCGTCGGCGGGAACGCCGGCTGCGCGAAGCGCGAGGACGGCGAGCGCCGTGTCCCACACCGGGGACTGGCACGCCTCCGGTCGGAGCCGATCGCCCTCGTCGATCGTGAAGCCGTCCCAGCCCTCGACGGCGCGGCGCAGCGTCTGGTCCTCCCACGAGTTGCCGAGCGCCGCGAGCATCAGAATCGACCACACCCAGGGCGGCTGGATGCCGCCCCACGAGCCGTCCGCCTCCTGCCGGACGCGCACCCAGCGCTCGGCGACGCCGAGTGCCTCGCGCCGCCGGCGGCCGGGGCGCGGAGCCGCTCGCGATTCGCCGGGCCGCGCGCCGATCTCGCGCAGGTCGACGTCCGCCGGGCGCACCGGCCGGAGCGCCATCGTCCCCGCGAGCGACACGAACGTGCCGCGAGCCCAGCACGAGAAGTCGTAGATCGAGAACGGCGCCTCCGGCGGCAGCAGGATGAGCTCGATCGGGACCGGCGGAATCCGCTGCCACGGCCACTGGCCGAGGAGCGCCAGGAAGCACTTCGTGAAGATCCGCGCGCGGGCGACGCCGCCGTGCCGCTGGATGAACGAACGCGACTGCGGCCCCGGATCGACGCCGCAGAGCTTCAGCGCAACGTAGGCCTCGATTGTCGTGTCGAGGTCGCCGGGGCCCTCGAACCAGATCGCCCACGTCCCGTCGTCACGCCGGCGCGCGAGCAGCTCGTTCGCGATCTTGCGGTCGAGCTCGCGTGTCCGCAGCCCCAACACGTGGTGCCAGAAGAGGTGCTGCGCGATCATCGTCGCGTTCGACTCGAGCTCGCCCTTCCACCACCCGTCGGGATGCTGCAGCTCGAAGAGTCGCTCGGTCCCGCGCTCGAGCACGACGTCGAGCGCCGTCAGTTCTCGGATCGCAGTCATACGGCAACCGTAGTTTTCCGATCCGCCAACAGGTGTGCTGCGGCGGCGCGGCCGGACCGGACGGCGCTCTCCATCGTCGGCGGCCAGCCGGTGGCGGTCCAGGCACCCGCGCGCGCGATGTGCGGTCGCGACGTCGCGACGCCGGGCCGCAACTCCTCGGCTCCCGGGCGAAGCGCGATCGTCGCGCGCGGTTCGCGCGACACACGCGACCAGAGCACTTCCGCGTCCCCGAGCCGCTGCGTGATCTGAGCGGCGAGACGGTCGACGAGCTCGCGGCCGCGAATCTCCATAAGCTCCGGAACGCCGCTCGACACGACGGTGACGTACTGGCCGCGGGGCGGCTCCGCGCCGGTGAGCGCGCCGCGGTCGAACAACCAGTGCGCGTCGGAGCCGAGCAGAGCTGCGAGGGGTGTCCGCAGGATGCGGCGGTCGAACAGCAGGTGCACGCTGACGATCGGCGAGTCCTCGACGTCGGGCTTCGGCTCGCCGAGCACGTCGGCTGCTTCCCGCGGCGGGAGCGCGACGACGACCGCATCTGCGTCGACGTCGTCGACGCTCTCGACCCGTGCCCCCGGCTCGACTCGCGCACCGCGCGTCTCGAGCGTGCGCCTCGCCGCGTCGCCGTGCATCGCGCCGAGCGGCTTCGTCGGGAGGATCACGTCCGAGCTCGCACGGGGCCCGAGCAGCGCCGTTCGCACGGTGAACAGGCCCGCGCGCGCGTCGACCTCGTCGGCCGGGAGATTCAGCGCAGGCCGGATGAAGACGTCCCAGAACCGCTCCACCGCCGCGTCGGAAGCGCCGAGCCGGCGCAGAAGCGTGCCGAACGTCTCGCCGGGTTTCGCCTTCGCGCCGCGGCAGCGCGCTGTGACAAGCGGGATGCGGAGGCGATCGCGACGTGGAACGTGCACGTACGACAGGAGCGCGGGGAGCGACGGCTTGATCGTGGACGTCGTCCCGCGCTCCCCGACGACCGGCAGCGCAAGGCGCTCCCGCCTGTAGTCAGCGCCGGAGCCGATTCGCTCGAGGAACCCGACGTACTCGGTGAAGCAGCCGAGCGCGATGTGCTGCCCGTTGTCCGGCGGCGGCGCGGGATCTCCCTCCCGCTCGGGCAGCGTCTGCACAGCGCCGCCGAGCGTGGGCCGCGCCTCGTACAGCGTCACATCGTGCCCCGCCGCGACGAGGTCGAGCGCGGCCGCGCAGCCCGCCAGTCCGCCGCCGATCACCGCCGCCCTCAACGGCGGAGCCCTTCGCCGACGATCCTCAGCTTCGTGAGCGCCGACAGGTGCGGCGGCCCGTCGAACACGTCGAACCCGTTCGTCTCGATCCGGTCGAGCGTCGCGCGGTAGAGCCCGGCAAATGCCGAGACGCACAGCGCGCTGCGGCCGTCGAGGGAGCGGAGGAGCCCGAGGCCGTCCGCAAGATACGCACGTGCACGCTCCGCCTGGAATGTCATCAGCGCGCGCCACGCGGGCGTCGCCATCCCCGCTTCGATGTCGGCTTCCGCGACGCCGAAGGACGCAAGCTCGTCCTGCGGTAGGTAGACGCGCCCGAGCGACCAGTCCTCGCGGATGTCACGGATGATGTTGATCAGCTGGAGCGCGATCCCGAGCGTCTCCGCGCGCGCGACGTCGTCCGAGCCGTAGACGGCCACGCACGCAACGCCGACCGCTCCCGCAACGTGTTCGCAGTAGCCGCGGAGCTCGTCGAAGGTCGCGTACCGGGTCTGCTCGAGATCCTGCAGGCCGCCCGCGACGAGCCGCCGCAGCGCGTCCTGCGGAATCGGAAACCGCACGCGCGCGTCCGCGAGCGCGACGAGCATCGGGTCGGTGCCGGGCGGACGGTCCAGTGCGTCACGGAGCTCTTCGAGCTGCGCACGCTTCGCGTCTGCGGGAAGGTCGCCGTCCGCGATGTCGTCCACGCGGCGCGCGAATGCGTAGATCGCCGAGATCGCGCGCCGCTTCTCGCGCGGCAGGAGCATGATCCCGTACGCGAAATTGCGCGCGCGCTTGCGCGTCACGCGTTGGACCTCTGCGTAGGCAGCGTCGACGCTCACCGAACCGCCGCCAGTGCCAGGCGCACGCGCGATGGCCGCGGGCGCTTCGTGAACACGTCCCAGTGCGCCTGCTCCAGCGCCTCGAGCGCGGCGAGACCGCCGCGTGCGAAGAGCCCGACGGCGCGGCCGACACGGCCGCCGATGCGACGCTGCAGAAGCGCGCCGCCCCCGAGCAACCCGCGTGCGCGCGCCGCTTCGAACTCGAGCAGGTCGACAAGCTCCCCGCTCGGTGCGTCGAGACGGGTGACGCCGAACAGCCGCCGATCCTCCGCAGGAACGTAGATCCGGCCGAGCTCGAGGTCACGCGGGACGTCCTGAAGGAAGTTCACGAGCTGCAGCCCGGTGCAGACGTCGTCGCTCGCAGCGACGAGGTCGCCGTCGCCGTCGCGCCCGAGGAGGCCGAGCACGAGCCGGCCGACGGGATCGGCCGAATGGACGCAGTAGTGCCTGAGGTCGCTCCACGTCTCGTACTCCGAGATCCGCTGATCCATGCGGTTTGCCTCGATCAGACGCATGAACGGCTCCGCTGGCAGGTCGAACGTGCGGATGGTCGGCTGCAGGACGCGCACGACCGGCCACTGCGGCCTGCCGTCGTAACACGCGACGACCTCCGCCTCGAGCTGGTCGAGCGCCGCCAGCCGGTCGCCCTCGACCTCGTCGCCGAGGATGTCGACGAGCCGCGCGAAGCCGTAGATCGCGCGCAGGTGCGGCCGGAGGCGGCGCGGGAAGAGCAGGGACGCCACCGGGAAATTCTCCGTCCGCGCACGGTGGGCTACAGAGGAGACGTCCACGAGCTCCGAACAATCGCCGGTGCGCGTGCGCGACGTCAAACCGGCTTGCGCTGGATCGCCCCGTGATGGTTGAATCGCCTCGCGCCCGCCGCTCGAGACCCCGCCTGCGGTGCGCTCGTCCAGCGACAAGGAGACCCCCCAGTTGGCCCACCGCACACAGGACGGCGGGAGCCTGCGCCGAGAGCCCGTCATCTCGAGCGAGAAAACCGGCGACGCCTGCATCGTCCGCCTTGCGGGAGAGCTCGACCTGTACAACGCGCACGCGGTCCGCGAAGCGCTGGTCCAGGCCTGCGCCGATGGCCCCGAGCGCGTCATCGTCGACCTCAGCGAGGTCGAGTTCATCGACTCGACGGCGCTCGGCGTGCTGATCGAAGCGCGCTCGAAGCTACCGAACAAGCAAGGCTTCCTGCTTGCCGCGCCCGGTCTCGAGACGCGGCGCGCGCTTCAGATCTCCGGCCTCGACCGTCATTTCGCCGTTCACCAGACGGTTCCGGAAGCGCTCACCGCAACGCTGTAGTTTCCGCCGCGCGGGCGCGGGAACCGCTCGCGCATGCGCCGCGCACTTCTCGCCGCCGGAGCCGGCCTCGCCGCACGGGAGCTCGTCCGCCGTCGCGCAGGGTACGACCTGCGCGGAAAGGTCGCGCTCGTCACGGGCGGGTCTCGCGGCCTCGGCTTCGCGATCGCCGGCGAACTGATCGCGGAAGGGGCGCGCGTCGTCATCTGCGGCCGCGACCAGGAGCGCCTCGAGCGGGCGCGCGCACTGCTGGCGGCCCGTGACGGCGACGTGCGTGCGATCCGCTGCGATGTGTCGAGCCGCGCTGAAGTCGAGCGCATGATCGGCGAGGTCGGGCGCATCGACGTCCTCGTCAACAACGCGGGCGTGATCGCGGTCGGGCCGATCGAGACGACACGCGTCGAGGATTTCGAGGAGATGCACGCGATCATGTTCTGGGGTGTCGTGTATCCGACGCTCGCCGTCCTCCCGCAGATGACCGGGCGCGGCGAAGGACGGATCGCGAACGTGACCTCGATCGGCGGGAAGGTCAGCGTGCCGTTCCTGCTGAGCTACAACGCCGCGAAGTTCGCGGCGGTCGGGTTCTCGGAAGGGCTGCGGACGGAGCTCGCAGGCAAAGGAGTGTCGGTCACGACCGTCGTGCCCGGCCTGATGCGGACGGGCTCGTACGTGGCCGCGCTGTTCAAGGGCCAGCGGCGGACGTTGTACTCGCTGTTCACACCGCTGTCGGCGACGCCGCTGTCGACCATCTCCGGCCGGCGCGCGGCGCGCAAGATCGTCGCCGCGATCAAGCGCGGCGATCCGGAGCTGATCCTGACGGCGCACGCGAACCTCGCCGCGCGCGTGAACGGCGCCGCTCCTGCCACGACGCAGCGCGTGCTCGGCCTCGTCGCCCGATCGCTGCCGAAAGCCGGCGGCACCGAGCCGGTTCCGGGATGGGCGATCGACCCGAGAATCGACGACTCCGCGCTGCTCACGTTCGGGCGCAAGGCCCGCGCGGACCTCAACCAGCCGTAGGCAGAGCGGCCTCGGGAGCTTCGGCGAGGTCGTCCCGGCGGATCAGCGTCAGCGTTGCGACGACTCCCGCGATCGCGACGCCGGCGAGCATCCAGAACGCCCAGCGGTACCCGGAGGTGAACGCCTCCGCCGGGGAGTGACCGCTCTGCAGGAGCGTCTTCGCGTGCGAGGTGATCAACGTCGACGCAGCCGCGACGCCGATCGCACCGCCAATCTGCTGCGACGTGTTGATGAGACCCGACGCGAGGCCCGCCTCCCGGACCTCGACACCTGCGAGCGCGGCGATCGAGACGGGGATGAACGAGAACGCAAGGCCGAAGCCCATCATCAAGTACCCGGGGAGCAAGTCCGACCCGTAGCTCCCGTGCACGGGAATCTGGGCGTACCAGAGCATCGCGCCGGCTTCGAGCGCGAGACCGATCGTGAGGACCGGCTTCACCCCGATGCGCGTGACCAGCATCTGCACGAGGCCGGCGACGACGACCACGGTCCCTGCAGTTGCAACGAACGTGACGCCTGCCTTCAGCGCCGACCAGCCGAGGACCTGCTGCACGTACAACGTCAGGACGAAGAAGTTGCTGAACACGACCGCGGCGAGGAGAAAACCGACCACGTTGGCGCCGGTGACGGTGCGAACGCGGAAGATCCGGAAGGGCACGAGCGGATCGGTCACCGTTCGCTCGATCACGACGAACGCGACGAGCAGCGCCGCCGACGCGACCAGCGCCGCGATGATCTTCGTCGAGCTCCACCCGTCGAACGGAGCCTTCGAGATGCCATAGACGAGCAGCATCAGGCCGGCGGTTACGGCGATGGCACCGAACGGGTCGTAGCGGCGCCGCGCGACGCCGATGCGGCTCTCGGGGACGAGCCGTGGGGCGAGCAACAACGCCGTTGCACCAACCGGGACGTTGACGAAGAAGATCCATTCCCAGCCGAGGTACTTCGTCAGCACACCTCCGGCAAGCACGCCGACCGCGGCGCCGCTTCCCCCCATCGCGCCCCAGATGCCGAGCGCCTTGTTGCGCTCCGGGCCTTCATCGAAGAGCGACGTGATGATCGAAAGCGTGGCCGGCGAGATGATTGCGGCGCCGAGCCCCTGGACCGCACGCGCGCCGATGAGCATCCCCTCCGAATTCGCGAGGCCGCAAACGAGCGAGGCGATGGTGAACAGCGCGAGGCCGACCATGAACACACGCCGGCGGCCGAGGTAGTCCGCAGCTCGCCCGCCGAGGAGCAAGAAGCCGCCGAACGTCAGCGCGTAGGCGGTCACCACCCACTGCAGGTCTCCTTCGGAGAAGTGCAGCTTCACCCCGATCGTCGGCAGTGCGACGTTGACGATCGAAACGTCGAGGACGGTCATGAAGAATGCGGCGCAAACGAGTGCCAGCGCCTTCCAGCGGCGGGGATCAGGTGCGTTCGTCGCCAAGGAGGCCTCCCAGTGCGGTCAACAGCAGGTCGTCGTCGTCTCGGTCTCGGATCGTGATCCGGATGCCGTCACGGTAAGGACGCACGGGCATTCCGCGCAACAAAAGTTTTTCGGCGAGCGCGGCCCCGTCGGCCAACGGTACGGCGACGAAGTTCGCGCGTGATTCGAGCGGCTCGAGGCCGAGAGCGCGCAGCTCGCCGGAGAAGCGCTCGCGCTCCTCGACGACCGGCGCAACGTCGGGCGGCGCGTCGAGCGCCGCGAGCGCGAGCGCCGCGGAGAGCGTGGACACCGGCGCCGGCGCCTGGCGGCGGTTCAGCTCGTCTGCGAGCTCGCGCCGCGCCACGGCGTAACCGACCCGGGCGCCGGCGAGGCCGAACGCCTTCGAGAACGTCCGGACGAGCACCACGTCCTCGTCCAGGAGGTCGAGCGCCGTCACGCCCGAGTACTCGAAGTACGCCTCGTCGACGACGAGCGGACGCGCGGACGGAAGCTCGCCGAGCTCGCCCGTGGGGTTGTTCGGCCGGCAGCAGATCGTCAACGCCGTTTGGGAACCACCGTCCGCATCGGCTCCCGCGAGCCCGGCGGCGATGCGGAAGAGCGGATACGTCGGCTCGTTCGCGATCTCGACACGGTCGCCCGTGCCGGCGAACGACCGCACGACGAGCATGATCACGTCGTCCGCACCGGCACCGAGCACGATGTTGTCGGGCGCGACGCCGACATACGCGGCGATCGCCTCGACGAGCTCCGGATAACCGCCGTGTGGGTAGGTGTGGATTCGCCCGAGCTCGTCGGCGAGCGCCTCGGGCCGCGCCGAGGCCGGGCGCCGGGGCGAGGTGTTGCCGTCGAAGCGGACGACCTGCTCGGGCCGGACGCCGGCGCGCCGCGCGATCTCCGCCGTCGACGCGGCGTCGTAGGAGCCGAAGTCGGCGAAGGGCCGCATCCGGCTCAGCTCTCCACGGCGACGCGCACGCCGAGCGCAACGAGTACGCAGCCGGTGACGCGGTCGAGCGTCCGACGTATGCGCGTCCGGGACAGAACCGCGCCGGCGCGCGCGACGACGGCGGCGTAGAGGGCGAGCCACGCGAACGTCGACGAGCAGAAGAGGAAGCCGAGTCCGAGCAGGCCCGCGAACGACGACGCGAACTGCGGCAGCAGCCCGAGGAAGAACAGCGCCATCTTCGGATTGCCGAGGTTCGACAGCACGCCCTGTCGAAAAGAGCCACGTCCCGGGTCTGACCCCGGCCGTGTCCGTTCTGGACGGAAAAGCGTGACCATTCCGAGATAGATGAGATACGCGGCTCCGGCGAGCCGCACGGTGTCGAAGGCCGGCCGCGACTGCTGGAGCAGCGCTGCGACCCCGGCCGCCGCGGCGACCGTCCAGCACGCTTGGCCCACGGCGACGCCGGCGGCGGTGCGAACGCCCGCGCGCCGGCCACCGACGAGCGTGTTGCGCACGGTGAGCGCCGTGTCCTGACCGGGCGTGACGATCACGAGCGCCGCGATGCCGAAATACGCGAGGAGCTCCCGCACGGGCGCATTGTCCCGCGAACGGGGAAGGGCCGCACGAGGCGGCCCTTCCCGCATGGCTGTCGCGTCCGCTACGGGAGCGAGACGAAGTCGCCGAGGAACGAGCGCGCGGCCGCGCTGTCCGTCCGGTACGCGCCGGACTGGCCCTTGCAGTACTTCGACCCGAATGAGATGTCGGCGACGAGGTACTGGACGCCGGTCGGGCTCGTGTGGAACACGGGGCCGCCCGAGTCGCCGAAGCACGTTGTGCCGCCGCCGGTGCCGTTGCCGTTCGACGCGGACATCAGCACCTGGTACCCGTCGGCGAGCGCACTGCCGAGGTTGTGCAGCTGCGTCGTCCCGATGAAGCGCTGCCTGATCGCGACCTCGATGTTCGGTCGCTCGAACTGCACACCGTAACCGACGATCGTGAAGTTCTCGTTCTGCTGGCCGCGCTGGCGGGCGAGCGTGTCGAGGTACCCCTGCGGTGGGAGCTTCGCGAAGCCGCGGTTCTGCGGCGCGTCGAGCAGGACGACGCCGTCGTCGTGCGTGTTCGGCAACGTGAAGAAGCCGTTCCAGCCCGGGTTCGGAACCGGCGTGCCGCCGACGTCACCCTGGCAGGGATAGCCGGTCCAGCCGAGACACGAGCCTGTGCCGGGATAGTTCCCGCGCGGGATCGGGCCCGAACTGAACCACACCTGCGCGAACTTCGGCACCGAACCATCCGATGGGTCGAGCCCGGTGCAATGGCCGGCCGTCAGATACACGCTGTTCGAGATCAGCGTGCCGGAGCAGCGCCACAGCGGCTCGTGGTTCACGTTGTAGAACACGGACAAGCCGACGTACGGATAGAGATTGTTGGTGTCCGGCGTCCCACCTTGAACGGCGCTCGCCGGAGCGACCATGATCGCGACGAATGCCGCGGCAGCGGCAATCGCAGTCACGAGCCTTCGCACTGGTTCCCTCCCTCTCGTTGACCCTCGGCCCCCGGCGCCCAACCGGTGCGGACGAGTGTAGCCGCGTGATCGGAGGTTTTTAAGGCGCGAACGAAGCGAAGCGCCACGACGCGCTGTGACTGCCGTCAGGCGGCGCGCGGGTCGGAGTCGGCCACGATCTCGCCGGCGACGCCGTGCTTTTCGACCACTACGTGCTCAGCTGTCTCTTCCACCACGTGCTCGATCTCATGGCGGACGTGACCGGGAGCGAGGACGAACCGCGTCCCGTCGGCGCGGATCCGGTCGTACTCCTCGAGCGTGAGCGTGATGCGGTCGACGCAGTCCGGATCGGAGCATTCGCAGACGTATTCGTACTCCTCGGCCCCCGCGAAGCGGCTGAACTCGGCGGCGATGCCGTTGATCCGTTCGTTGACCTCGCGGAAGAGCGCCTCGTTCCGCGCCAGTCGCTCGTGCTCGATAACCCCCACGAGCCCAGGGTACTGGACTTCACAGAGCATCGGCGCGGAAATCTTCACGAAAACTGCTTGACGCTCGCGTCCATCGCACCAAGGCTCGATCCGAGGCCCGCTCGCCCCCGCAAATCGAAGACCGTCGAAGCGCTGACCAGTTAGGGTCGCGCGATGCAGCAGGCGGAGTTCGAGGATCGCGGCGGCGGCCTTGCACGGCTGAGCGAGGGGTGGTTTGTCGTCAACGTGCGCGACGCCGAGTGGTTGACGTCCGAGACGACCGGGCCGAAGAAACCGTCCGGCGCCGAGTGCTCGTTCGAGACGCGGCATGTGTCGTTTCCGCAACTCGGCGTCAGGCTGCACGTGCTCGAGCCGGGTGAGTCGAACGGCCTCTACCACCGGGAGTCGGAGCAGGAGGATTTCCTCGTCCTGGCGGGCGAGTGCCGAGTACTCGTGGAAGGGCAGGAGCGACGCCTGGGTGCATGGGACTTCTTCCACAGCCCGGCCGGGACTGAGCACATCTTCGTGGGCGGGGGCGACGGGCCGTGCGTGATCTTCATGGTCGGTGGGCGATCCGAAGACTGGAAGGTGGTCTATCCGGTCTCCGAGCTGGCGGCGCGATACGGCGCGAGCGCGGACAAGGAGACGACCGATCCCGACGAGGCGTAC
>VAXB01000139.1 GCA_005883995.1 Actinomycetota bacterium
CGTTGCGCAATCCCCGGACACCACGGGCGAGCAGCTTCTGATCTACGCACGAGACCTCGGGCGTCTGCTCGAGGTCGAGCGGACGCAGAGACGGCTCCTCCAACAGTCCTACAACGAGACGGCGACCGCGCTCGCCGACGCGCTCGAAGCGAAGGATCCCGTCACCGGTCAACACGCGCTCCGAGTCCACCGCTATGCGGTCGAGCTGACCGATGCCCTCGATCGCAGCCTGCTCGACGACCCGAGCTTGTCGTACGGGTTTCTCCTGCACGACGTCGGGAAGCTTGCCGTCCCCGACCGGATCTTGCAGAAGCGCGGCCCATTGACGCCCACCGAACGCCAACTGATGGAGCAACACGCGATCCTCGGCGCGCAGATTCTCGGTAACGTCGCGCTGCTGCAGGGGCAGGGACTCGGAATCGTGCGTTCCCATCACGAGCGCTGGGACGGGACGGGGTACCCCTACGGCCTCGCCGGCCACGACATTCCGATCGGCGCGCGCATCTTCGCGCTCGTCGACGCCGTCGATGCCATGACGAGCGATCGGCCGTACCGCGCCGCACTCGATTGGGAGCGCGCCGTCGACGAAATCCTCGCTCAGAGCGGAACCCAGTTCGATCCGCAGGTCGTCACTGCATTCGCGGGGCGCGAGCGACGCATCCGCAAGATCTCCGAGGAGCTCGCCGAAGCCGCCGCGTAGAGGACGCTCCGCGCGCCGCAGCTGAACGAGCACGTCCGACTCCGGCTCGCACAATTCGATCGTGGCGGTCGATCCCCTGCGTGAAGAGGAGTTCGAGTCCGAGTGGGAGGCCGCGCCTGCGGTCGCGCTGATCATCGCTCTGCAGCTGCTGCTCGCGTTCGTCAGCCGCTCGCAACAGTGGACGCTGTGGGTCCTGCCGTGGTGGGCGTGGCTGATTCCCGTCGGGCCTGAAGTCGCACTGCTCATTCCGCTCGCCTGGCACCGGCCGCGGCGCCGGCTCGAACAGCTCGGGCGTCGCCGCACGGTTGCGCTCGCTCTGCTCGCGCTCGTCAGCGCGGCGAACGGGTTGCTGCTGCTGGCGGTCGTCGCGTCGCTCGTCCGCGGCGACGAGAACAGCGGCGCCCAGCTCCTGCTCAAGGCAATCACCGTGTGGGGCACGAACGTGATCGCCTACGGCCTGTGGTACTGGGCGTTCGACCGCGGTGGCCCAGCCCTGCGGCTCCGGCCTGACCCGCCGCTGCCGGATTTTCAGTTCCCGCAGATGGAGAACCCTCAGCTCGCCGCGCCGGGCTGGCGACCGGAGCTCGTCGATTACATCTACGTCTCCTTCACCAACTCGATCGCTTTCAGCCCGACGGACGCGATGCCGCTCAGCCGGTGGGCGAAGTTGCTGATGCTGTCCGAGTCGGCGATCTCGTCGCTGACCGTGCTGCTCGTCGCTGCCCGCGCCGTCAACATCTTCAAGTAGCGCCGATCGGTCAGGTGCGCCATTGTTGTTCTTGGGTTAACGGATTCCCTGTTGGTCCGAGACGGCGGCTACGGTGAGGGCGTTTTGATCGAGGCGCGCAATCTTACGAAGGACTACGGCGACAAGCGGGCGGTCGACGACCTGACCTTCACCGTTCAGCCCGGTGTCGTGACGGGATTCCTCGGGCCGAACGGTTCGGGCAAGTCGACGACGATCCGGCTGATTCTCGGGCTCGACCGGGCGAGCGGCGGCGACGTGACGGTGAACGGCAAGCACTACCGGGACCACCCCGCTCCCCTGCACGAGGTCGGCGCGCTCCTCGAGGCCCGCTCCGTTCACTCCGGGCGTTCGGCCGCGAACCATCTGCTCGCGCTCGCGCAGACGCATGGGATTCCACGTCGCCGCGTCGACGAGTTGATCGACTTCGTCGGGCTGCACGACGTCGCACGCAAGCGCGTGGGGCAGTTCTCGCTCGGAATGGGCCAACGCCTCGGCATCGCGAGCGCGTTGCTCGGCGACCCCGCGACGCTGATCCTCGACGAGCCCGTGAACGGCCTTGACCCCGAGGGCATCCACTGGATTCGCAACCTGCTCAAGAGCCTCGCTGCAGAAGGACGCACGGTCTTCGTCTCGTCGCACCTGATGAGCGAGATGGCGCTGACGGCCGAGCAGATCATCGTGATCGGCCGCGGCCGCCTCATCACCGACATCAGCGTCGCCGAGTTCGTCCGCCAGGCCTCGGGCAAGGTCGTGCACGTTCGGTCGCCGCGGGCCGCGGAGTTGCGCGCCGCGCTCGACGCGCCCGGCGTCACCGTCCGCGAGGCCGACGATCGCGGCCTGCTCGAGGTGACCGGCCTCAGCGCTTCCGAGATCGGCGACGCGGCGATCGAGCAGGGAATCGCGATCCACGAGCTGACGCCCCAGCAGGCGTCGCTCGAGGAGGCGTTCATGACGATCCCGTACACGACCGCCTTGCCCCAGAGCACCGGCAGCCGGTGCGGAACCGCAGTCATGGACGCGCGGATCATTCCCGTCGAGTACTCCGCGGTGATCACGAGCACGCCGAGGACGCCGAGCGCGAGCTGCGCGAGCTGCACGCCTGCGAGATTCGGGTCGAGCGGGTGGAAGTCGGCCCGATCCTGCGCGCTCATGTGTGGCCAGTGATGCGAGACGACCGCGCAGGCGAGTGCGGCGATCCCGATCGTGAACCCGACGGCGGCAACGAGTGACCAGCGCGTCGAGCGCACTGAGCGAAGCTTCGTCCACTCGGATCTGAAAACGCGCAGCTGCGTGACACCGCCGGTGTGCGACAGGCGCGGCAGCGGAGTCGTCGTCGACGCGGTGCTCATGCCGCCACCTCGTCCTTCTCGGCGGCATGCGCGAGCGGCTTGTATTCGACCT
>VAXB01000140.1 GCA_005883995.1 Actinomycetota bacterium
CTCGGTCGAGCCGGAGCTCATCGAAGCCGTGCTCGACGACGTTGCCGTCGGGCGTGTGCATCTCGGCGGCACCGGCCGCGGCGCAGCCGCGAACGGTGCGGCGAGCGACCGAGTCGAGGCGCCGTTCCTCCAGCTCGTGCTCGAGCGGCTGTGGGAGGCTGAGCGGGCGCTGGCCTCCACCCGGCTTCGCCTCGAGACGCTTCGGGCGCTCGGTGGTGCGTCCACGATCGTCCGCGAGCACCTCGAACGCGCGATGTCGGCGCTCACGCCCGACGAGCAGCACGCGGCGGCAGCGATGTATCGGCACTTGGTCACGCCGTCAGGAACGAAGATCGCACACGCCGTCGGCGACCTCGCCGGCTATGCCGACGTCAACACGGCGCAGGCCGCGTCGGTGCTCGGAAAGCTCGCGCGCGAGCGCATCGTGCGCAGCAGCAGCGACAACGGCGTGGCGACGACGCGCTACGAGATCTTCCACGACGTTCTCGCAGACGCGGTACTCGCGTGGCGATCGAAACACGAAGCCAGCCGCGCCCTCGAGGCGGCGGAGCGTCGGCGACGCCGCGCGCATCGCGTCGCTGCGGCGGCGTTGCTTGCTCTCGTGCTTGTCGCGGCAATCGCGATCTTCGCGCTATTCGAGCGGAGCACCGCGCGGACACAGGCGCGGCACGCGCGTGCCGGTCAGCTTTCGGCCCAGGCATTGCTCCACCTCGAAACGGACCCCACCCAGAGCCTCGCGTTCGCCGCTGCGCCGGAGCTATCGAGTCGACGGCGGAGCGGTTAAGGCGATCGTCAGCCGGAGCGGCGTGGTCGCGGCGCTCGGCAGCGACGGGCGCGTTCGGCTCCGGTCGGGACACGGGCTTCGAACGCTGCCACGGACCGGTGTGACGGACATCGCGTTCAGTCCGGACGGGCGCGAGCTCGCCACGTCGTTACGCGACGGCACTGTTGTCGTCTCGTGGCTCGCGCGCGCATCACGGCAGCGGGTCCTGCGGAGCCCCAGGCCTGCGCTCACGGTTTCGTTCTCGCCGGACGGGCGGGCGCTCGTCGGCGGGAACCGTGACGGCAAGGCGAGGATCTGGGACATCGCGACCGGTCGTCTCCGCGCGGTGCTGCCGAACCGACGGCCGGTTCGAGCTGCGTTCTTCGATCCTTCGGGCTCTTCCGTCGTCACGCTCGTGCGCGACAGCTTCGCGCGTGTGTTCTCCGCGAGCGACGGTCGGCTTCGGTTCTCCGTCGAACAGCCGGGTAGGGTGACGTCCGCAGCGTTCAGCCCGAACGGCAAGTTGCTCGCCACGGCGGGAACGGGGCGCACCGGGAACCTCTGGAGCGCGGAGGACGGTCGGCGCGTCGGCGTCATCGGTGGTGCGTACGGCGGTCTGACGTCGGTGACGTTCAGCCCGAGCGGCGCGTTGCTTGCCACGACCAGCGTTGACGCCGTCGCACGCGCTTACAGCGTCGCGGCTATAGAGCGTGCGTTCTCCGTCGGTATCGGCGGGCGGATCGCGCAGTTCCTCGGCCATTCGCACTTCGTGACCAGCGCCCAATTCAGCCCGGACGAGAAGTTCTTGCTGACCGCCAGCACCGACACCACGGCACGCGTGTGGGAAGTCGCGACTGGGCGTCAGATGGCGGTGCTCGCAGGACAGCACGACGCCGTCACCGCCGCCGTGTTCGTCGCAAACGGTGCGCATGCGGTCACGGCAAGCCTCGACGGAACGTTGCGTATATGGGACACCGGCACCCGCGACCAGCTAAGGGTCCTCGGCAGACATCGTGGCGAGGTGACCGCTGCCAGATTCAGCCCCGATGGCAGGTTCGTCGTCAGCACGGGCGCGGACGGGACCGCCCGTATCTGGAACGTGCGGACGCGCGCCCTCGTCCGGATCCTCCACGCGCCGAACCGGCTCACGGACGTTCAGTTCGCCGGCGGTGACCGGTACGTGATCACCATCGGCGGACATGCCCGCATCTGGGACACGACGACGGGTCGCCGGGTCGGCGTCGTCTCCACTCCTTCAAGTGCCTCGCTGCTCGCCGTCGACTCGCGCGGGCGGTTCGCCGTCGCCGGGCCGGAGATCGCCGAGGGTCGGGGTCCACGGATGCCGCGATCCTCGTTCAGGACCGGGTTCGTCCCGACGAGTCTCGCGCTGAGCGGCGCGGACGGAACTCTTGCCGTCGGAGGTGCCAACGGGACGATCAACATCTACAACGGGTCGGTCTTACGTCTCGAGAGCGCGCATCGCGGCGCCGTCACGGCCCTGGCCTTCAGTCCCGATGGGCACGTCCTCGCGAGCGGCGGTCGAGACGCCGACGTGCAGCTCTGGGACGCGCGCTCCGGCCGGCGCCTTCATGTTCTCCGCGGGCACAAGGGCGGAATCACGTCCGTTGCGTTCAGTCCCGACGGCAGCCTTCTCGTCTCCGGAAGTCTCGACGCGGACGCACGCATGTGGGAGGTCGCGAGCGGTCGTATGCTGCATCGGCTCCACGCGCATTTCGGCCTCGTCCGCAGCGCTGAGTTCAGCCCCGACGGCCGTTGGATCGTTACCGCCGGCCCGGTGACGGCGGGTCTCTGGTCCGCGGCGACGGGCGAGTTCCTAATCTTCCTCCGCGGTCACAAGCGTGCTCTGCGGACGGCCGTCTTCGCACCGGACAGCCGAACCGTGCTGACCAGCGGAGACGACGGGACAGTGCGGACGTACGCGTGCAGCGTATGCGGAACGCGGCCGGAGCTGATCCGCCTCGCCGAGCGGCGGCTTGCTCAGACGCGAACGCGCTAGCCGGAGCGCCGCTCGAGCTCGTTCGACTTCTGCGTGAGAGCCGCGAACCCCGCCTGCAGGAAGTCGTTGATCCCGGCGGTTGCGAGGGACCACGTGAGGAGACGCCCGACCCGCGGCGCCAGGATCTGCGTCGTCGCCAGCCCGGCCGCCACCCACGTTCCGACACACCGCGAGCAGGTGACGAGCTCGCCGATCGCCTGGTCGAGGCCGCCGGTCTGCACCGGCTCCTCGTCGTCCCCGGAGTGCGCTTTTCCTTGCACGAACGGCTCGCGGATGAAGCTCGTGACCTCGTCGCGCGCGACCGTTCGCGCGGCCTTGAAGGTCGCCGCGCAGAGAACGAACAGGTCGAGCGGCGTCTGACACTGCGGTTCGCGCCCGAGGACCCGGCTGACCATGCCAGCGGCTCCGAGAGCGCCGGCGTAAGTACCGGCAATCGCCGCGTACGCCTCGTAGGGAGGTTGCTGGTTCCGCTGTTCGCGCTGCTCTGTGACCGCTGCCATCGAAGCTACGCTTGACCTCGTGCCGCCATTCAAAACATCGGACGCGTACAGGCCGACCGGCGACCAGCCGACGGCGATCGAGACGCTCGCCCAGGGCCTCGACGACGGCGAGCGCTACCAGACGCTCGTCGGTGCCACCGGTACGGGCAAGACGGCGACGATGGCGTGGACGATCGAGAAGGTCGGCAAGCCCGCCCTCGTGATCGCACACAACAAGACGCTCGCGGCGCAGCTCTGCAACGAGTTCCGGGAATTCTTCCCCCGCAACGCCGTCGAGTATTTCGTCTCGTACTACGACTACTACCAGCCGGAGGCGTACGTCCCGCAGGCCGACCTCTACATCGAAAAGGACTCGTCGCAGAACGACGACATCGCGCGGCTGAGGCTCGCTGCGACGTCGGCGCTGTTCACGCGCCGCGACGTCGTCGTGGTCGCGTCCGTCTCCTGCATTTACGCGCTCGGCTCGCCGGAGGAGTGGCGCGATCGCATGATCTGGCTCGAGATGGGGGAGGAGCACGACCGCGACCTCTTCCTCCGCAAGCTGATCGACTCGCAGT
>VAXB01000141.1 GCA_005883995.1 Actinomycetota bacterium
TGGGGTCACCGTTCGGCGTCATCGGAGCACGTCGACAATCCGGTCGCGCGCATCGACGACATAGATGGCCGCGTCACTGTGATGGCCGGCGACGTGCAGGTCGAGGAGAAATGACCCGTGCTGCGCGCGCCGGGTTCGTGAGTCCCGGGCGTCGCACACGCGACGCGGTGGTGCGCCTCGGGCAGCTCGGTTCTCGTCTGTTCGGTAATTGGCATGTCCACAGAATGGACGCAGAGGCACCGCATCCGTCTGCCGCGATCGAGTCATTCGCGCGGCCCTCTGCCGTCCAAAAAATTGACACGCGCGTGCCAAACGGCGCCACGCCCGTCGGCGTACCGTGATCCTTGTAGCTGGGTCGCAGCGATCCGGCCGAAAACCAGGGAGAAATCATGAAGCGTTTGTTTCTTGCACTCGCGATCGCAGCGGTCGCATCGTTCGCGGTGGCAACCACTGCGTCGGCGGACGTTGCGCGCAACCAGACACAGACGGGGACGATCACGGTCAACTGGGCGGGCGGCCTGATCCATGTGTTCCACGTCACGGTCAATCCATGCGATGGCTCATTCACCGGCACGGGGACCTCTGAGCAGGGTGTCGAGCTAAACGAGAACGTCACGGGCACACTGCGCGACGGCAAACTCACGTACACGGCGACCTACCACGACACTCCGTACGACGCTTATCACTGGGGGTACGACGGACCGGCCGCCGGCGGTATGGGGTGGGATTCGTGGGGCCAGAAGCAGCCGATCACGGTCGCCTACGACCTCACGAGCGGCACCTCCTACAAGAACCACGGTGAGTACGTCAGCCAGATGGGTGGCGGTGCCGACGCAGCGCGCTCGTGCATCGGGATGCCGGTCAACCCTTCTTTTCGCTCGGCGCTGCGTCATCGAAGCAGCTGGATCCCGAGCCATCATCCCGGCGGGATGAGGCATCAGGCCATGACGCTGCTCGAGTGTCAGGCGGATGAAGGCCATCGCTCTTGTCGTTCTTTTTGCCGCCGGCTTTCTCGTCGCCGGCACGGTCACGGCTCACGGCCAGGCGGGTGAGACCACGACCGAAACGGCCACCACGACCGAAACACTCAGCGAGACGACGACGGCCCCCGGAACGACGGTCGTCACGACGTCGACGGTTCAGCAATCCCCGACGACATCCCCAACGACGACGGCGTCGAGCTCCAGCTCGAGCAGCACGCCGACGTGGGTCTGGGTGGCGCTTGCGGCTCTCGCCGCGATCGTCGTCGGCCTGGCCGTCGCTCTCCTGACTCGGTCACGTGGAGGTGGCGCCGCGCTTCCCGCGGGAGAGCGGAGGCGCCGACTCGAGAACGCCGTCGCGACGTGGGCGGCGCAAGGGTGGGCACTCGAGAGCGAGACGGCGGATTCGGCGGTCCTGCGTCGCGGCGGCGAGATCATGGTGGTGAACGTCGACGACGCCGGCGGCGTTACTTCCCGGCCGCTCGCCCGGTAACCAAAGCGAACGCCGGGCTACCGCGGCGGTCGCATGATGTGATCTCCGGGCCCGCACGTGCACGCGCTGTGCTGCAAGCCACAGCCGCCGCACACGCTCTGCCACCACATCCACCACAAGCGCACCAAGCACAGAGGCGCGCCCGCGGCGAGCATCGCGAAAGCGACAGCTGAATGAACGACAGGAAGTTCCACCCAACGAGTCTCCGCCTTCACGCGCGAGAAAGCAACGGTAGAGCTGCGCGCGCGCCGAAATTCGGAATGCGTTTGAGAGCGCGCCGCTCGTGCAACACGCCGCGCAGCAGATCGACGTCCTGACGGCGTCGCGCTAGCAGCTCGCCCGAGCGTCGCCCCGTGTACGCGGCGACGTAGATCAGCACGCGGTAGTGCGGGTCGATCTTCTCGGCCAGCGCGCGTACCTCGTCAGTCGTGAGTAACAGCATTTCTTCGCGCGGCGACCGCGGGCAGGTCGATGTTCGTGCAGGAATTCGCCTTGACCATTCCGAGCCGAAGCCCTTGTTCATCGCATTGCGGAAGACTGAGTACACGTTCCGCACCGTGGTGTCCGCGATGGGAAGGTCGAGGCGCGCAGCGTTAGGGGGTGAGACGGCCGAGAATGACTTCGTCCTTGTAGCCGCCGTCGACCCACGCAGCCGATCGCAGCGTGCCCTCGTGATCGAAACCGGCGCGCTTGGCTGCCTCGATCATCCGATGGTTGTCGGCGAGCGTCTCCAATTGCAGCCGATGCAGCCCCCGGATCCCGAAGCCGTAACGACAGAGAACGCGCAGCACGTCGGTGCCGAGCCCACGGCCGCGAAAGCCAGGACGCAGAGAAACGCCGACGTGGGCGAGCCGGTTGTGCAGATCGATCCCCCAGAGCAGCGCCTCCCCCGCGAGGTGGCCGCTCTCGATCTCGACGACCGAGAAGAACGCGACGTCATCGCTCGGCTTGTCGACGCGGTAGGGCGACGCAGCCGAATCAAGTGAGAGCGGCACCCACGGACGCGTGTCAGCTCGGACGCGCGCCGCAACATCGTCGTAGAGCTCTGCCTGCAGCACGGCAACATCCGCCTCCTCGCGTGCCCGCAGAAAGATCTTCTCGCCGCCCAGTACGTCATCCGATCTCGCCGAGTCGGCCACAATTCGTCGTTCTACAAGAAACGCGTCGTCGACATCGACCGAACGCCTCGCCCGGGTGGGCTAGTAACGTCGTCGCCTCTCGAATGGGCCCTGTTCCGGAGTGACCCGTGAGCGGACGTCCTTATCGATGCCGTCGAAGCAGCGACAAGGCCTTCCAGATACGGAAGCTGGGAGTTCGAGACCTACCGAGCGTAAAGCTGTTCGATTGGGCCAGTGTTCCGGAATGACCCCTGAGCGACTTAAGACGAGAAGGCCGGCGCGTACTGAAACCGTCCTGCAACAGACTCTGTGTACGCGGTCAGAGGTCGGGCTTGGAAAGCATCTCCCCATTCCGGCTCCGGAGGTACCACGCCCAACTCCTTGGCCGGACGGAACCCGAAGCGGCTGTAGTACTGGGGCGCGCCGGGCAGAGCGATCAACGGCACATCCGCGGCATCAGCAGCGGCGAGAAGCGCGGCCATCAGCGCGCTCCCGATGCCGGTGCCCTGATGATCCGGAAGGACGCCGATCGGCCCCACGGCAACAACTGGATCGGTGGCAACGGACGCCCGGCTCGCCGTAACGTGGCCGACCACGCCGTCGGCTAGTGCCGTGAACGAGAACTCGGGAATGACGTCGCCCGCCTCCCACAACGCCTCAAACAGACCGACCTCGAATGGGACGGAACCGGGCTCCAGCGGCGGCCGAAAACGCGGCCGCCGAAAAGCCTCGGCGTAGACGTGGCGAATCGCCTCGTAATCGTCGGCCTGCTGCTCCCTCACAATCACCGGCCCATCCTCGCATCACATCCAGTCCATCGCCTGCCGCTGAGCAAACCGCGTGACGCGCTGGCGCGCGTTCAGTCTTCGTCGCTGAACGTTGCCTCGGCGAACTGCAAGATCTCCGTGGCTACGGCGGCAACCGGGTGCGCAGCCGCCTCGCGAGCCATGAAGGCTCGGAACTCGGCCTTGTCTGCGGCGCTCAACTTGTTCAAGTCAGCAGTGAGCCCCTCTAGCTGCTTTACCGCGGTATCGAGCTCGCACTGTTCCTCGGTACACGTTGCGAAGAAGAGGCCGGCATAGAGCAGGGCTCGCATCAGGTGCTCGTTCACGAATCATCGGTTACCCGATCCTGCGCGTACCACCACCCCAAGACCAGCGTGCGCAGGCGAATAACACGTCGGCTGCGCCAGCGCTCGGGAATGACGCCAGAGCGCGGATCTAGGATTCGCGCCTGTGCACGGAGAGGCTCGCTGGGACGCCGACCTGCTGGCATTGATCAGAGCAACTGGGACGCTCTGTCTCCAAGTCGATGATCCAGGTTGGGACGATGCTCGCGGTTA
>VAXB01000104.1 GCA_005883995.1 Actinomycetota bacterium
GACGACGGCCGACTCGGGACGGCCGACGCGCCGCCACAGCGGTCCGCGCACGAGCATCGATCCGCGCCGGGACACGCGGCGGTAGAGATTGTTCGCCGCGAGGAACGCGAGGTTGCCGCCGACGTCGCGGTAGCGCTGAACCACGTCGTACTCGTGGGCGGTCACGTACTCCTCGTGGCCGGGGAAGATGACGAGGTCGTAGCGGCGTGCCAGCTCGTCGCCGCTCGTCACCCGGTCGAGGTCGTCGTCCGACAGGAAGTCGACGCGCTTGTGCGTCTGGTTCAGCCACGCGACGAACTCGAGGTCCCAGTCGTGGAAGCGGAAGGGGACGCCGAAGTCGAGGAACGGCCGCTCGAGGTCGACGGCGCGGTGTCGGCCCGTCACGTACCACGAGTCGCCCCAACCGTCACCGTCGGCGTCTTGGAAGTTGTACGCCGCCCATGTGTTCGTCGCGAGCACGACGGCGACGCGGCTCAGGCCGAGCCGCCGCGGCCGGACGATGAACGGCGCGTACCCGACGCGCCCGTCGGACGAGGTCGCCCGGACGAAGTACAGGCCGCTCGGCCAGTCGCCTGCGCGCACGACGCGGAGGAGCGCCGGCGCGTCGGCGTGCGCACGCCAGTCGACGGGGATCGGCCCGGTCATGGCGAGGCCGGACGTCTTCACGTCCTGCTCGCTCGGCCTGCCCGGCGACTGGTAGGCGAAGACCTGGAGGCGCACGAAGTGGGCATCCGTTGCGAGGCGAAGCTCTGCCGTCTCGCCCGGCGCGTAGCTCCTGCGCGTGAAGACCGCGTCGATCCCCTGGATCCGCACCACCGGCGCGTTTTGCGCCTCGGCCGGGCCGTACGCGCCATAGACGCGGCCGCCGGCGACGGCCAGCCGGAGGATGTACGTGCGCGGCTCGGTGGTGCGCGACGGGCGCCACACCAGCCGGTCCCGCCCCGCCGCCAACGTGCGCGTCGTCGTCCAGACCGTCGCCGTCCCCGTCCGGCCTGCGCGGACCATCTGCGTCGCAACCGCGGATATGCGCACCGTCGCCGGGCGGGTCAACCGGAACCGCACGATGGCCGCGTCGCGGAAGCCGTCTCCGTTCGGGCTGACGGTCGTGAGCAGCCGGCGGTCACCCGCGAAGGGACGGCTACCGTTCGCGACGGAAAGGTCGAGCACCTGCGCTGGCCGGGCCAGCACGACGGCGGCGGCGAGCGGCGCGATCACCGCCGCAGCGTAGAAGGCGACAGAGGTTTGCGTAGGTGCTTACAGTTTTCTTACTTTGCGCTCAACGCGGCCACACCGCGTGACCTGATACTGCGAGTCGATGCGGCTACTCGTCGTCCCTCTTGCTGTTCTCGCGCTCGCGCTGCCGGCGGCTGCCGGCGCGGCCCGGAACGACCCGGGCGACGGGACGCTCGCGATCAAGGACGGCCGCGGCACGTTCACGTTCGCGGCCCGCGGGGGCGTGATCGGCAGCTTCGCGCACGGCAGCGTCGTGATCACCGACCCGATCCCGGACGACGGAACCGGGCCGATCGTGTCCGGCGACGACTGGTCTGTCGACCGCAGCGAGACCACGACGGTGTACGGCGGCACGAGAGTTCGCTTCCGGCTGATCGGCGGACGCTTCCGCATCAAGGTCCAGGGCACGGGCATAAACCTGTCGCTGGTCGGAAAGGGCCAGGTCACGCTGAAGGGCAAAGGAACGGACGACGACGGGACGTATTCGCTGAACGGCGGCTCAGCGACGCCGATCCCCGACGTCTGGCAGTTCCTGCTGTCCGCAACGAGCCCGTAACCTGCATGCCATGGCACCGAACGCGCAATCGGTTCTGGTCGTCGAGGACGAGGCGTCAATCGCCTCGTTCGTCTCGCTCTACCTGAAGAACGCCGGCTACGAGGTCCGGACGGTCGCGAGCGGTCGCGACGCGCTGACGTCGGTCGAGAAGGACGAGTGTTGACGGCACGCGACGAAGACGTCGACAAGATCATCGGCCTCGAGGTCGGCGCGGACGATTACATGACGAAGCCGTTCAACCCACGCGAGCTCGTCGCGCGCGTCAAGTCGATCCTCCGCCGCGCCACGCCGGAGCGAAAGGCGCGCGAGAGCGAGACGATCCAACATGGCGACCTCAATGTGGATGCCGGCCGCCGCGAGGTGAAGGTCGGCGACCGCGAGGTGCAGCTGGCGCCGAAGGAGTTCGACCTCCTGTGGGAATTGCTCGACCACCGCGGCCTCGTCCTGACGCGGGACCAGTTGCTCGAGCGCGTCTGGGGCTACACGTTCGCCGGTGACACGCGCACCGTGGACGTCCACGTGCGACAGCTGCGGCGCAAGCTCGGCGACGCGTCGCCGATCGTGACCGTGTGGGGCGTCGGATACAAGGTCAGTCCTGCGCGTGACGCGGTGAACGCCTAAGAAAGAGGCGAAGCCGGTGCTGCGATCGCTGCGCTTCAGGCTTCCGGCGCTCTTCCTGGCCGGGATCGTCCTGAGCAGCCTGATCACGGCGGTGATCGCGCTGCGGCTCTTCCAGAGCTACACACAGCAGCGCCTCGTCGCCGAGCTGAGGCGCGACGCCGTCGGACTGACGCAGCTGTACCAGGCGCAGGCGGACCTTCAGAACGGCGCGCCGCCGAAGTTCGCAGCGCCGCGCCTCGAGCTGGCGACCGGCGCGCGTCTCTACTACATCGGTCTCTCGACGTGCCCCGAGTCGAAAGACGGTCGCCCGTGCGGGCTGCGGCCGCTGCCGATCTCGTATCTGCCGAACTGGCAGTCGGACCGGCGGGTCACGTTCGAATTCACGCCACCGGGGACGAACCGGAAGTACGTCGCGGTCGCGAATCCCTTGCGGCTGAGCGGCGGTCGGCGCCACGTGCAGTTCGGGGATCTCGTCGTCGCGAAACCGAAGACGGAGCTGACTCGCCGCCTGATCACGCTGCTCGACCGGCTCGCGATCGCGTTCCTCGGCGGGATCGTGATCGCCGGCCTCCTCGGGTGGTACCTCTCGCGCCGGATCACCCGGCCCGTGCTCGCGTTGTCGAAGGCGGCCGACGAGGTGTCGCGCGGCCGCTACGACGTCGAGGTCCCGCGCGTGCGCTCCGGTGACGAGATCGGCCACCTGGCGGACCGGTTCCGAGAGATGGCGGCGCGCCTCTCGGAGGCCGAGCAGCAGGAGCGGAACTTCCTGATGACGGTCTCGCACGAGCTGAAGACGCCACTGACCGCGATCCGCGGCCACGTCGACGCATTGCGCGAAGGGCTTGCCGATGACCCGGAGCTACGTGAGGCCTCGCTCGACGTGATCGCGGCCGAAGGCGCGCGGCTCGAACGGCTCGTCGGCGACGTCCTCGACCTCGCGAAGCTCGAGGCGCACCGGTTCACGGTGCTGCACGAGGAGGTCGACATGGGGCGGCTGTGCGACCTCGCGTACAACGCGTTCGGCGAGGAGGCACGGCGGCGCGGCATCGACTATCGCCGCAGCTTCGACGCGGCGCCGACGATCGTCTCCGACGGCGACCGCGTCTTGCAGATCATCTCCAACCTGCTGACGAACGCGTTCCGCTGGACGCCCGACGGCGGCCGCGTCAACCTCGAGCTTGCGGCCGAGAACGGAACCGTGTCCATCGCCGTCGATGACACAGGGCCCGGGATCTCCGCTGCCGAGCGCGAGCGCATCTTCCGTCCCTTCTGGTCGCGGGACGACTCCGGGACGGGCCTCGGTCTCGCGATCGCGCGCGAGCTTGCCGTCGCTCTCGGCGGGCAGATCCAGCTCGACTCGAAACCGGGCGCAGGGAGCCGGTTCGAGCTCCTGCTGCCCGCGCAAGGCACGTCGTAGACGCCTACGATCGCGGCGTGTCCAGGCCCGAACCTGCGGCGGTCGTCGAGCTCCCCCGCAGGCGCGGGCCGGCAACCGCCGCGTTCGTCGCGCTTCGTCCCCGGCAGTGGACGAAGAACCTGCTGTTGTTCGCGGGCATCGTCTTCGCGGCGAAGGTCGGCGACGCCTCGCGCTGGCTCGACGCGGTCACAGCGTTCGTTGCGTACTGCGCAGCGACGAGCGCTGCCTATCTCGTCAACGACGTCCGCGACGCCTCGCACGACCGTACGCATCCGGTCAAGCGCGCGCGTCCGATCGCGCGCGGGGAGCTGGCGCCGCGCACGGCGTACATCCTCGCGGCGATGCTCCTGGTGGTCGCGCTCGCGCTCGTCGTGCCGCTCGGTTGGCCGTCCGTCGTCTTTCTCGCGGCGTTCCTCCTGCTTCAGGCGGCGTACACGTTGCAGCTGAAGCACATCGTGTTGATCGACGTGATGACGATCTCGGGGCTGTTCGTGCTGCGCGCCGCGGCGGGCGCCGCCGGGGTTCATGTGCGGATCTCGCCCTGGCTGCTGCTGTGCACGGCGTTGCTCGCGCTCTTCCTGGCGCTCGCGAAACGGCGTGGTGAGCTCGTGCTCGTCGGAGCCGACGCGACGCCGGGGCGGCCGGTGCTCGAGGGCTACTCGCTCGCCCTCGTCGACCAGCTCGTCAGCGTTGTCGCCGCCTCCACGGTCATCGCCTACTCGCTGTACACGTTCACGGCACGCGACTCGAAGGCGTTGATGGTGACGATCCCCTTCGTCGTCTTCGGCGTCTTCCGCTACCTGCTGCTGATCCACCGCCAGAACCTCGGAGAGGAGCCCGAGGAGGTCCTGCTGCGTGACGTGCCGATCCTCGTCTGCCTGGCGGCCTGGGCGGTCTGCGCCGGCGTGCTGTTGCTCGTTACGTAGCTACGAGGAGCCGGAGGCAGCGTCGGGGCGGCGGTCCTCGATCCGGTAGACGTTCGCGCCGCCGTGCGCCTCGATCCCCTGCTCGAGGCGTCCGACGACGCCTTCGAGCCGCTCAAGCCGCGTGTCGACACCCTGCCAGCCGGACGAGATCAGGTCGACGAGCAACGCGAGGTCGTCGAGACGCGCGTCGCGGTCGGCGAGTGCAGTTCCCTCGAGCGCGTCGAGGCGGCGGAGCACCTGGTTCATCAGACCGCGGATCTCCGCGAGGTTTCGCCCGACCGGGAGAACCTGCTCGCGCAGCCCGTCCTGAACGGCGTGCTCCACGCGCTCGGGAAGGTGCGCCGCGGCCGACTCGGCAGCGGCGGCGAGCGCTTCGAGCTGCGAGCGTGTGCGGTCGAGGACGGCGTCCAGGGCGGCAGCGTCGGTGCGTCGCTCGACGCGCTCCTTCGCGCGCTCGACTGCGGCTTCGTCCATGCGCGGCAACGGTAACGTGGGCTCTGGATGCGGGTCGACGTGCTCGACTACGACCTTCCGCCGGCGCTGATTGCGCAGCGACCACAGGCGCGCCGCGACGAGTCGCGACTGCTGGTCTACGAGCGCATGTCCGGGAGCGTCGATCACCGAACGTTTGCAGAGCTGCCGGACGTCATCGCCGACGCGCTCGCCGTCGTCAACGACACGCGCGTCGTCCCGGCGCGGATTCCGATCGAGCGACCGCGCGGCGAGGTCCTGCTGCTGGAACGGATCGACGGCGACGGCGTCTGGGAGGGACTTGCACGGCCGACCAGGCGCCTACGCGCGGGGCGGCGCTACGGCGACGTCGAGCTGCTCGAGCATCTGGGCGAAGGACGGTGGCGGCTCCGGCTCCACGGGGCGCCGAGCGGGCAGATCGGGATCGTCGAGCGGCTCGCTGATGTACGGCGGGAGCGGCGTCTGCCCGCTCGGCGCCCCGTGGAGCCGGAGCCGCCACCGTCCTTCGCCCAGATGCTCGAGCAGCTCGACGTCGCGCGCGTGACGCTCCACGTCGGTCTCGACACGTTCCGTCCGGTCGCCGTCGACGACCTGGCCGAGCACCGGCTGCACGGAGAGCGCTACGAGGTCGCGCTGGACGAATGGGCGCGGATCGACGCGGCGCCGCGTGTCGCCGCCGTCGGGACGACGAGCGTTCGCGTCCTCGAGACGCTCGCGCGCGGCGCGCCTCTGCAAGGCCGCACCGATCTCTTCATCACGCCCGGATTCGAATTCCGCCGCGTTGACGCCCTGCTGACGAACTTCCACCTCCCGCGCTCGACGCTGCTCGCGCTCGTGATGGCGTTCGCCGGCGTCGAGGAGACGCGGCGCCTCTACCGTGAGGCGATCTCGCGCGAGTACAGGTTCTACTCGTTCGGCGACGCGATGCTCGTCCTGTGAACGTGCGGCTCGCGACGCTCGACGACGTTCCGGCCGTCGCAGCGATCCTCGACGAGGCGACCGCGTTCGTGAAGACAAAAGGGACAGAGCAGTGGCCGGTGCCGTTCCCGCAGGACGAGCTGCGCGAGCGCGTCGCCCGTGACGAGCTCTACCTCGTCGAGCTCGACGGGGAGACGGCGGCGACATTCACGCTTCTGCTCGACGACCCCTGGTTCTGGGGCGCGCGCGAGGCCGACGCCGTCTACCTCCACAAGCTCGCGATTCGCCGCTCGTACGCCGGGCGCGGGCTCGGGATGCGCGTCGTCGCCTGGATCGCCCGGCACGCCAAAACCTGCGGCCGCGCTTTCATCCGGCTCGATTGCCAGCGCGACCTCCCCGGGATTCGGCGCTACTACGAAGGGCTCGGCTTCGAGCTGCAGGGCGAGAAGGAGAACGGTCGTTTCGCGTGGGCGCTGTACGAGCTGGCCGTCGACGCGTGACCGCGGCGTTCGCGGTCACGTCGAACGACGGTGCGGCGCGCGCAGGAATCCTGCGGACGGCGCACGGCGACGTCCCGACTCCGGCCTTCATGCCCGTCGGGACGAAGGCGACGGTCAAGACGGTGGATCCGCAAGAGCTGCAGGCGCTCGGCGCGACGATCCTGCTCGGGAACACGTACCACCTGCACTTCCGTCCGGGCGACGCGTTGATCGCGGAGCTCGGCGGGCTGCACCGGTTCATGGGGTGGGACGGCCCCATCCTGACCGACTCGGGTGGGTTCCAGGTCTTCTCCCTGCGCGACACGATCGTCGCAACCGACGACGACGGCGTGACGTTCCGCTCGGTCTACGACGGGGCCGCCGCGCGCTTCACCCCGGAGCTCGTCGCGGAGATCCAGCGGAACCTCGGCTCCGACATCGCCATGTGCCTCGACATCTGCCCCCCGGTCGACGTGCCGCGCGCGGCGCTCGTCGAGGCGGTGCGGCGGACGACGCTGTGGGCGAGGCGCCAGCGCGCTGCGTCGCGCGCCGACGGCCAGCTCGTGTTCGGCATCGCCCAGGGCGCGTCCGACGGGGAGCTTCGCCGGCGGTCGATCGCAGAGATCGTCGAGATCGGTTTCGACGGGCATGCGCTCGGCGGGCTCGCGATCGGCGAGGACCGCGCCCTGATGTTCGAGACGACCGCCTGGGCCGCGGAGCTCCTACCGGCGGACAGGCCGCGCTACTTCATGGGGATCGGCGACCCGGAAGGCGTTCTGCAGGTGATCGAGCGCGGGATCGACATGTTCGACTGCGTCCTGCCGACGCGGACGGCGAGGACCGGGAGCGCGCTGACGTGGGAGGGGCGGCTGAACCTGCGGAACGCGCGCTACGCGCGGGACCCGAGGCCGCTCGACGAGGGCTGCCCGTGCCCGGCGTGCACGCGCTTCAGCCGGGCGTACCTCCGCCATCTCGTGAACCAGAATGAGCTATTCGGGCTACGCCTGTTGAGCCTCCACAATCTACGATTCCTCGTACAGCTGACCGCCGACGCGCGCGCAGCGATCGAGCAGGGCGGGTTCCGCGCCTTCAAGGATGCGGCACTCGGCCGGATCGCAGCCGCGGCCCAGGAGTGACATGCCCGGATACATCTTCATCCTCGTTCTGCTCGCAGTCCTCTGGCTGTTCCTGATCCGGCCGCGGCAGCGTCAGATGCGCCGGCAGCAGCAGGAGCTCTCGCAGCTCGAGCTCGGCGACGAGATCGTGACCGCGGGCGGCCTCTACGGGACGGTGCGCTCGATCGAGGACGACGAGCTTCGGGTGGAGATCGCGCCCGACCTCGAGGTCCGGATCGCGCGGCGTGCTGTCGCTGGGGTCGTGAGCGACAAGGACAAAGAACCTGAACATCCGGTCGAAGAAACCGAAGCTAACCTTCCCGAGCCGTGAAAGATCGCCGCAGCCACCTGATTCTGCTCGGGCTGATCCTCCTCGCGCTCGCCGGCGTTGCACTGCTGGCGGTCCCGGGCTCGCCCGCCCACAAGAAGGCCACGCTCGGGCTCGATCTGCAGGGCGGCCTGGAGGTGGTTCTCAAGGCGGTGCCGCCGAAGGGGCACAAGCTGACCTCCGACGACATCGACCGCTCGGTCACGATCATGCGGAACCGGATCGACAAGCTCGGCGTGTCGGAGCCGGAGATCCGGAAGCAGGGGTCGAACCAGATCGTGATCCAGCTCGCCGGCGTCAAGGATCCTGCTGTCGCAGCGAAGCTGATCGGCAAGACGGCGGTGCTCGAGTTCTACGACTTCGAGTCCGACCTCACCGGGCCGTCGATCAACACCCTCCAGAACCAGCCGGCCGCGTCGGCGAGCCTGTTCAACCTGCTGACCGATCCCGCGACGACTGCACTCGCGGCCAAGGGGCAGCCGTCACAGTGGTACCTCTTCGACTCGAAGAAGGTCGTCCGGGCCGGCCCGAAGCCGACGAAACAGTCGCTGCTCTCGACCGACTACGTGAAGCGGGCGCTGAACGGCAAGGTGCCGAAGAACTGGCACGTCGTGAGCGTTCCGCAGAACACGGTCGTCGTCAGCTGCGACGTCGCGAGCCAGAACTGCATCGGGGTCCCGAACGGGACGACGGCAAAGACGGTCTTCTATCTCCTGAAACACCGGGACAGTCCGACCACTCCAGTCCCAGAGATGACGGGACGCGAGCTGGAGCTCGCCGGGACGCGCGCCGACTTCAACACCAACAACCAGCCGATCGTGACGATGCAGTTCACCGGCAAGGGCAAGAAGATCTTCCACGACATCACGCGCAAGGAAGCGCAGCGCGGCCAGCTGCAGGGGCAGGGCGGCTGTAGCCAGCAGCAGGTCCTCCAGAGCGCGCAGCACTTCGCGATCGTGCTCGACCGGCAGATCGAGTCGGTCCCGTACATCGACTACTGCAAGAACCCCGACGGGATTCCCGGCGATAACGGCGCCGAGATCGAGCTCGGCTCGAGCGGGTCGATCGGCGACGCGAAGCGGCTCGCCCTCGTCCTGCAGACCGGAGCCCTGCCGGTGCGGTTCACGACCGCGGAGCGGACCGACGTCTCGGCGACGCTCGGCAAGGACTCGCTGAACCAGGCGAAGACCGCGGCGCTCGTCGGCCTCGTCGTCGTCGCGCTCTTCCTGCTCATCCTCTATCGCTTCCTGGGCTTGGTCGCGGTGATCGGACTCGGGATCTACGCGGCGTTCCTGTACGCGGCGATCCTGCTCTTCCACGTGACGCTGACCCTGCCTGGCTTTGCCGGCCTGATCCTGACGATCGGCGTTGCCGCGGACGCGAACGTCGTCGTGTTCGAACGCATCAAGGAAGAGGTGCGCGCCGGCAAGTCCGTGCGCGCCGCGATCGGCGCCGGATACGCGAAGGGCTTCCACACGATTCTCGACGCCAACGTCGTGACGGCGATCACGGCGCTCGTCCTCTTCGCCGTCGCGACGGCGCAGGTGAAGGGATTCGCGCTGATGCTGCTGATCGGGACGGTGATCTCGCTGATCACGGCGGTCGGCGCGACCCGCGCGATGCTCGGCCTGCTCGCGGGCTTCCGCTGGTTCGGCAACGCCAGGTTCATGGGTGCGGAGGGCCAGCAGCATGCGAAGTGGCTTCAGATCGACTTCATGCGACGGCGCTATCTGTGGTTCGCGATCTCCGGCGCGATCGTCGTGCTCGGGATCGGCGCGCTTGCAATCCGCGGCCTGAACCTCGGCATCGACTTCAAGGGTGGAACACAGCTGGCCTTCCAGACCTCGTCGCCGAAGACGACGGGCGACGTCCGCAGCATCCTTGCCCGGAACGGCTACGCGGACGCCGTCGTGCAGGGTCGCGGCCCGTCGACGAACAGCGCCTACAAGAGCTTCCAGGTACGGACGAAGGTGCTCCCCGGCCCGACGAAGGACCGCATCACGACGCAGCTGCGAGACGATGTCGGCGCGACGCACGCCGGCTCGACCACCGTCTCGTCGAGCTTCGGCAGCCAGATCGCACGCGCAGCGATCCTCGCGATCCTCGTCTCGCTGGCGCTCGTCGTCATCTACATCGCGATCCGGTTCGACTTCAAGTTCGCGATCCCGG
>VAXB01000131.1 GCA_005883995.1 Actinomycetota bacterium
GGTTCAAGCAGCAGGTCGAGACGGGCGAGGTCGTCCGTTCCGACGGCACTCCCACGGGTCACCTGCTCACCACGCACCTGAAGCAGCGCCCCGCCCAACCGCTCGAGGAGGCCGTGCGATGAAAGCGACATGCTGGATGGGGCGCAACAGCGTCGAGGTCGAGAACGTCCCCGACCCGAAGATCCTGAACGACCGTGACGCGATCGTCCGCATCACGTCGACCGCCATCTGCGGATCCGATCTGCATCTCTACGACGGGTACATCCCGACGATGAAACACGGCGACGTGCTCGGCCACGAGCCCATGGGCATCGTCGAAGAAATCGGCCCCGATGTGGACAAAAGCAGGATCAACGTCGGCGATCGCGTCGTCGTCCCCTTCCCGATTGCATGCGGCAACTGCTGGGCCTGCAAGCACGAGCTGTATTCGCTGTGCGAGAACTCGAACCCGAACGCTCGCCTCGCCGAGAAGATGTTCGGCTTCCCGACCGCGGGGATTTTCGGCTACTCGCACCTCACCGGCGGCTTCGCGGGCGGTCAGGCCGAATACGTGCGTGTCCCGTTCGCCGACGTGGGGCCGATCAAGGTCGACAACGGGCTCCCCGATGAGGCCGTCCTCTTCCTGTCGGACATCTTTCCCACCGGCTACATGGGCGCGGAGATGTGCGACATCAGCGGCGGCGAGGTGATCGCTGTCTGGGGCGCGGGACCGGTCGGCCAGTTCGCCGCGGCGAGCGCGAAGATGCTCGGCGCCGAACGCGTGATCCTGATCGACCGGTTCGACTACCGGCTGCGCATCGCCGAGGAGAACACGGACGTCGAGACCCTCAACTACGAGAACGTCGACAGTGTCCCCGAGGCGCTCAAGGAGCTGACCGGAGGGCGCGGTCCGGACGCGTGCATCGACGCCGTCGGGATGGAGGCGCATTTCCACGGGCCGCTGTACGCATACGACCGGATGAAGCAGGCGATGCGGATGGAGACGGAACGGCCGTTCGCGCTGCGCGAGGCGATCATGAGCTGCCGCAACGGCGGGATCGTCTCGATCGTCGGCGTCTACGGCGGCCTCGTGGACAAGTTTCCGATCGGCGCGCTGATGAACCGTGGCCTGTCGATCCGGACGGGCCAGTGCCACGTCCAGCGCTACCTGCGACCGCTGCTCGAGCGGATCCAGAATGGCGACATCGACCCGAGCTTCGTCATCACGCACGAGCTGTCGCTCGACGACGCGGCTCGTGGGTACGAGTTGTTCAAGCACAAGCGCGACGACTGCCTGAAGGTCGTGCTGAAGCCCTGAGAACTCCGCGTGCGGGTCGGAGCGTCCCCCGGCCCGCACGCCGTCCGCTTGGCAACGTCGGGGCGAAGCGGGAGACTTCGGGACGTGGCCGTCAACAGCGAGGTCGAGGCGACGCGCTGCCCGAGCTGCGGCGCGGCCAATCCCGCGCAATCACGGTTCTGCAGCAGCTGCGGCGCGCGGCTCGACGACGGCAGCACACCGCGCGAGGAGCGAAAGCTCGTCTCGGTCCTGTTCGTCGACCTCGTCGGCTTCACCGCGCGCTCCGACCGCGCCGATCCTGAGGACGTTCGCGAGGCGCTCCAGCTCTACCACTCGGAGGCGAAGAAGAGAATCGAGGAATACGGCGGCGTCCTCGAGAAGTTCATCGGCGACGCCGTGATGGCGGTGTTCGGCGCGCCGACGGCGCACGGCGACGACGCCGAGCGAGCGGTCCGCGCGGGCCTCCGCGTGCTGGAGTCGATGGGCGAGCTGAACCGGGCGCACGGTCTCGATCTCGCGGCGCGCGCCGCGGTGACGACCGGCGAGGCCGTCGTGTCGCTCGACGCCGGGCGCGGCGACGCGCTGGCGATGGGGGACGTCGTCAACACCGCCGCCCGGCTGCAGAGCGCTGCGCCCGAGGGACGGCTACTC
>VAXB01000132.1 GCA_005883995.1 Actinomycetota bacterium
GGGCCGCCGCGCGCATTCAGGAAGAGCTCCGGCCTGTGGCGCGAGTCGAGAAACGGCCGGCCGCGCGACATGTAGCGGCGAATGGCCTCGACGGCGGGCCGCCCGATCGGGACGACGCGTTCCTTCGACCCCTTCCCGAGCGCCCGGACGATGCGCGCATCGAGATCGACATCCGTGCGGCCGAGGCCGACGGCTTCGCTGACGCGGAGCCCGGCGCCGTACAGCAGCTCGACGAGCGCCCGGTCGCGGAGCGCCCGTGGCGTCGTTCCCGCCGCTGCGTCGACGAGCCGTTCCGCCTCCGCCGGCGACAGCGTCCGCGGGAGTCGCCGGTGCCGCCGCGGGAGGTCGAGCTCCGCGGCGGGGTTGTCAGCGCGGGCGCCGAGCAGCGTCTGGTGGCGGAAGAACGACCGTAGAGCGGCGACCCGGCGGGAGATCGTCGCGGGGGAGAGTCCGGCGGCGCGCAGCTCCGCGAGGTACGTCTCGAGCTCCTCCACGGACGCACGGCCGACCGGCCCGCCAAGCCATTCCGAGCAGGTGGTGAGATCCCGGCGGTATGCGTCGACCGTCCGAGCGGCGCGCCGCGTGGCGAGCAGCGCAAGAAAGCCCTCGACATCCGGATCGGTCATCGCCCGACCCTTCGGCACACGTGCGGCGACGCCTGCCGCGTCCGCAGACCGCCGCGGCGCTTACGACCGCGGATGCGACCGATCGTAGACCCGCCGCAACCGCCTCGCGTCGACGTGGCTGTACACCTGCGTCGTCGACAACGAGCTGTGCCCCAGAAGCTCCTGGATCGTCCGCAGGTCGGCTCCGCCCTCGAGCAGATGCGTCGCGAAAGCGTGCCGGAGCCGGTGCGGATGGGCAAAGACTCGGCGCAGGGTCGACGTGTCGAGCCTCCGCCCGCGCGCCGAGACGAAGAGCGCGTTCTCGGCCGCGCGCACGAGCTTCGGCCGTGCGTCGCGGAGGTAGCGCGCGAGCCAGTGTGCTGCCTCCTCGCCGAGTGGGACGACGCGTTCCTTGCCGCCTTTCCCGAGGACGCGGACCTGCTCCTGGTCGAAATCGAGGTCCGCGAGGTCGAGGTCGACGGCTTCCCGGCTGCGCAGGCCTGCCGAATAGACGAGCTCGATCAGGGCGCGGTTGCGGAGGGCGAGCGCCTCGTTTCCCCCGAACGCGTCGAGCGCGTGCTCCACCTCCTGCTGCTTCGGCGCGTCGGGAAGGCGCCTCGGGCGGCGCGGGGCGAACGAGACGTCGGGAACGCGTGCGGCGCCGAGCGTGAAGCGCAGGAAGCTGCGCACCGCCGCCAGCTTCCTCCCGATCGTCGCCGGCGCGAGCTTCCGCGGGCGAGCGCGCCCGAGCTCGGCCGCGTACTCGGCGAAGGCCCGAACGTCCACGTCGTCGAGCCGCGTCCCCCGCTTGTCGAGCCACGAGGAGAATTCTCGAACGTCCACCGCGTACGCGCGCCGCGTCGCCTCCGACAGCGAGGGCGATTGGAGAAAGCGGGTGACCGCGGCTTCGGTGTCCACGCGGCCCTGATTCGCGCCGTCGATAGCATCGCCTGCCTTGAGCGAACGCCATGAGCGGCTAGCGGAGCTGATCGTCGACTTCGGCGCGAACGTGCAGCCGGGGCAGATCGTCGACCTTTCGGCCGACCTCGGCAAGGAGGAGCTTGCCCGAGCCGTCGCCGCGCGGGCGTACGAGCGCGGCGCGAAGTTCGTCGACGTGAGCTACTACGACCCATACGTAAAACGCGCGCGCATCGAGCGAGTGCGGGACGAATCGCTCGAGTACATCCCGCCGTGGTTCGGCCAGCGCGTGCTCGAGCTCGGCCGTTCGCACGCCGCCTCGATCTACCTAGCGGGCCCGGCCGCGCCGCACCTGTTCGACGACGTCGACGCGGAGCGCCTTGGCAAAGACATCTACCCGCGTGTCAAGGAATGGATGCAGGTGATCGACGACGGGACGGTCAACTGGTGCATCGCGCCGTGCCCTACGCGCGCATGGGCGAGCTACGTCCACGGCGGTCAGGAGGAGGATGCGGCGTACGAGCGGTTGTGGCAGCAGATCACCCATATCTGCCGCCTCGACGAGCATGACCCGGTCGCACTTCGAAGGAGACGGAACCGACCTCACGATCGGGCTCCTACCGACGTCGCGCTGGTCGGGTGGCGGGGAGCAGACGGCCGACGGCGTGTTCCACATGCCGAACCTCCCGACCGAGGAGGTCTACACCGCCCCCGACCCAGCACGGACGTCCGGCACCGTCCGTGCGACGAAGCCGCTACTCGCCTACGACGCCGAGATCCACGGCCTGCGCGTGCGATTCGAGCACGGGCGAGCCATCGACATCGACGCCGATCGCGGCGCGGAGACGATCCGCGGATTCGCCGCGCGCGACGAGAATGCGTGCCGGCTCGGCGAAGTCTCGCTTGTCGACCGCGAGAGCCGCATCGGCGCGCTCGAGACCCTGTTCTACGACACGCTCATCGACGAGAACGCAGCGAGCCACATCGCGATCGGCGATGCGTACAAGTCGACGGTCGACGAGCCCGACTACGGGCGGATCAACCGCAGCGAGATCCACCTCGACTTCATGATCGGCGGCGCCGGCGTGGACGTGCATGGCGTCACGCAGGACGGCGAGCGCGTGCCCGTCCTACGCGACGGCGTCTGGGCCGTCTGAGACCGGCGTCAAGCCTCTAGCTCGCCGGGCAGGAGCGAGAACACGACGAAATCCATGCGGCGCCCGAGCCTGGGGTTGTAGCGCGCCGAACGCTGGACACCTTCGCGCATGAATCCGGCACGCTCTGCGACGCGTTGCGACGCGACGTTCTCCACGTCGGCGCGGACCTGCAGACGCTCGGACCCGACGTCGAACGCCCAACGCGCTACGACCGTGACAGCGCGCGTGATGTAACCGCGACCGCGAACGTCGCTCCTCGCCCAGTAGCCGATGTCGCCGACGCCGTGGTCGCGGTCGATCCAGTTGACGCCGCAGCCGCCGACCACCTCCTTTTCCGCCAGGACGGCGAACGGCGACGCGGTCCCTTCGCGCCACATGTGCGTCGACGCTCCGACCCAGGCGCGGGCCTCGGGCTCGCGATATGGCTGGGGGATCAGCTCCAGCCAGCGCGAGACGTCGGGATCGCCGTCGAGCGCGGCGACCAGAGGCTCGACATCCTCCTCGCGCCACGGCCTGACCGTCACGACGCCGTCGGTCAGCGGTCTCGTCGGCGGCCGGATGTCCACCGCGCGAGGCTAGCTCACGAAGCCCGAGCCGCCGCAGCGTTATCCGACTGCCGCGACGATCTCGGCCGACAGGCTCGGGAACGTCCCGAGGAACTCCGCGCGCTCGGTCTTCAGTCGCTCGACGTGCCGGCGATACTCCTCGCCCCGGCCCGTGCGCTCGTAGAGCCTCCGTGGCTGCAGGACCTCCGAATCGGAGGCGTCGATTCCGGACCTTCAGCGACCGGTCGTCGTTTTCCGCGCCGCCGACGCGTCCCGTGTTCAATAGGTAGACGTGGAGCGGGTGGTCCTCGAGCAGTTCGAGGAAGCGGTTTCCCTGAAGGTCGTGGACCATCGGGAAGAACGGGTTCGTGCCCGGCACGCGCAACGACTTGCCGGCCTCTTCCGCGCCGCCTGCCGCAGTCCCCTTCGTCTCGCCGAGCATGAAGTACGCGGCTGCTTGCGGCCCTTCGAGCTTCGCGACGGCCGGGATGACGTTCTCGTTTCGGTTGAGGACGAGCAGGAAGTCGGCGTGGCCGATCTCGCGATCCGCCGCCGATTCGATCACCCCGAATGCGAACGTCGCACGGCCGTTCTGCGTGTAGCTCTCGTCGTAGAAGTCGACGTCGTCGCCGTGCTGCGAGACGTTCTCGAGGTACGAGTCCGGTTGCGTGACCGCTCCGTAGATCGTCGGCTCGTCGTCGGGGTTCAGTCCGTACGTCTTCGCGAAGCAACCGTTCTCGGTCACGTAGACGCGCCCATCCGGCATCCATGCGACGAAGTCATCCTGGACCGGGAGCGAGCCGTTCTGGCGCGTGAACGTCGTCGTCGTTTTGCCTGTGCCGGACAGGCCGACCGTGAGGCAGACCTTCTCGCCGGAATCGGTCGGGATGATCTTGCAGCCGGCGTGGAGCGGTAGGCCACCGCGGTCGTAGACGAGCTTGTTCCACATCCGCAGGCCCCCCTTCTTCGACTCGCCGAAGTAGTCGGAATTGAAGACGCGCGTGACGCCTTGCTCGAGGTCGACCATGATCAGGCGGTCGTCGGGGAAGCCTTCGGCCTTGAGGTTCGGCGTGTAGACGACGGTGAGCTCCGGCTCGAAGCCCTCCTCGACAGGTCCGAAGTACAGCTGCTGCTGCATCCCGGCGATGTTCGCGTTCGCGGCCTCGATGAACAGGCGCGCGGGCGTGCGGAACTCGGGATCGTTGCCGATGTAGCCGTCGATCAACACCATCTCGGACCCGGCGACGTACTCGTCCTGCCTCGCCGCCCAGGCTGCCGCGTCATCGGTCGAGATCGCCTGGTTCTGTCCGTCCGGCGCGTCGGTGACGAGATAGGTGGAGCGCTTCGAGCGCGCGAGGACCTCGGTCTGCACGTTGAGGTTCCCGTACTTCGTCGGCCGCGCGGTCGGCATCTTCGCGGCGAGCTCCTTGACCTCCTGGGCGGTCGGGTTCGCGATCACCCGCTTCGCATCCGGAAGGCGGAACAGCATCTTCGCCACGTCGTTTAGCTCCTCTCGTCTCGGGACTCGGGGATCTTAGCTGCGCCGCGTTCGACCTCGGGGCGTGTCGACCGGCATGCGAGACGGCGCTCTCGAGTGCGTCGTGAGCCCGGTGATTCCGCCGTGTGCCGGATGTATTCGCGTCGCGCCGCCCTAGCTTCAACTGCATGAAGAACGCACGGCATTAGCGACAACAAAACGAAGGCGATGGTCGCGGTGGCGGTCGCGTCCATGACGATCGCGGCGGCTCCGCTTGCGAGCCTCGCCGTCAGCGGCGGCACCGGCGTGCAGTTGGCGTGCGCCGGCGGCAGCGGCGGTGGGTGCGCAGGGTAACCACGCCGCGAGAACCGGGAGAGCCCCTGACTCCGAAGCCAGGGGCTCTCTTGTCAGCCGACGACGCTCGTCTCGGCGAGGCGAGCCGTCGCACGCCCTGCCAAGACAACGTTTCCTTTTCGCACCCAGAGATCGCGTGCCGCACGGACCGTTGCGGCCGCCGCGCGTTCGTCCCCGAGCGCGAGCAACACTTCGGCGCGATCGAACAACGTGCTCCCTCGATCGTTGAGGGCATCGGTCGCGTCGAGGAGAGCGACCGCTTCGACCGACAACGTTTCAGCTTGCGTTCGTTCGCCGCGGCGAGCGTGGAGCTTCGCAGTAACCGACCGCCAAGCCGCCTGCGCGTGCAGATCTCCTGCCGACGCATGGCCGCGTGCCGTCTGCGCCCATACCTGCGCCTCGTCGTATTTCGCCTGGCAGTACAGGGAATGTGCGAGCTCCGCAGCACGGCTCGCGAGGATCGCCGTTTCCCCACGTCGAGCTACGTCAGCGCACGCTTCGCGCAAGACCGCCTCCGCTGATTCGTACTCCTCCGCCAACAGCTCGACGGTTCCCAACGAGAACTGAACGTCGTTGGCCTTCGCCGGCTGGCTGAGCTCATGCCACATCGCCGACGATCGAGCAAGTTCGCCGCGCCCGTCATCGAAGCGGCCTTCAAGCGCGTGCAGCAACGCGGTCGCCTCCAGCACGTTGGCTTCGATCGCGGGATCGCCGGGGTTCTCCGCGAGGAACTCTTCGCACCGCCGTAGCGCTACATCGACGGGCTGAGGGCCGTAGAACAAGGAGACGGCGACGTTGCCCACGCACCACGCAGGCGAGAAACCGGCGGCGCGGTAGTGCGCTGCAGCGCGGAGGGCGGCGTCGCCCCACGCCTCGTTGAGGCACTGGAACTGGCCACGAATCGCGCCGACGAGGAGCCAGGCACGACCGAGCGACCGATCGTCGCCGTTGAGCTCGAGCTCCGGGAGCGCCTTCGCCCCCAGGTCGAGCAACTGCGGGAGGTCTTCCGGCGCCCGGAAGAGGTCGATCCAGGCAAGCTCGATTCGGGCGCGGAGCTCGAGCCTTCGATCGCCGGCCTCGACAGACAGCCGGGCCGCGTCTTCGAGGATCCCCTGTGCCGTGTCGGTGTGACCCTGCTGCCGCAAGCTCAAGCCCAGTTCGCACAGGAGCTCGCGCCGACGTGGCGCTCGCTCGGGCAACAGGTCGGCGGCGCGCTGCAAGAGGTTCGAGGCGGCCGCCGTGTCCGCTCGCTTCCAGGCACGGATTCCGGCCGCGCCGAGCCGCTCGCCGGCAGCGTCAGCGAGCGCCGTCGCATGACCGTCGTTGCGTCGTAGCTCGGTCCGATACCGGTACGCCATCTCGAGATGAAAGCCGACGATTTCGTCCAGCGCGTCCTGACGGTCGAGCAGCGCGGCGGCGGATTCGTGCAGTTCGGCGCGCCGCGCCTTGGCAAGACTGCGATAGGCCACGTCGCGAACGAGGACGTGGTGAAATCGGAAGCCGTCGTCCGTGCCGCGCACGAAGCCGCGACGTTCGACCGCCGCGAGGGCGGCGAGGTCGAGCTCGTGTGCCGTGAACCGCCGCCCGATCACCGACGCACGCTGCAGGACCTCGAGCTCCGGCTGTGGCAGGCGGTCCAGGCGGCTCGCGATCAGCGCGTCGACCGTCGGAGGCGCTTCGTCGAGCGACCGATCAGGCATCTCCGACGCCAGAGCGAGCAATTGCTCGGCGAACAACGGATTGCCGCCGGACTGCTCGACGATCTTGTCGGCGATATTCGCTGCAAGGGGGCCGCCGGCCATCGTTGCCACGAGCGCGCCGACGTCCGCGGCCGGCAGTGGCTCGAGCTCGATGAGGAACCCGGTAGACGTCGGCCCGCCCCAGCCGGGCCGCGATTCGATCAGCTCACGCCTCGCGAGGCACAGGACGAAGATCTGCGCGTCCGCCCACTCGCCGACGTACTCGACGAGATCCAGCAACGTCGGCTCGGCCCAGTGGACGTCATCGAGCACGACGACCAGGGGGCGGTCGCGCGCGAGCGACTCGAACAGCCGCCGCACCGCCCAGAACGTCTCGCCCGCCGCCGCGGGTCCTTCGGCGAAGCCGACCAGCTCGGCGATGCGCTGCGCGGCATGGCTCGCGTCCTCCTCACCTTCGAGCACCGCCTGGACGCCCGCGACCGACGGCTCGCGCGCGATCGCTCGGACGATCTCGGCGATCGGCAGATACGTCGCACCGGCGCCGTAGGACACGCACCGGCCGACGACGACCCGCGCATCGTCTCGCAGCGAGTCCACCACGGCTCGCGCGAGCCGCGTCTTTCCGATGCCTGCTTCGCCGATCACTGTTGCCACGACGGCTGCTCGGTCCTTGCGTGCGCGCTGAAATGCCGCACGCAGACGGCGCAGCTCTTGCGTGCGTCCGACGAGCGGCGCGTCCAATTGCCGCGCGACGAGTGTCGACGCGTCGACGAGTGCGCGCAGCCGCCACACAGGCAGGTCGTGGCCGAGGCCTGCTGGCTCCGTCTCGACCGCATCGCGAACGAGCCTCTGCGTCTCGGCGCCGAGGACGATCTCGTTACGGCCTGCGCGCTTCTCGAGATGGGCAGCGATGTTGACGGGCGCGCCGGTCGCCACGGCCTCGCGCGTACCCGTCACGACCTCGCCCGTGTTGAGGGCGATGCGCACCTCGAGCTCTGCATCCCATTCGCGTGCGGCCGTCTCGTTCACGCGTCGGACGGCGTCGCGCGCGTCGACGGCAGCACGGACCGCGCGCAACGCGTCGTCCTCGTGCAGTTCCGGTACGCCGAACAGCGCCATCACCGCGTCGCCTATGAATTTCTCGACCGTCCCGCCGTGCAGCTCGACCGCACGGCGAACGGCGTCGTAGTAGGCGGACATCAGCGCGCGATACGCCTCGGGGTCGAGCCGCGTCGACGGTCGCTCCGCAGCGACTCGTCCTGCTCCAGGATCGAGCGCTGCAGCGCACGCAGCCCCTCCCCGGGATCGAGGCCGAGCTCGTCGCGCAGCGTCGCCCGAGCGACGGCGAACGCGTTGAGCGCATCGGCCTGCCTGCCGGCGCGGTAGAGCGCGAGCATCAGCTGCGCGCGAAAACGCTCGCGCAGTGGATGAGCGAGGACGAGCTCCTCGAGCTCCGACACGAGCCCGGCACCGGCTCCGAGCTCGAGCTCGGTTGCGATCCGCTCCTCGACCGCCTCGAGGTACCGCTCCCAGAGCGCAGCGGCCTCGGCGTCGCCGAAGCCCTCGAACGCGAGATCCTCGAGCGGTGCGCCGCGCCACAGTGCGAGCGCGGCGCGCAGCAGCTCGACACGAACCGGCGGCGCCGTCGTCTTCGCTTCTGCGACGAGCCGTTCGAACCGCGCGAGATCGAACGACTCAGGGTCAACGCGCAGCACGTAGCCCGCGGGATCGTGCCGGATTCGCTCGGCGCCGATCGTCTTCCGGAGACGCGAGATCGTGTTCTGGAGCGACGCGGTTGCCGTCCTCGGTGCCGTTTCGCCCCAGAGCTGGTCGACCAGACGATCGCTCGAGACGGGCTCGTTCGCGTGCAGCAACAGGTACGCGAGCAGTGCGCGCGAGAGCCGCCGCTCCAGCCGGAGGCGGCGGCCGTCGTCGATCACCTCGAGCGGTCCGAGGATCCGAAACTCCATGTGACTTTTGTAGCACTGTCCCCGAGCGGCCGATAGCTCGAACGCGGGTTAGCCGTCGGTTAGAGCCTGGTGCGAGGTTCCTGCACGTGGCCAAGCAGGACGGACAGATGAAGCACCGGGGACTTCGGAACGTCCACTGCTCGACCGAAGCGATCGAGTGGAGCGCGCCGTGAAGCGCGCCTCCGCGAGAGGAGAAGGCATGAGCAGGATCAATCTCAGACGTGCGGGCGCGCTCACGGCCGCAGCGGTGAGCGCGTTGATGCTCATCCCGGCAGCGTCGCCGGCAGTCGAACCGCCGTACAAGGATGCGAGCGGAGACAACGGCCCCGGAGGCGACGTGACCGGCGTCACCGTCGACAACGACAAGGCGACGGGGCAGGTCGTGTTCCGCATCACCGGCGCAAACCTGTCTCGGTCGCCGGACCAGATGACGACGGTGGACATCGACACCGACGCAAACCCGCTCACCGGCGACATCGTCTCCGGTGGCGCGGACTTCTGGTTCGGGGTCGCGGGTGACGGCTACGGCTTCCAGCGCTACGACGGCCGCGACTGGGTCGACACGCCGTACGCCACCGTGACGATCAGCGGCGGCGGTGGTGGACTGACGATTTCCGTCAACCGAAGCGAGCTCGGCAACACGGACGACTTCAACTTCGATGTCGAGACGATTCAACTCGTCGGCCAGGACGACTTCAACAAGGGAGACTCGGCCCCCGACGTCGGGATGTACAACTACTCGCTCGACGCGCACGGCCCGCTGATCGGATCGATCGAAGTGCGGACGACGCCGAGCGCCGGGCCGAAGGCTGGCAAGGCGTTCTCGGTCGTCCCGACGAACCTGAAGCTTCCGCCGACCCAGTTGCTGAGCACGGGTGCGGCCACGATCGTGCCGGACACCTACAGCTGCAAGGCAACGCTCAAGGGCAAGAGGCTCGCCGGCAGCGGCACGGGCGGCTGCACGTTCCGCGTCCCGAAGAAAAAGACGCAGGGCAAAAAGATCCTCGTCGTGATGACCGTTGCGTATCAGGGCGCCACGAAGGCGTTCCCACTGACGTTCAGCGTGAGCTGAGCAGAACCGGACGGGCCCGCCCTGGGGACGGCGGGCCCGCCGGCAAGAGGAGGACCGATGAGGCGAAGGAAGCAGGTCACGATCGGACTAGTGGCTCTGATCCTGGTCGCGACCGCACCGCCTGCGACGGCGGCAAGGCCGACGCCGGCGTACGACGCGTCACCGTTTGCCTCGATCCCGTCGCTAGCAACCTCCAGAACGGACCGGCTCCGGCCCGGCGCCGAACGCCGAATCGCCGCGATCCATTGGCTGCGAACCACGTCGGCCGGAGCGACGGTCCTCGTGTCGCCGGCCTACGCAGGGGACCCCTCGACCGGAGACCGCTGGGCCGGATTCTTCGCGTCGCTGGTCCACGGCACGGAGCTCGGGCTGCTCACTGCGTATATCGCGACCCCGGCCGAGATCAACACGATCTGTCCGGACGCGATCGGTTGCTACAGCAGTAACCGCCTGTGGGTGAGCGACGAGCCGAGCGGCGGCATTTCGCCGCAGATGGTCGCCGCGCACGAATACGGCCATCACGTCGCCAACAACCGCGCGAACCCGCCGTGGATCGCGGTCGACTCGGGGGCGAAGCGATGGGCGACGGCGATGAACGTCTGCTCGCGCACGCGTTCCGGGACGGCGTACCCAGGAGACGAGGGCGCGTTCTACACGCTCAACCCGGGCGAGGCGTTCGCGGAGACGTACCGCGTGCTGAACGGCTACGGCGCGGACCAGTGGGATGTCGTCGACACGAGCTTCTGGCCGACGCAGGTCGCGCTCGACGCCGCTCGCGCCGACGTGCTCAATCCATGGACGGAGGCGGCAACGCAGACTTTGCGCATCCACGTCACGCACGCGCGTGCCTGGACCGGGCGGATCTCGACGCCGCTCGACGGATCGCTCGCGGTCACGACGACGACCGGCGGCGTCGACTTGCAACTCCGTTCCGCCGACGGCAAAAACGTGCTCGTCCGCGGCTCCTGGAGATCGTCCGGCGGCAAGTCGATCGGCTACCAGGTCTGCGGCGAGCGCAGCTTCGTCCTGCGAGTTGCGAGCGCCGGCCCGCGGCGACTCAAGCTCCGCGTGACCGAACCATGACGCTCGACGTCAACGCGCTACTCGACGAGATCGGGCGCTACCTCGCCGCGGTCGACGTCTTCCGAGCGGAGGGCGCCGTCCCGCACTGGTTGCCCGAAGATGCTACGGGCTACCGCTGAGCGTTCGTCGAGCACGGGCTTTTCCGCTACGGCACCCGTATTCGGGTGGCCCCTACGCGCGTTTTTCAGGCGTAGGGCTAAGGCAAGGCTTCACGGAGCCGGCGGTCGTCGAAACTCAGTCTTGTGTTGCTGCGGCACACGTGCGTGCGCTTCGTCGCCGCCGGAACAATGCGGCACGACGGGAGGCGAACATGGGGACCTTTTTGGCGGTTGGAACGGCTGCGCGGCGCCGCCGACGCGTGGCTCTCGCTGTCGGAACGCTCGCGGTGGTCGGGGCGGCTCTGGTCGGCGCCACCGGGGCGTCGGCGGGGCCGGCGTTTTCGCAGACGATGGTCGTCCCGTACGACGGCGTCAATCCCTGCACGGGCGAGCCGATTACCGGGACGGGGACGTCGCACTTCCTGTTGAGCGAGAACCTGTCGGCGAGCGGGAACCTCGAGTCGGAC